>NZ_JAKMZC010000009.1:0-187759 GCF_029890535.1 Vibrio sp. S/42/10 | reverse complement strand
ATATTATCCTAATCGCTCTCATACATTCCCTTTAATATTTTTATTAGATAATACTAAAATATGAGATGAGTTTCATCCATATAGATAATTCACTTTCCCGATTGCCCAAAAACAAAAAGCCCCGGTTATAGGAACCGGGGAAACAGGGTGGGATGAGTTTGGCGCGTGCCCGAAACCAAACTCTCCCCAAGCCTCACCTAAGACTCATGCTCTTAGGTAAAGGGTGCTGATTACTGTTATTGCAAAGTACTGTTATTACAAAGTACTGTTATTGAAGCGTCGCGCCTTGCTCAACCCAAGTGCCGATGAGTGCACGTTCTGCATCGGTCATTTGAGTCATGTTGCCAAGCGGCATCACCTTGGTTGTTACGGTTTGAGCAACAATTCTTGGTACGTTGGCTTTAATCTCTTCTGGGGTATCAAACATCACACCGGCTGGCGCAGCAGCAAAAGCGGCGTGGCTCGGGGTTGAGGAGTGACACACAGAACAGCGCTCTTGAATGACTTTGTTGATGGTTTCAAAGCTTACGCCTGCGCTAGCCGTTTGCATTGCGTGGTCTGCAGGAACAGCTTGAGAACGAGTCGTCGTTGAAGCTGTGCCGTTCGAAACAGCCTCTTCTGTCGTCGATTCAGTCGCGCTTACTTGCACTTCTTGAACCACTGGCGCTTGTACAACCGGAGTCATCTGCTTTTTCGCGTAAGGCGAGGTAACAAATGCAAGCGTGATCATCCCCAATGCCGCTACAGGTACTGTCCATGCAAACTTCTGGCTACCATGACGGGTGTTGAAGTAGTGACGTACCAAGATACTAAAGATCGCTAGCCCAGCAAGAATCAACCAGTTGTATTCCGAGCCATAAGTGCTTGGAAAGTGGTTACTGATCATGATGAACAGCACTGGCAGTGTCATGTAGTTGTTGTGACGAGAACGCAGTAAGCCTTTCGCTGGCAATGCAGGATCCGGTTCGCGCTTCTCTTCAATCGCTTTCACTAAGTTACGCTGCGCCGGCATGATAACGCGGAATACGTTACCCACCATGATGGTACCAATGATGGCCCCTACGTGGATGTAAGCGCCACGACCACTGAACACTTGAGTTAGGCCATATGTTGCAGCGACTAGTAGTACAAACAGCACAACGCCAAGCAACACGGGGGTTTTACCTAATGGCGAGTCACACAGTAAGTCGTAAATAAACCAACCAGCAACGAATGAACCAATACCAATCGCGATTGCCGTTGTTGAATCAAGGCCAGAGCCCGGTGCAATCAGGTAAATTTCAGCGTTGAGGTAGTAAACCACACCCAGTAGACACACACCGGTGATCCACGTGAAGTAAGCTTCCCATTTGAACCAGTGCAGGTGCTCTGGCATCTCTGGTGGCGCAAGTTTGTACTTCTCTAGATGATAGATACCACCGCCGTGAATCGCCCATAAGTCACCTGAAAGGCCCGTTTTAGGGTTAACTCGGTTAAGGTTGTTTTCTAACCAAACAAAGTAAAATGATGCGCCTATCCACGCAACACCAACAATCATGTGAGCCCAGCGTATTGCTAAATTCAACCATTCTGTAATATGCGGATCCATAATAAACTCCTGTATCACAACGCTTTAGCTAAGCGTTGCTCTTCCTTGTTGTCTTCCGTTGGCAAATCTTCCAAATGCAATGCCACTCGATCGCTGTCGAAATAAACTTCGTCACAGTTGTGCCCTTCGCCGCCTCTATCGACGATCAAGAACTGGTCTTGATCGGTGAGGGCGAGAACTGGGTGATGCCACACCCCTTTGTGATAGTTCACTCCTTGACGGCCGTTGCTCATGAAAGCTCGGCTATTGGCTAATGTTGGATCGTCGCCTTTTGGCGCAACAACAATTAAATAGGGTTGACCAAGTAATGGAATGAATGCCTGAGAGCCAAGTGGATGACGCTCTAACATTTTGATGGTCAGTGGGTAGCTCAACGGTGTGGCCTGGAAGATGCTGATGATGGCTTCTCCATCTTGGTCTTGTACATCCGTTGTCGCTAACTTGTGGTAGCGACGTGTTGATCCACTGTTGATCATGAAGAAATCACTATTATCGGACTCGATAACATCGCCAAACTCTGCAAAAGCCAGCTTGGTTAACGGTTCGATGGATAAACGACGTATTCCATTACTCATATCTGATTTCCTTACCTATTTCGCCTTCGTACCAAACAGACGCAAACGGCTGATACCGCCATCTGGGAATATGTTTGCACGTACGTGGGTAATTGCACCAAGGTCGTTTACCTCAGAAATGAATTCGTGAATCTCGTGTGCTTGCAGCTTTTGTGCGGGCAACAGTTCACGCCAGAATAGGCTTTGTGTTTCGACTTGGTCGTCGGTACCGCCTTTCACGTAAGCCGCTTGAATCGAGCAGCTGTCAGGGTAGTTACCTTTGAAGTGAGCCGTGTCCACGACGATACGTTCGATGTTACCTGGGTGGCCTAGTGCCACGATAACCCAGTCGTTACCCGGTGTACGACGACGTGCTGTTTCCCAGCCATCACCCATGTTTTCACCGCGGCCAGGGCCTAAGATGTTGGCTTTGTTGCCGTAGTGCTCATCGCTACATGCGAGTGCTCTACCACCGTGTTCAACCGATGCTAGGTCGACTTGTTGCTGAGAATCTATTGCTTCCCAATCCACACTTGGTCGGCCATAAACACGTAAGCGTGCGACACCGCCGTCTGGATAGATGTTCAAACGTAGGTGCGTAAATACTTGGTCACTTTCGATTGCTTCAAGATGATGATGATCACCTTGTAGTGCCATTGAAGGCAGAATTTCTTGCCACTCTGTTGGATCAGTTGGCTCACCTTGTGGTGAATAACACGCATCAATTGATGCCGAAGGTGGGAAGTTACCTGTGAAGAATGAGGTATCAATATCAACGCCAGCAATGGTGCCAGCTAGGCCAAGGCGAACGACACAATAATCGTAACCTTCGCCGCGTTTACGTCTGCTTTCCCAGCCGTCCATCCACTTGCCGTTATCGTCGTATAAGTCGTCTTTCCACTCTGGTGCTGCGTGGCTGAGTAGACGGCTTTTATCTGCGAAAAAATCATCTGTTGCGAAAATAGCTTTTGCGCCGAGTTTTTCATCTGCAAGGTTTATGTACTGTTCAAATTTATGGGTCATGTCCGTGTAATCCTATGAAATTAATCAAGTAATAATAAAATGAGAACTTAGTGGCTTATTCGCTTATAAAGCATACTCTTAGCGCACTAAGACTGGGCTGAGATAGCTGTTAACTCCGTTAACTTACATATCCCAGAGACGAAACATCGCGATCTTGTTGATCTCTTGAATCGCCGTAGCAAACTCAGTTTCACTATCATTTCCTAATCGCATCTCGAACGACTCAAGAATTTGGTAACGATTGGCTCCCTTCACCGCCATGATAAAAGGGAAATTGAAGCGACTTTTGTAGCTGTTGTTATAAGAAGTGAATTTTTCAAATTCTTCGGCGTTGCACTGGTCGATGCCCGCCCCCGCTTGTTCTTTGGTCGACGACTCGGTAAGTTCGCCGTTTACTGCTGCTCGACCGGCTAAATCCGGGTGAGCATTGATCAAAGCCAACTGTTTACCTTGGTCTGCACTTAACAAAGTCGATGCCATTTTCAGATGAAGATTCTCGATATGGTCGTCTTCGGCATTCAAACCTTGGTCATACACCAGTTCTGCAACCCACGGGCTGTGTTCGTAGACGTCAGCGAAGTGAGCGACAAAGATATCGCGGTCCATGGTTGTTGGTTGGCATGATCGAAATTTAGTCACGTTAAGCCTCCTTGCTTCACTGCTACTTTTGCGGTTGATGAATAGCGTTATTTGGTTGATATGGATGATGTTGGTGCCAGTGGTTAGCAATATCGATTCTACGACACAACCACACGCTGTCGTGCTGTTTGACGTAATCTAAGAAACGTCTTAATGCAGCAATACGACCGGGGCGGCCAATCAAACGACAGTGAAGCCCAACCGACATCATTTTCGGTGCGGTTTCACCTTCCATATAAAGGGTGTCAAACGTGTCTTTTAGGTATTGGAAGAACTGCTCACCCGAGTTGAAGCCTTGCGCCGTTGAAAAACGCATGTCGTTCACATCGAGTGTGTAAGGGATCACCAATTGCGGATGACCGGTTTCGATGTGCCAATAAGGCAGGTCATCATCGTAGGCATCCGAGTCGTAAAGAAAACCGCCCTCTTCTGCTACCAAGCGACGCGTATTTGGACCCGTTCGACCTGTGTACCAACCTTGTGGGCGTTGACCCGTCACTTGTTGGATGATCTCAATCGCTTTGCTCATGTGGTCGCGCTCTTCAGACTCATCAATGTATTGATAGTCAATCCAACGATAACCATGACTACAGATTTCGTGACCCGCCTCGACCATGGCTTTAGCAACGTCTGGATGACGCTCAATCGCCATAGCAACCGCAAAGACGGTCAATGGGATTTCATATTCATCGAACAAGCGAAGAACACGCCATACACCCGCGCGGCTACCATATTCATAAATGGATTCCATGCTCATGTGACGTTCGCCTTTGATCGGCTGTGCTGACGGGATCTCTGAAAGAAAAGCTTCAGACTCGTCGTCTCCATGTAACAAACAACGCTCACCGCCCTCTTCATAGTTCAATACAAAAGAAACCGCGACGCGCGCATTACCTGGCCATTGAGGGTTTGGAGGGTTAGCTCCATAACCGATCAAATTCCTTGAATAATCCTTATTCATCCAAGTACTCCTAACATAAGTGGTTGGCTTGGCCGCTCTTTCACTGGTTCATCAAAATAAATCAGTTAATGGACTTTCCAAAAATCGAGTAACCTTACCCCTGTACATTTATTGTATACAATTATTTATCTCGATGTAAAGATTTTGTTATTCAAGTTAAATGGTCGCAACTTTTTGAATTAAAAACAACAAGTTAACAAAACTCAAGTTCATTAAAAAGCGATAATCAAGATCTATAAAGTCAAGAAAAACGACAGATTAACCAACATTTTTATAACAATTAGCTTTACTAATTGTGTACAGTTCGTACATAGTTAGTGATAACAAAGTGACCAGTTGCATTCTTTGCAAGGTCGAAATAGACAGATAAACCACGGAACAGAGGAGCGCCAAAAGCGCTATTAAAGGACTATGGGAAGACTAACAACACACGTATTAGACACTACTCACGGCTTACCGGGTGCAGAGATAAAGGTAGAGCTTTTTAAGGTCAACGAAGGCTCAACAGAAAAGCTGGTGACGGTACTCACCAACTCCGATGGCCGAACCGATGCACCGATTCTGGCAGGGAATGATTTCCGACCGGGGAAGTATCAATTGGTGTTTTACGTAGCCGATTACTACAGAAGTAAAGGCGTAGAGCTGGATGGCGTGCCTTTCCTAGACGACGTGGTTATTCGTTTCGGCTTAGATGATCCAGAAGCGCATTATCACGTTCCTCTTCTCGTCTCGCCTTACAGTTTCTCCACCTATCGGGGCAGTTAGTCCCGTGACCTAGAACTTCGAACTAAGCTCAACCGTCGAATAATAAACAGATTAACGTGTACATCCCAAAGGGTGTGCACTCACTAAACACGCTCATATAAAAATACTAACAACGTTATTAGTTAGAGAGTTGATGACTAAACAACAGATAACTAAAGAAATAACGGCTAGGAAAAAACCATAAAACTTAATATTGAAATCTCGCTGTATTCAATAAATGGATCACAACATAAAAGGACTTGCTGACATGAGTGAGAGTAAAACAGAAATACTCAACCAAGATGCGAACAACGGAATTTTAGAGAAATTTTTTAAAATTAAGGCCCATGGAAGCAGCGTAAAAAATGAGTTAGTCGGCGGTGTCACCACCTTCGCAACCATGGCTTACATTATCTTCGTTAACCCACAAATCATGGCCGCTTCTGGCATGGATTCAGGCGCGGTATTCGTCGCGACCTGTATTGGTGCTGCGATCGGTTGTTTGTTAATGGGACTATTTGCGAACTGGCCTGTCGGCCTTGCACCGGGCATGGGCTTGAATGCCTTCTTCTCGTTCACGGTTGTAAGCGAAATGGGTTACAGCTGGGAAGTCGCACTGGGTGCGGTGTTTATCTCCGGCATCTTGTTTGTCGGGATGAGTTTCTACAAGGTTCGACAATGGATAATCGAAAGTATCCCAGTGAGTCTGCGTTACTCCATGACAGCGGGTGTTGGTTTGTTCTTAGGTCTGATTGGCTTAAAAACAGCAGGTATTGTCGTCGAAAATCCAGCGACTTTGGTTTCTTTAGGGGATTTTACTAAACCAGAAGCGCTACTGGCCGCTATCGCCTTCTTGATCATCGCGGTACTCAGTGAGCGTAAAATATTTGGTGCCGTGTTAATCGGAATTTTGAGTGTGACTCTGGTTGGCATGATGCTTGGCTTAGTGCAGTACAACGGCTTCTTCGCAGCTCCACCAAGTTTAGCGCCTACGTTCCTAAAAATGGACATTATGGGTGCTCTCGATGTTTCGATGATCAGCGTTATCTTGGCTTTCCTTTTTGTAAACATGTTCGATACCGCGGGTACTTTGATGGGCGTAGCTGAGCGCGCAAACCTAACCAACCCTGAAACGGGTAAGATCGAGGGCTTGAGCAAAGCGCTGAAAGCCGACAGTATCTCAAGCGTGGCAGGTGCGTGTGTGGGTTGTCCACCAGTCACCAGTTACGTAGAAAGTGCCGCAGGCGTTGCAGCAGGTGCGCGAACTGGCTTATCAGCGATTGTGGTTGGCGTGTTGTTCTTAGCAGCGATTTTCCTATCACCGCTTGCAGGCATGATCCCCGCTTACGCTACTTCTGGCGCGTTGATTTACGTGGCGTTTGTGATGATGAGCAGCATGCAGCACGTGGATTGGAAAGACTTCACCAACGGTGCTCCCGCAGCTATTACAGCGTTAATGATGCCACTGACGTTCTCTATCGCGAATGGTATCGCACTGGGTTTCATTACCTACACAGTGCTGAAACTGGCGACAGGTAAAACAAAAGACGTATCAATTTCGATGTACTTCCTAGCCGCGATTTTTGTCGCGAAGCTCGTGTTCATCGGTTAATCAAATCGTTCTTGAGCCGTCTCTTAGACATTTGGTCATTTAGAGATGGCTCAAGAATGAGTGCTTGGTTTGTTCACAAGCCAAGCTATTAAGACACATGCTAGAACAACATTTTTAAGAAAAAGCTAATAGTGCTAATCAGCGGAGTGTAGACGCATTCCGCTCGGTTAGTGCACCTTTTTTATGACCCTACGCAGTTTGTAGAAGTCATTATTTGACCGCCAATCGCCTGTAAACGGAAACGCAGGCAGAGGAATATCAAATGAAACTTCTGTACACCCTAAATGAAAGACCGCCTCACGGCTTAACCTTTTTACTCGCTTTACAGCACATGCTCGCCTCGATTGGTGGCATTGTTGCTGTTCCCCTCATTGTCGGCGCTTCTATCGGCCTACCTAACACAGAGATCGTCTCGCTGATCAATGCTGCGCTACTAGCGTCAGGTATTGTAACCGTCGCTCAATGTCTCGGCTTTGGCCCTGTTGGCATTCGACTGCCCGTTGTTATGGGTTCGAGCTTTGCCTTTTTAGGTGTCGCTATCTCAATCGGTAACGAAGGCGGTGTCGCCGCTATCATGGGCTCGGCGCTTATCGGCTCGTTTGTCGTGATTGGTGCCAGCTTCTATATGGACAAGGTTCGGAAACTGTTCCCAACCGTGGTAAGTGGTGTGGTGGTTACCCTAATCGGCTTAACCATTTTACCGGTTGCCATGAATTGGGTCGGAGATTCTCCTGCCAACACGGAACAATTCGCTACGCTACCAAAACTGTTTCTAGCTCTAGTCTCTTTGGGGATTGTGGTTGGTGTATCGGTTTACTGTAAAGGCGCGGTTGCCGCTTCAGCCATCGTGATTGGTTTAGCGGGCGGCTACATTGTGGCGCTATCGCTCGGTATGGTCGACCTTGAACAAATCAGCTCTGCCGCTTGGGTTGGCGGACCTGAACCTTTCAAATATGGCTTTACCTTTTCTGCCAGTGCCATCATCAGTATGAGCTTGGTGTACATCGTGGTGATCGCCGAAGCAACGGGTGACTTCATGGCATTGGGCAACAACTGCCAAACCCAAGTCAGCGGTAAAGATCTAAAACGTGGGCTGTTAGGCGATGGCCTTGGTAGTACCTTATCTTCGATTTTAACAGCGATGCCATTGGCGTCGTTCAGCCAAAACGTCGGCATTGTGGGTATCACAGGGGTAGCAAGTCGCTATGTAGTGGCTGCAACCGGTGGTTTACTAATTTTAGGCGGTTTATTCCCGAAATTAGCTGCTATTGCCGTCACGATTCCGAAACCTGTTTTGGGTGGTGTGGGCTTTGTGATGTTCGGTATGATTGCTTACGCGGGTATCCGCATGTTGATCAAAGCCGCAGACACCAAACGAAATGCCTTGGTAATCTGTGTAGGTTTGGCGTCTGGCTTGGCGGTAACTTTCGAACCAAGACTGCTGCAACACTTACCGCATGATTTGGCGAACTTCCTTCACTCGGGCATTACCACAGGCACCATCATGACGGTTCTGCTAAACCTTGTGTTACCAAAATCATCAAAAGCTGAAGAACAAGAAGCGTTAGCCGAGAGCCAAGCGCAAGTTGAGCTAAAAATGAAAGAACAGGCTGAAGAAGAACTACACTCAGGCGAGCAGTTAGAGATTCAACATGCAAGTACAGAAGCAGACGTTCAAGCGGCATCAGAAAATCCTGAGCCAAAAACGAACTAGCTGATTCCCCAATTTAACTGGTTCACTGACTAGCGTAAAACCGATTTTCACAGAATCAGGGAATGATTAGAACATTGAACGTTTTAACGCCCCCTGATTCGAATTTATCTATCAACAGCAAATACCAACAAAGACCCTCTTCCCTGAAAAGGCTGAGATGGCTAAGGACTACTATGAATGGAAACAATCTGGATTAAGAATCCTCTCGCAATCTACACTGGCTCACAGGCTGATGCAGAAGGCGGAATCGTCATTAAAGGTAATAAAGTCATTGAATTGGTTGGCAAACACAAAGAGCCGACCTTACCCGTAGATTACAGCGTCGACGCCTCTCGTCATGTTGTAACTCCCGGGCTTATCAATGCGCACCACCACTTCTATCAAACCCTAACGCGTGCCTACCCTGGCGCACTCAATAAAGAACTCTTCCATTGGCTACAAAGCCTCTACCCAGTTTGGGCTAACCTCGATTCTGAGATGATGAGCCTTGCTACAGAGCTAGCATTGGTCGAGTTAATGATGTCGGGCTGTACCACCGCGTCAGACCACCATTACTTGCTACCAAACGGGCTTGAGCATGCCATCGATTTACAAGTCGAAGCGGCAGAGAAGCTAGGTGTGAGAGCGATATTTACGCGTGGCTCCATGAGCCTTGGAGAAGATGAAGGTGGACTACCTCCACGACACACCATTCAAACTGAACAAACCATTATTGATGACAGCCAACGCTTAATTCGCGATTACCACCAGCGTGATGAAGAGGCGATGATTCAAATCGCACTCGCGCCTTGTTCGCCGTTTTCAGTCACTACAGACCTGATGAAAGAAACCGCCAAGATCAGTGAGCGTGAGAACGTGATGATGCACACTCACCTATGCGAAACCTTGGATGAAGAAGACTTCTGTATTGAGAAATTTGGCCTACGCCCTGTGGATTACCTAGAAGATGTGGGGTGGCTGAATGAACGCACTTGGCTTGCTCATGGTATTCACTTCAATCCAGAAGAGATCAAACGTTTGGGTAAAGCGGGCATTGGTATCAGCCATTGCCCGACGTCCAACATGATGCTGGCTTCCGGTATTTGTAAGAACAACGATCTTGAAGCAGCAGGCGTAAAAGTCGGGTTGGGTGTTGATGGTTCCGCCTCAAACGACGGTTCAAATATGATTGCCGAAGTGCGCATGGCAATGTATCTACAACGCCTGCAATATGGTTCTGCCAATATTTCACACCTCGATGCACTGCGCTGGGCAACGTCAGGCTCAGCACGCGCAATGGGCAGAACCGACATTGGTACGCTAGAGGTTGGCAAACAAGCCGACCTCGCAATGTTCAAACTCGATGATATTCGTTTCTCTGGTAGCCACGATCCACTCGCTGCATTACTACTTTGTGGTGCTCAACAAGCGGATAAAGTGATGGTGGCCGGAAAATGGCGAGTTAACGATGGTGCCGTTATTGGCGTAGACATGGAGCAACTGATGCACCGCCACCATTCTGCCGCAATGAAGCTAGGTAAACTGGCGATGAATAACAACTAACTAAGATACTTGCCCATCAAAGACTGTAGGCCAAAGCGAACGGCTTTGGTGGGTAAACTTATAAGCATTAGAAAACACCCGCAAGCATCCCAAAAAATCTGCAAACATGATTGCCTCTCAATCTGTATCAATCTATTTCTTTAAATAGTTCTACCTTTATTAAATCGGAAATATAAACAATAACTAATTAAATACAATCTAATTGAATATAATCTAATTTAATTACACCTAATATAAGATCACCTAATAAAACATTCGCTAATAAAAATTCCCGTCATTATAAAAACACCCGTACATTGTTTGGCACAGATCAAATTTAAAACGCTCGTTCTATTTATATATTCATTAAATTAATCAACAGATTTAGTAATAATAAGAATAATGGCGATAATTATATTTTTATCATTTAACACCTTTATGAATAGAATGAAAACCTCTCGAGGCCTTTCCATAACTAGCCTGACAAAAGAACCAAAACTAATGATTCAAATATCATTAAATTCAATAGATCAACAAACGACCAATATAAATCCAAATGTGTGACCTAAATAGAACTTTTCATTATAAATCTGCTATAGATTGACCAAATCTTATAAAAACAAAAAACACATTAAAGAGGTTAGTTTTAAAGAACAAAAAATAATCACAAAAATAACAATATTAAAATATTCAATAACCCTTCATAAATATTTAAAAAATGCCATCAAGTGGTAGGGGGATTATTGTCTTTGCAAAAAGCTAATAACAAATCTAACAGGGCTAAACGATGAAAAAAATCACAAAAACACTCGTATTATCTTCGATATCAATTGGGCTACTTTCCTCTTTTGCACTCACTTCTCAAGCCGCTCCAGTTCAAATCAACCAAGCGTCAGCTGAACAAAACATACCTCAAGTTACCTACGACACGATCATTGGTGAGAATGGCGTCTTTATCGATTTAGAAACTGACAACTTTATTCTTAAGCAACAAGAGTGGTATCAGATTCAAGCCTATGTAGAAGGTGCTTTGGCCCTACCCGTGACAGAAGCCAGTATGAAGTCGACTTTAAGTATTCCTAACGACATTCCTTTCTCTAATTTCCAAGCACTGGTTCAGCAATACTCAAATATTCACGATACCGCCTTTTATTGGAAAAAAGATCTTTATCCAAGCATCGTTGGTCTTTCATTAAGCTTGGCCAATTACGTCCAAATTAAAGACTACATGCTTAACCCACTTAGTGATGCTTTGAATGAAATGCTGGCCAAAGCATTCTCGCCGCTCCCAGAAGATATCGAAGCGGTAGAACGCAATAGAAAGGTGGCGATCGCTTACCTGAAAAGCCTGCAGAGTTTTTCCATGAGATACCAACAAGAAGTGTCTGACGTTGGCGGTAACCTATTGGAATTTTCAGCTACATTAGATACACAAAAATTGCAGTTAGATGTGTTGGAAGGCACTCACAACGGTTACCTAAGCGACGATGGCAGCGCGCTTCAGCAGCGAGTGAATGACATCAATGCGCGTATTACTCAACTCAACAAAGATTACACTCACTACGTTACGGTCGCCTCTACCGCGGTGACTTATGCATGGTTCCCTCTGGTTGCAGGTCCAATCATGGGCGTATATGGCGATAAAGCAGAAAAAGCACGCAAACTTCGTAACGAATTACAAAACGAAGTAAAAGAGCTTCAAGACCAGTTAACTTACACACAGAAAATATATAACTCTTATCATCGCTCTTCAGAGAGTATCGATATGATTTCTCAACAAATAGAAAATGCGATTCCACATATTAATAAGCTGAAACTAAATTGGCAGAAAATGAATGCCGACTTTACTTCACTGCTCGTTGCTTTAGAACAAGCCCAGAATAATGCCGACATCATGAAAGACGACGCAATGCTAGGCGCAATAGGTGCTCTTGCCAATACAACGGTTGCAGAAAGTAACTGGAGTAATATTAGTGAGAAAGCAAAAGCGTTCGCAAACAATGCATATATCCAAGAAATGGAATAGTCCATAGACCTCTCGATCATATAAAAACACAAAAATATAACGCAATAGCCAAAAATATATCCCTAACAGAAAGCCACACCTTATCAAAATTATGGTGCTGGCTTCTGCTACCCAAAATTTGGCAAATACTAATTTCGACAGGACATCAATATGAGACTTCTACCTATTATTATTTCTCTTTCATTCTCTCCACAGGCTTTTTCTAGCGATTGGCTTGAACTGAACAATTTACCCAATTCAACCGAATACCCAACTTGGGTTCAATCGGCCTATTCCGATGTCGGCGTTCTATCTCGTTCCACATCCGATTTACACATCAACCTCAGTGATTGGATAGCAGAACAAAACCTTTACGTCACTCAACCCTCAAAAATCGTCGTTTTTGCAGATACCATTGAAATTCCAGAGAATTTCAACTTGCTTGTAAACAACCAAAACATCCTTATTTTTGCGCGGAAAATCGTTGGCCAAGGCACGCCGACGTTTGTGCTCGGACAGCAAGGCTCTGCAGCCTCAATTTCTGTGATTGCCGGCGAAATAGAAACACCGATTAATGTACTCGCTTTCCAAAGCGATGGCAGCATTACACGAGATGCCCTAACAGGAAATACAGGAGATGGTGAATCCGTTGTCTTAGCAGGAGAGCACTACCGAAGAACGACCATTGACTCGAACATTACTGGGCAAATGAAACTGGCTACTGAACCTTTTACAGACATTGTTAATCGCTCGTTTGATATGGCAGCCAGCTTATACGATACCAACCCAAAGCTTAGCCTCGACCTCATCAACTGGATTGAACAGAGCTTGCGTTACTCAGGTTCAGTGGTGGAAGACGATCCGATTCTTTCCGACCTTTACCTACAAACGGTCGCGTTCAAGCAATTCATTAGCTTCAGCACCAAAGAGAGCAATTACGTTCCTTATCTTGACAAGGTGTTATATCAAGATAAATACGAAGCCTATTTGAACGCTATGATCGCGTATCAAACTCAATGGGACATTATTCAAGATAGAAACACGGTCATTGAAGACAAGATTGAAGCCGCCAAGTTAGCACTCGCTAACATCGAAGACGTTCTACGCGCTCAGAGTTCGATCATCACACAAACCCAATCCAACATAGACAAGATAGGCGATAGCCTGACCGAGGTCGATAGCCAATATAAAGCACAAGAACTAGTCACTCTCAGTTCAAAAACCACTTATTTAGTTGGTGTCGAGAATTGGAAAACCCAACAACAACTCAATGCGGCTCTCGCAATATTCAAAGCAATAGCCGAAATTGGAAGTGCCGTGAGTGGGGTATTCACAGGCAACCTTTCTGGTGTGAATGACCTAACCGAGCAATTGGCTAAAACACCTGAAGCATTAGAAAAAGCGAAAAACCTCGTCACCAATATCAAGTCCGTCACAGGCATTATTGATAGCGTGACCAAAACGATTTCTGGCATTTCTCAGTTAACCGCGGATATTAAATCAACCATCAAGCTCCAGAAGGTATCTGAAGCGATGGATGGCTTTAACTTCAACATCCCAACCATCAATGAAAGCAATCTGGCGTGGGATCTGATGATCACCGAGATCCGCAGCAACTTAAGATATGCCGATAGCTTAGGTATCAAAGGATCAAGACAATACCTACTCGAACTCGAAAAGCAGGTTCTGCTCGGTAAGGCAATTAACATCACGCAGCTTAACTTTTCTCACGAGCAAGCGAAGTTGGTAGACCTCTTACTCACCAATAATGTGACTATCAATCAACAACAAAGATTGAACGATGCGATCGAGGGTTATCAAGTAGACACCGACAGCTTCGATTCGATTGAACGTGAACTATCACGAGTATTGATGCACTTTAAGCGTCCGATGTTCGTTGCTTTGTCTAACTATGTTCAGGCATACGAATATTGGGCATTGAAGCCAAGCGAAGTTACGCCTTCTCTGAATAAAAGCTACTTGGACTACCAATTTGATTTGGCTACTGTCGAAAGTGAGTATGTAAATGCTCTGTCTTCTTTCCAACCAGCACCACAAGATTTCACCATCGACAACTACACCATTTCTAGCCCCGAGCAACTAGAGAGCTTTGCAACAACCGGACAACTAAACTTCACCATTCCACTAGAACAAGTCCAATTGTGTTCGTTTGACCGCGTTAGGCTTTCCACGGTACGAGTGTTCTTAGAGGGTGAAAACTTACCTTATGGCAAGCAACTCAACCTGCGAGTTTCCAGTTCGGGTAACTATTTAGACCGATATGAGAACAAGGACTATCAGTTCAGTTCTAACCCTGTTTCACGCGCGTTCTATTACCGCCTAGATGATCCAACCACCAACGATGTTAGCATCATCACCGATGGTGCCGTGGCGAATAAATTCGAATACGCCTACTTCCAACCCACTCCGTTTTCATCATGGAATGTCACGCTCAACAACTTTGATAAAACCGAGCAAACGAACAACCAGTACCTAAAAGATGTCGAACAAATTCGCGTCGAGTTCTTAGGTAGCGGTATTCCTAACGGCAACAGTTGCTCCAATTAACCAAGGTATTCTCTAACTAACCAAGCGCAACCTCAATTAACCCAGTGTTGCTTTCATCCAAAGAACTGAGGTTCAAGGAGTAAGGTTCTGGAGGAGTTCGTAACAAAAAGGCCGACGTGATGTCGGCCTTACTTATTCATTCACTCTATTCGATTTTAGAATCCGATTCACGGCCTAATCCATCAAACTCTTCGACTTGATCGCTTTCTTAGAAAGCTCTTTGGCAAACGCTTTGATATCTGTTTCAAACTCATCGACGCTTTGGCGGATTTCATCCAGTTGAACCGTCTGCATCACACGGTTTTCCATTACGATTTGGCCGTTAACGATAGTAGTGTCGATGTTGCTTGGGTTCGCTTGGTAAACCAAAGTCGCGTATGGGTCGTAATTTGGCATCATGTTCGCTGATTGTGTCTCTACAATCACGATATCTGCTTTCTTTCCGACTTCAAGAGAACCGATTTGATCTTCCATGTGCAAAGCTTTCGCACCGCCTAATGTCGCCATCTCAATCACTTGCTCAGGGATCATGATGGTGCGGTCTGAATGCTTTAAGCGTTGCATGTTCGCTGCGTAACTTAGGGTACGCATGATATCAACTTGGTTGGAGCTCATTGGCCCGTCTGTGCCTAAACCGATACGCATATCAGCTCGGTACATTTCCCACGCAGGAGCTATTCCTGTCGCACCTTTGGCGTTCGCCATTGGGTTGTATGAGATACCCGCGTCAGCTTGCTTGAGTAGCTTTTGATCGTTCTCTGACAGGTGGATACCGTGAGCAATCACGACACGCTCATCAAGCACACCGATTTCATCCATGTATTCAACTGGCGATGTCGCTTTGGTTTCGTCTTTGATGCGCTTTTCTTCATTCGGGAATTCAGCAACGTGAATCAACACGGGTACATCGTATTGAGCCGACAGTTTATTGATTTCTTGCAGCTTATCTTTGCTCACGGTGTACACCGCGTGTGGTGCATAAGCAGGTGTGATTAACTCATCGTTTTTGTACTGCTCAATAAAGCCTTTGGCATACTCGATGCCGCCGTAAGGTTCTTTGGCATCAACCACTGGGAATTTAATCACGGTTTCACCCAGCACGGCGCGCAGGCCGACTTCTTTGGTCGCCTTAGCCATTTCGTCCATGTGGTAATACATGTCAGCGTAAGTCGTGACACCACTTTGCGCCAACTCGATAGAACCAAGTTTGGTTGCGTTGTAAATCAATTCACGGCTTAGCTTTTCTTCCTCAAGTGGGAAGAAGTAAGCAAACAGACGATTCGAGATGCCCTCTTCCCCCAAGCCACGAAACGCTATCATAGGCAAATGGTTGTGAGCATTGACCATGCCCGGCATAACGATTCCATCTTGAGCGTCAATCACCTTTTCAGCGCGGTATTGAGTAATCAAATCCTCGTTACCAACAGCGATGATCTGGTCATCTTTCACCACAACTACACCGTCTTCAATCACATCCATTTCTGAATTGATTGTTAGAACCTGTCCATTGGTGATGATCAGATCGGCGTTGTATGTTTGCGTCGCGACCGTCGAACCACAACCTGCCAGTAGAACTGTGCTGATGGTGCATGCCAAGCTTTTAAGCGTCATTGCTAAACCTTAATGTTGTGCGTGTAATAAATATAGAAGTCTAATATTAGCTTCTAGCTTTAATAAAAATGAGGTAATTGAATTTTTGCCGATACTATAACGCTAACTTTAAATAAAATGGCATACCTAATCGAGCCAAATTCAAGATAAATAAGTTATTGCACAACAGGTCACAAAAGTAGCTTTGCACATATGCTCACTCACATGCACAAACAAAAAAGGCCTGCAATCGCAGACCTAAATAAACGTTCAAACAACGTTAGCCTTTCACCCCACACCCTTTAATCACTAGCTGGGTGATGAATTCAGCGGCATCTTCATAGTCTTTATCATCGAGCTGCTCTTTCTGCATCACGCTACAAATCTGCCAGCCAAAATCGGCGTAGGTTTGGGTGGCTGCCCAGATGGTGAACATCAGGTGGTGTGCAGGAACGTCATCCATTAAGTCTTGTGCTGACCACGTTGAGAACTTATCGAGGATCATCTGGGATTGCTTATACAGTTCGTCACCAATCTCTTTCGGCAATACTTTAGCGCCAGACATCACTTCGTTTGCAAATACCTTAGAGGCGTGTGGATGGTCACGAGAGATGATCAACTTAGTTTGAATATATTGAGATAGGGCTTCAACAGGGTCGCTGAGCTCTTCAATCGGACGTGACGCTTCCAGTAAGGGCTGAGTGACGGTTTCTAGAACGGCATTGTAGAGCTTATCTTTGGAGCTGAAATAATAGAATACATTAGGTTTAGGGATGTCGGCCGCTTTCGCGATATCAGCCATTTTTGTTGCGGCATATCCATGAGTAGCGAATTGTTCACACGCGACTTCGATGATTAAATCTTGATTCTTTTGTCTGATCCTAGACATATTGCCCCCCTTACAGCTCATCAATAAAACCATAGTAATCAACGTGCTTTATTAGTCCAGAAGATAATTCCAGAACTCAAGGTCACCGCATCGATAACAATAAAATGGCCGCTCTATTTGTTAAGAAGCGACCATTCCATACCGTGTTTTTGAACTGTTCAAGTTATAGAATCAATATTGCGCGGAAGTCATTCACATTGGTCAACGTCGGTCCCGTGGTAAGAAGCACATCGACTTGCTTGAAGAAATCGTAGCTGTTGTTGGCATCGAGATAGTCTTGCGCTTTAAGCGACAAGCTCGAACCTTGCTGCCATGTTTGTGGGGTAATCCACGCGCCCGCATTGTCCTCCACGCCATCAATCCCATCAGTATCAGCGGCCAAAGCGAAGATATTGTCTTGGCCCTTGAGCTCGTTATATAGACTCAACAAGAACTCACAATTACGCCCACCGCGACCATTTCCCTTAACTGTTACCGTGGTTTCGCCGCCGGAAAGTATCACGCAAGGCGTCGCAAATGGGTGCTTGTGATTGGCCACTTGCTTAGCCAATGCAGCGTGAACTTTCGCAACATCTCGCGCTTCTCCCTCTATACAATCACTCAACAGATAAGCCGGAATGCCTAAGCCTTCAGCTTCTGCTGCAGCGGATTCCAATGCCGACATCGGGGTGGCGATAATATGGTGCTCTGCATTTTTCCAACATACGTCATCTGGCTTTACGGTTTCTGACTCTGGATTATTTAACCATTCAAATGCCGAGCGTGGTGTTTCTATTTGATAACGTTCTAAAATTGCCATCGCATCAAAACGCGTGGTGGTGTCGGGTACGGTTGGGCCAGAGGCAATCACACTGATGTCATCACCCGGCACATCAGAAATCGCCAATGACACAACTCTTGCTGGATAAGCAGCTTTGGCTAAGCGACCGCCTTTTATCGAAGATAGATGTTTGCGAACACAGTTCATCTCATCAATGGCTGCGCCAGATTTAAGCAGCGCTTTATTGATTTGTTGCTTCTCTGCCAAGCTGATATCGCCACCGGGTAAACTTAGCAAAGCAGAGCCGCCGCCAGACAGTAGACAAATAACGGTGTCGTCAGCACTCAGGCCGTTCACTAATTCCAACATACGTTGGCTCACTTCTAAGCCCATGACATCCGGGACGGGGTGCGCCGCTTCGATCACCTCAATGTGTTCGCAAGGTGCAGTGTGTTCGTAGCGGGTCACGACGAGACCTTCAAGGTCACGCAGTGCGAGATCTTGCTGTTGCTTAACTTGCCAGACGGCCTCTAGCTCAGCGGCCATCGACGCGGCGGCTTTTCCTGCGCCAATTACCACAGTTCGCCCAGCTTGGTTAGCTGAGCGATAAAAAATGTCTTTAGGAAGAAAAGGTTCGATGTGATTTTTAGGTAGCGCCTGATTAACAGCACTTGAGAAAAGGGTTTGTAGAAACTGCTTAGCATCAATGTCCATCAGCCACTCCTTAGTTGACGGAGAAAAAAAGAACCCCGATACAAGGCTAAAGGGTGCCTGCTAAGATCAAGTTGGAAAGGAACAACTTCAACCTCTGCCTCGTATCAGGAACGCGTATAAAAGGAGACGAAACTACGCGATTTATAAACAAACAGGTGGGCTACGAATCAATAGCAGCCCGAATTAATTAACGAATCGAGTGGTCAGAACGTTTCTCAATCGCTTGGATAAGCGCAGAGTGGTCCCAACCTTCACCGCCCATTTCGGCGCACTCGCCAAACAGCTCTTGAGCGTTAGCCGTATTCGGCAGCGCGACACCCAATTCTTGAGCGCCCGTTAGCGCTAAGTTCAGGTCTTTCTGGTGAAGCGAGATTCTAAAGCCAGGATCAAATGTGCCTTCAACCATGCGCTCGCCGTGTACTTCCAATATCTTAGAGTTAGCAAAGCCACCTAGTAGCGCCTGACGGACTCGTGCTGGATCAGCACCGGCTTTTGAAGCAAACACTAAGGCTTCAGATACGGCTTCAATATTCAGTGCCACAATGATCTGGTTTGCGACCTTACACGTTTGACCTGCGCCGTTGTCGCCTACTAGCGTGATGTTCTTACCCATGATTTCGAACAGAGGTCGTGCTTTATCAAAGGCGTCTTGCTCACCGCCCACCATGATAGTCAGCGCAGCATTGATCGCGCCTACTTCGCCACCGGATACCGGAGCATCAAGGTATGACGCGCCGCCTTCGTTGATTCGAGCTGCGATTGCTTTGGTCGCGATTGGCGAGATCGAACTCATGTCGATAACCAGTTTTCCAGCTGCACCGCCCGCCGTTAGGCCTTTCTCAACACCGTTGTCACCAAACAGGACATCTTCAACTTGAGGGGTATTCGGCACCATTAGGATAATGATATCTGCTGCTTCAGCCGCTTCTGCTGGTGAATGACAGATCGTTGCACCCGCTGCCACAAGATCGGCAGGTGCTGCATTAAAGTGATCCGACAGAATCAAATCGTGACCTGCTTTTTGAAGGTTACTCGCCATAGGTTTACCCATGATGCCAGTTCCTATAAATGCAATTTTAGACATGTTGTTCTCCTTAACGTTTGAGGGTTACCAGACGCAATTAACGGTACTGGTGTAGCCAACCAAGGCCTTCTGTCGTCGTTGTTTTTGGCTTGTATTCGCAACCAACCCAGCCTTGATAGCCAAGCTCATCAAGATAATTGAGTACGAATGGGTAATTGATTTCGCCAGTACCCGGTTCGTGTCGGCCTGGGTTATCCGCCAGTTGCACGTGTGCGATTTGGCCAATGTTTTGTTGCATGGTCGGCGTAAGATCGCCTTCCATAATTTGCATGTGATAAATATCGTATTGGATAGAAAGGTTATCGCTCCCTACCTCTTTTATGATCGCTTTGGCTTGCTCTGTGGTGTTCAAGAAGAAGCCCGGAATATCGCGGGTGTTGATCGCTTCTATCACTAAGCTGATGCCTTCTGCTGCTAGCGCGTTTGCCGCGTAATGCAGGTTAATCACAAACGCCGATTGCGCGTCTTGTTGGGTCACACCTTGCGGAACAATCCCGGCCAAGCAATTCACTTGTGTACAACCGAGTGCTTTAGCGTAAGCGATGGCTTTAGGTACACCCGCTTGAAACTCTTCAACTCGTGTTGGGTCTACCGCGATACCACGATCACCAGCATCCCAATCACCCGCTGGCAAGTTAAATAGCACTTGCTCTAGGTTATTAGCGTCGAGCTTTGCTTTGATTGCCTGAGCATCAAAAGCGTAAGGGAAAAGATACTCCACACCTTGAAAGCCCGCTTCTGCGGCAGCTTCAAAGCGATCCATAAAATCAACTTCCGTGAATAACATTGACAAGTTTGCTGCAAATTTTGCCATGACTCTGTCCTTATTCTTTATCTGGTAAAACTATGACGGTTTAGTGAAGCAACGGTTATTTGGTGGAGCTACGGTTGCTTAGCAAGCCTCGCTCTATTGGAGACTTTCCATAGAGCTAAACCTCAGCTCTACGGATACACATGACTTAATGATTACTTGTACGCTAGCGCTGTTGGGGCATCGCCACGGCTTTCGGCAAGCGGTTCAAATTCATTGATGGCGTTGATCTCCACGCCCATCGCAATGTTGGTCACTCGCTCAAGAATCAACTCAACAACAACCGGTACCTTATGCTTGTTCATCAGCTCTTTAGCTTGCTCAAACGCCGCCGCAATTTGGTCTGGCTCACGAACTCGAATCGCCTTACAGCCTAAACCTTCAACAACGGCTACATGGTCAACACCGTAGCCTTCAAGTTCTGGCGCATTCTGGTTATCGAACGCCAGTTGTACACAATAATCGATATCAAATTGACGCTGTGCTTGGCGAATCAAACCTAGATACGAGTTGTTCACCAACACATGAATGTATGGCAGGTTGAATTGAGCACCTACCGCCAGTTCTTCGATCATAAATTGGAAATCGTAATCACCAGAGATGGCAACGATATCGCGATTTGGATCAGCTGCTCTTACACCCAATGCGGCTGGTGTTGTCCAACCTAGTGGGCCAGCTTGACCACAGTTGATCCAGTTACGCGGCTTATAAACATGCAGGAACTGAGCGGCAGCGATTTGCGACAAACCAATCGTGCTCACATAACAAGTTTCACGACCAAATACCTTGTTCATCTCTTCATAAACACGCATCGGTTTCATTGGCGCTTCATCGAAATTGGTTTTACGCAGCATGGTCGATTTGCGTTCCTGACACTCACTTGCCCAAGCATTTCGGTTTGGCAGCTTGCCAGCATCACGCCACTCTTGCGCCACTTCAACCATTAGCTCTAGCGCTGCTTTCGCATCAGAGACAATGCCTAAATCTGGGCAGAACACGCGGCCTATTTGGGTTGGTTCAATGTCTACATGTACGAACTTTCGGCCTTCGGTATAAACATCCACAGAACCGGTATGACGGTTAGCCCAGCGGTTACCAACACCAAACACAAAATCAGAGTTCAGCATGGTTT
The DNA here is from genome assembly GCF_029890535.1 of Vibrio sp. S/42/10. Classification (NCBI taxonomy): domain Bacteria; kingdom Pseudomonadati; phylum Pseudomonadota; class Gammaproteobacteria; order Vibrionales; family Vibrionaceae; genus Vibrio; species Vibrio sp. S/42/10. The sequence goes on along the minus strand of NZ_JAKMZC010000009.1, from coordinate 165,850 downwards.
CGTTACCGTAACGGTGAGAAGTTTGTAGCCCCACCATACCCGCCATTAACTCATGATCATCCGGGATCGATCCCCAACCCATTAAGGTTGGAATAACAGGAACACCAGTGATCTCGGCAAACTGTTGCAACAATTCAGACGCGCCAGCGTTAATCACGCCACCACCCGATACGATCAGCGGTTTTTCCGATTGAGACATCATGGTTAATGCTTTCTCAACCTGAGCGCGTGTTGCTTGTGGCTTATAAGGCTCTAGCGGTTCATAGGTATCGATATCAAATTCAATCTCAGCCAGCTGAACATCAATCGGTAGATCAATCAGGATTGGACCCGGACGACCCGAACGCATTAAATGAAAGGCTTTTTGGAATGCACGTGGCACTTGAGCCGGTTCAAGAACCTTAGTCGCCCACTTAGTGACTGGTTTAGCGATAGATTCAATATCAACCGCTTGGAAGTCTTCTTTATGAAGGCGGGCACGCGGGGCCTGACCTGTAATACATAGGATTGGGATTGAATCTGCAGACGCCGAATAAAGTCCCGTGATCATGTCCGTTCCCGCAGGGCCAGAAGTACCAATACACACACCGATATTGTCTTGATTGGTACGTGTGTACCCTTCAGCCATATGCGATGCACCCTCTACGTGGCGAGCTAAGACGTGGTCGATTCCTCCGAGTTTTTTCATAGCCGCATACATAGGGTTTATTGCTGCGCCGGGAACACCAAATACGATGTCTACACCTTCACGTTTAAGCACTTCTACCGCTGCTTCAATCGCTTTCATAATTGCCATTCGAACCTCCAGTTCAGATTGTATACAATTAACCTAACTTTTGTGTACTATGAACCATCCTCGCTATTTATCAACCCCAGAATGAAACAATCTTGTTACATCAACCCATCACATTAAGTACGCACTTCCCCTGAAAAGCTTACAATTCATTGCTTTACATAAAATTTCTTTACGTAAAAATAAATTACAAAAAGATTAAATGATAAATAAATGTTAAATACCGTTTGCTTGTTTACAATTTCTACCATATAAATATCCTTAAAAAGATAATTTTGTATACAAAATGACATCGTATTGTACAAAGGAGACAAGCAATGATGAATGACGTGAAAGAGAGAGAAGATGTGCTGTGTATGCAGGTACTTGGGAAGATGGACAACTCCGAGTACAAAGAGATCTTGTCTAAAGATGCATTAAAGTTCTTAGAAGCCCTTGTTAATAAGTTTGGAGATCGCCGTCATACCCTGCTAAATGACCGTGACATAAAACAAGCTCAATATGACAACGGTGAGTTACCTAATTTCAGAAAGGACACCGTATCCATTCGTCAGAACAATGAATGGAAAGTGGCAACACCGCCGCCAGAGTTACTGGATCGCCGCGTAGAGATCACCGGACCTATCGAAAGAAAGATGGTGATCAACGCGCTAAACTCAGGCGCGAAAGTCTTCATGTGTTGCTTTGAGGATGCCTCTTCCCCGACTTGGGCCAATATGGTCGAAGGGCAAATCAACCTAAGAGACGCCAACCTTGGCACCATTAGTTATTTCGATGAGAAGAAGCAGAAGCGTTACCAATTAAACGACGATCCTGCACTGCTGATCGCACGCCCACGAGGGATCCACCTTCCTGAGCAATCCATCCAATTCAACAATCAGCCTATCGGCGGTTGCTTGATGGACTTCGCCTTGTACTTTTTCCATAACTATCAATCACGAGCACAACAAGGTTTAGGGGTTTACTACTACATTCCCAAGCTTGAGAGCATGGAAGAAGCACAGTGGTGGGACGATATTTTCAGCTTCACCGAAAACTATTTCCACGTACCCAAAGGCACCATTCGTGCGACAGTTTTGGTTGAGACGCTTCCAGCCGTATTCCAAATGGAAGAGATCTTGTACGCAATGCGTGATCATATCGTGGCAATGAACTGTGGCCGTTGGGATTACATCTTCAGCTACATCAAAACGCTGAAAAACCATAAAGACCGCATCCTGCCTGACCGCCACGGGATCGGCATGGATCAAGAGTTTCTAAATGCCTATAGCCAACTGTTGGTGCGTACTTGTCATGCTCGCGGCGCACTGGCGATGGGTGGTATGTCGGCCTTTATTCCAGCGAAAGATCCGCAAGAAATGGCGCGTGTAACCGCCAAGGTTATCGAAGATAAGCAAAGAGAATCTCAGAACGGACACGACGGCACATGGGTCGCGCACCCTGCACTGGTTGATTTGGCAATGTCGATCTTTGATAAGCACTTAGATGGCAAAGTAAACCAAATGGATTTTCAAAGCCCGGAGCATGTGATCAATGCAGACTCGTTGCTAAAGCCTTGTGAAGGCAGCCGCGACGAAGCCGGCGTGCGCAAGAATATCCGTATTGCGCTGTATTACATCGAAGCTTGGATTCAAGGCTACGGCTGTGTACCTATCTACGGCCTTATGGAAGATGCCGCCACCGCAGAGATCTCAAGAGCCAATATTTGGCAATGGATCCACCACGGCGTCACGCTTGATGACGGCCAAACCTTTACCAAACAATTGTTCCACTCTTGGCTTTACCAGGAGTTAGACACGATAAAACATGAAGTCGGTGACTCGCGCTATGCAGCAGGTCGATTTGAAGAGACAGCTGATCTTTTCTATCAACTTTCTACAGCCGAAGAGTTCGCTGCCTTCCTAACTTTACCCAGCTATGGGCTATTACAAGAGTCCAGTTAGGACTCTTGTACCGAGCTGAACCAGTCAATGATATTCACAAACAAGAGTAATGATTGGCTGGCTGAGCTTGGTACATATGCCCCTTGAAAAACTAGGAGATAACATGGGAAGTTTGACTCTACAACAAGCGTTAACCATCATCGATGGAACCTTAAAAGCAGGAAACAAAATCCACACAGAACCTTTGACGGTCGCCGTCTTAGACAGCGGTGGCAAGCTGATTTCTCTGCAACGTCAAGACGGCTCTAGCATGATGCGACCAGACATCGCGATCGCTAAAGCGTGGGGGGCACTCGCACTGGGTTGTTCCTCTAGAAAACTCGCCCAAGATGCTGACAACCGACCAGCATTTATCTCCGCCGTAAACGTGCTCGCGCACGGAAACATGGTGCCAGTTCCTGGGGGGCTACTGATTCGAGACAAGGATAAAACGGTATTGGGTGCTATCGGCGTGAGCGGTGACATTTCAGACATTGATGAAAGCTGCGCCATTAATGGTATTGGCTGCGCAGAACTGTTCAGTGATGAGATGCTGCAAGCTTAACTCGCTAACTCTCTGTACTTGAAATTCTTAGACAGGAACAAAAAAACCGAAGCGATTAGGCTTCGGTTTTTTGATTCATAAGTTGCGCCAACAACACTAACGAATAACGAATAACGTGTGATTAGACAAAGAGCACTAACGAACAAAAACCATTAAGCGCGTCCATTTGGTATCTTGCTTTAGCTTGTTAGACAGCCAGTAATCAACACTAAACGATCCCGCGCCAAGTACCGCTAACGCTAGATACCCACCAGCAACAGAGACATTTTTGTAGAAGTGAATCATTTGACCCGACGAACTTGGGTCGAAGTGAAACATAACACCAGAGACTAAAGAAAAAAATGCAATCGAGAACGCTGTAAAGCGAGTCATAAATCCAGCTAAAATTGCAAGCCCGCCGCCGAGTTCAAGCAAGATAACCAAAGGCAACAAGTGAGCACTAACTCCTTGAGATGCCATATATCCCGCGGTTCCTTCATAGCTAAATAGCTTTCCCCAACCCGCTTGAATAAACAAGTAAGCCAATAAAATACGAGCGAAAAAAGTTAGTGTGTCGTTCAATCTAGTGTTCATAGTTCTAAGCCTTGATAAGTTTCATTGCCGATAGGTTATTCGACTTAGCATTAAGATGATAACGAGAAAAATAGAACAACTTGTTTGAAATTTTAGTAGACATGCTCGCATACAAATTACTGACTAAATCCGAAGATTGAACAACCTCAATGCGGTTACCATTGCCTTAAATTCATTAAAACACTTGCTTTGAAAAAGCTAGAGAAGTGCTGGAGAGCCTCGGCTCAACCTAAGCCATCTAAATGAGTCAGAGATGTAAACCCATTTAACAAACACAAAAAACCGAAGCTCATCACTTCGGTTTTCAAATCAGATTAAGTTAGCTCAGTTCAATAAATTCAGCAAGCCGCTCCAGCCAGTCAATTACTCGTAAGCACTCAACCATGTTTTCAGCAGCTGGTTAGTATTTTTCTTCTGGCTCGCAGACAGAGATTTCACAAGCTTCTTCTGCGTTTCAACATGCTCAGTCATCATTTGGTCAATAAGAATAAGACCATCTTTTGTTAACTGAACACTCACGCTGCGTCTGTCTTCTTTACTGTGCTCACGACTGATCAGCCCTTTCGCTTCTAGCTTATCAAGGCGATTGGTCATCGCGCCTGATGTCAGCATCATCGAGCCGATCAATTCTGACGGAGTCAGTCGGTAAGGCTTTCCAGAACGTCGCAACGTCGCCAGCACATCAAACTCACCCAGCTTCATGTCGTATTTTTTATGAAGCTCGGCAACTTGCGTCTCCATATACTTGGCAATACGCATAATCCGGCCCATCATTGCCATAGGCTCAGTTTCTAATTCGGGCTTTTCCTTTGCCCATTGCTCTACAACGCGGTCGATAGCATCCATTTGCAATCTAGCTCCGTGATTAGTCTTGTTTACTTCAAACTAGTTTAACATAAAGATACTTTACAACCACTAGTTCTCAGTATACAGTTCACACAATAGTTATCTTAACGTAAAGATATTTTAAATGAACATATTATTAGCAATGATCCCCGCGTTCTTTTGGGGAACAACCTATGCAGTGACGCAATTTACGCTACAGGAGTGGCCACCATTATTATTAGGTGCTTTGCGTGCGTTACCTGCTGGTTTGTTATTGCTAGCAGTAAAGCCGACACTGCCTAAAAACGGCGAGTGGCAGATCATTTTAACATTGGGTCTTATCAATATTGCGACCTTCTTTGGCCTGATCTTCGTGATGGCACTAACGCTGCCTTCAGCGATTTCTGGCGTGGGTATGATCTCTGTGCCTGTGTTCGCGATGATCTTCCATTGGGTAGTGAAAAAGCAGCGCCCGCATTTAATTCAAGCCCTGTCTGGTATTGGCTTGATCACCTTAGCGTGGATACTGTTTAACCCAAGCCAAATCGCTTTGAATCCAATCGGTTTAGGTGCCATGTTCGCCGCAATCATGTGTATTGTGATCGGCAGCAGTCTTACCAAATCACTGGGTAATCGCATGCACTGGTGGAAGGTATTAACGTGGCAGCTGATTCTAGGCGGTGCGATTTTATCTGTCGCGTCTGGCGTTCATGCGTTCATCGACCCGCAACCTTATGTTAATGCTGTCACTCATTTCGATTCTCGCAATGCAATGGGTCTATTGTGGGTAATTGGGCTAAATACTGCGCTTGGTTACGGTATGTATGTATGGTTACTACAACGTATGTCTGTGGTTGATTTCACCTTCGGTGGCATCGCTAACCCAGTGGCTGGCATCGTTACGGGGATGGTGTTGATGGGTGAATCCTTTACTCCAGTACAGTATTCACTGATGACAGGCATGATCGTGATGTCACTACTACCGCAACTTATTCTGGCAGTAAGACAGTCCAAACAAGTTAAGCCTGTTACGCAGTAGACACTGTCTCTTAAACGTATTGATCAAGAACGCGCCTCATTGTGGGCGCGCTTTTTGCTGCTACGCTAAAAACAATAATCCAGCAGCCATACTCGCCGAGTTGATCATTCCTTGAACTAAATTAAACCCTCAAAAAGAACAATAACTTTAACTCACCCTGCCTTTGTGAAAATAAATCATTAAAAAAGATTACATTAGAGATTTAATTTCTATATTTCATTTCAATTAGAGATAAAAAGACAAAAAATTTCTCCGACGACCTACTTATACTGTGCCACGTCATTAAGGCGCCACAAGCTTATGATTTAAAATAATTATTAATGAGTAGTCACCATGAATTCGAAGTCTCTAACTATCTTGCTTTTTGTCTCTGTTTGCTTAATTTGGGGAACCACTTGGTTCGCTATGGAAGTAGCATTGCATTCTATCCCACCTATTTTTGCTACTGCGTTACGCTTTTTACTTGCAGCACCTCTGCTTGCGGTATTAGCGAAAGTCTTCAACCAACCACTGCTGTTCCCTAAAGGTAAGCGCCAATGGCTGCTTATTGTTGCGCTGATGTATTTCGCGATTCCGTTTACGTTGATGATCTATGGCGAGCAATACATCTCTTCAGGTTTAGCGTCGATCATCTTCGCCAACATGCCTGTGGTTGTGATGCTGATGTCTGGCTTATTCTTAAGTCTACGACTGGCGAAGCACCAGATATTCGGTTTGATTACTGCTGTTGTGAGCCTATGTTTAATCCTTGGCAACGAAATGCAGATGGGTGGCGATGACTACCTAATTGGCACGGTTTGCTTAGGCCTTGCTGTTGCGATTCACGCAGTTATGTATGTGCTGGTTCAAAAGCACTGCAAAGGTATTGAAGTACTGACCTACAACGCCGTACCGAGCCTGATTGCTGCTTTATTCTTATTCGCTGTTTCAGCTGTAGGTGAAAACGTGAATGTTGAATCCTTCACTGGGGATTCAATCTCAGCCGTGGTTTACCTAGGCTTTGTCGCGAGTGTTGGCGGCATTGTGGCTTACTTCAAATTAGGACAGGTTTCGACCCCTTTCCAAGCGTCTATCTGCTTTTTGATTTTCCCGGTAGTAGCGCTGCTAATATCTTGTTACGTCAACGGTGAAGTTCTATCTGAACAATCATTGTTTATGATGATCCCCCTACTTTGCGGCATTTTACTCACCAAGGCACCAAAGGGAATTTTCAAGCTGCGTACCGAATTAAAAACCGTAAGAAACTGATCCGCGTGAAACCTATTTTGCGGATTAGATATACATATCCCACATAAACAAAAAGCTCCAATATCACTATTGGAGCTTTTTGCTTATTTTATAATATCGAGACCAACATTAGCGCCAGCTAAACATTCGCACTTCGTTGCCCTCTTCAGGTTTCTTCGGAATGTTTAAAGATAGCGCTAGAGAAACCACGGCCATCACTGCACCAATATAGAAAACCGTTGCAGGAGAAGACAACCAAATCACACCAAACACCACTGGAATAACGACCGCTGCAATATGATTGATGGTGAAAGAGACACCAGCGGTTGATGCCATGTCAGCCGGATCTGCAATTTTCTGAAAGTAAGTTTTGATCGCTAGTGCCAATGCAAAGAACAAATGATCGACCACGTAAAGTGCTGCCGCCCACTCTGCGTTTTGCACTAAGCCATAACCGACAAATACACCAATCAAACCGACATACTCGAAAATCAGCGCCTTACGCTCACCCACCACACCAATAAATCGACCAATACGTTTTGCGAACAAGAAGTTAAATAGGTAGTTGATTAAGAACAATAGCGTTATGTCAGCTGCCGAGTAACCGAATTTCTCTACCATCAGAAAGCCTGCAAATACGGTGAAGATTTGTCTTCTTGCACCACTCATAAACGTTAGTGCGTAGTAGAGCCAGTAACGCTTTCTCAATACCAGTTTCTTATTTTGTTGGGTCTTAGTCTGAAATTCAGGGAAACCAAAGGTCATCACCAAAACTAAAACAAAACCAATTCCGCCAGTGATGCCATACACCCAAGCAAAGTCGAGTTTGAGTTGCTCTAACATCACCCAAATGGAGCCATAAGTGATTAAAGATGCCAACGCGCCAACGGAGATCATCTTACCTAACATCTCTGGTGCTTCTTCTTTACTCAACCATTGTAGTGACAAAGACTGCTTCAGCGTTTCAAAATAGTGGAAGCCCGTCGACATCAAAATCGTAGTCAGCAACAGACCAGTGAGTGAAGGGAACAGACCCGTAATCGCGGTGCCTACAGTGAGCATCGCTAGCGATATCAACATAAAGCGTTGTTCACGTATGAAGGCCAGCACAAACACTACGGTAAACGCTAAGAAACCAGGTATTTCACGAACACTTTGCAATAAACCAATATCCGCACCATCAAAGTTCGCTTTTTCAATCACGAAGTTATTAAGCAGTGCCATCCAGCTCGAAAACGCGATAGGAACAACAATCGAAATCAGTAATAAAAAGTTTTGCGGCGTTTTCCAGCTCGCAGTTCTATCGAACATTGACGGACTCCTGTTCGTCTAATTGAGTAAGCACTCGTAAGGTCAACTGCTCAGTATACGGGTTAATCTTCCAATGCTCTGGGCTCCAGCCTTTTACGAAACGTTGGAAGTCGGCCCATGCGACATAGAACATTGGTCGCCAAGCGGATTCGACTTCATAGAACGAAAGCTGTGGCTGATAGTACGCCAATGCCTCTTTCAAGTGTCGGAAGTAAATATCCAGTACCTGTGACTCAAGTTCAGCGCAGTCTTGCGGCCTCACCGCACTACTCATGAACAAAGCGACATCTTTCATCGCACAACCGTGACCCACATATTGGAAATCGACGGCAGCTGCGTTTTGGATTTCTGAATCAAAACAGAAATTGGCAAGCTTGGCGTCGCCATGTACCAAGGTTGGATACGGACACTTTTTGAGTAAATGGTCGATGTGCTTGGCTTGGTTCTTCAAGGGTAAATCAGTCAAAGTGTTTAACTCATCAGGACGTGTGTCTAAATGCCAATATGTGCCGACTTGCCACAATGAGGCTGATTGTTCTTGATCTACATTGATGTGCTTTGCGTGAAAGTTAGCGAGCCATTTTAGGCAAGCATCGCGTTGTTTATGTTCTTCTAGTGTATAACCAGAAGCTCGTTCAGACTGAGTATCTTCGGTCTCCACAACATCAAAAGCATCAAACACATCAAACTGAGAAGTTAACGGAAAGCCTATATCCGCTAAGTCTTGCATCACAATTAGCCACTCATTCTCTTCTAGTTCACAGTGCAACCCTGTAGGTATAGGGCAACGTTCGTCCCACTGTTGGGTGAACGATTGATACCATTTCGTCTCAACTTGGTAAGAGTGCACCTTTCGCTGATGAGATAATTTGGTGTTCCACCCCTTGGGGTGTTCGGCTTTATCTGGCAATACGACATGCTTAACGATGACGCTGTTCATCGAAGCACTGTTATTTTTAACAAAGACCAAGCGAACTAACTCGCCGTAACCGCCCCACAAGCGTTGAATAACTTGTATATCAACGACTTCATTGCATCCGAGCGAGTTGGCAATTTTCTGATAAAGTACGGGAACCGATTGGCTCGAATCGGCTTCAGTTTGGCTAAGTTGTTTTGATGGCTTTGGTTTTGGCACAATTGATTGAGACATAAGTACCATTTATGCCTCAGACGCTAAAAGATGCGACCATTGTTTCTGCCTATGCATGTAGTGAACAACATAACTGCACACTGGAACGATCTTAAAACCTGCCTGTTCTATTTCAGGTAAAATAGATTCCATCATCACCTTACCAAAGCCCTTGCCTTGCAGTTCATCAGGGATACGAGTCGAGGTGATATGAAGCACATCCCCTTGTTTGTGGTACTTAACGACTGCAAATTGGTTTGGTTCGAGTTCAACTGTGATCTGGTTCTCATCTTGAACCCATTTTATTGCCTTCATTCTCAACTCCTACAAATAATTGATACGACAAACAATTAAAGTTTGAAGTATGAGTTCCATGTAATAGACTAACGCAAGTGCATATAAATAAAACTAAGTACTTACAAACAAAGTAAATAATTTCAATTCTCTGGGTTAATATAAAATCCATCCAAAGAAAAGACACTCTATAAATCGATGTAAGTACACCTACTAAATCTAGCACGTAATTACCCCTTGTTAGCAAGTCATCAATATCTAACAGACGCATGTTGGCGCATGGAGAACATATAATGAACGCACCACTGAAGAAGCCTTTGGAGCATAATCAGGCACTTCAAGATCCTCGTAACCGCACCGTTTCTACGATAAACAGCACCGATGCACTGGCCATGATTGAGCACGGCAGTGAACTGACATTAAATGTCTCGACTCCGGTTGGCACTAAGTTTCTCGCCACCACCAAATTTATCGGAACGCACAGTGATAACTGTATTGTGGTTGAGGTTCCCGAGGTATCCAACGAAGACCTGAATTTTTTCTTTCAAGAAGGTTTTTGGATGACGGCTCGTGCTTACTCTTTGCGAGGTGAAGGCGCGCTTATCCACTTTAGAAGCCAAATCCACCATAAGGTTGGTGAACCCTTCCCTATTCTTGTACTCTCAACGCCAAGTACGATGCAAGTGACTCAACTGCGTAAAGAAACACGCTACGAAGTGAACTTAGCTTCAAGAATTATTTTCAACGACCAACGAGCAAATTGTGAGATAAGAGACTTATCAAAAAGTGGTTGTCGCTTTGTTACCTCACCAACCTCTCGTGCGATTCAAATTGCCGACCGAGTGTCTATCGAGATTACACCTGAAAACTACAATGGCCCACTGATTCCACCATTGAGGGGTGTCATCTGTAATCTGCAAAAATCGACGCACTACGCTCGATACGGTGTGGAATTTGATGATATTGGTCGAGCTAACGCTAAACACTTGTTGGCAAAATTGAAGTTCGATGGCACCAAGCTCTGCTTACGAAACGCGTAACCTAGTTTGATACCAAGACCATATCGTTATTTAAGACAGCAGGCCGAATAAATCCGATCACTAGCGTTCTAATTCGCACCAAACAAAAAGCCATCGACCCTAGAGTCGATGGCTTTTGCGTTTTGGCTGTTATTTTTTTGTTTGTCTGTTTATCTAGTCATAAACTAACTAAGTATTCAGCTATTTACGCAATGCGTTCAGTTTAGCTTGAGCGATACCAAAGATAGTATCAATTGGATAACTCCCCTCATCACTTGCCTCACCTGCGGCTTTGCCTGTAAACAACTCAATCGCTTCTGTTACATGATCAATCGCCCAGATATTAAACTCGCCCTTTTCAACTGCTTTTACGATGTCGCTACGCAGCATCAGGTTATGAACATTCGAGCGTGGGATGATCACCCCTTGTTCGTTTGAGCGCCCTTTGATTTCACACACATCAAAGAAGCCTTCTATCTTCTCGTTCACACCACCAATTGGCTGAGACTCACCAAACTGGTTCATAGAGCCCGTAATTGCGATATCTTGACGGTTTGGCTGCTTAGAAAACGCTGAAACCACCGCACAGAACTCAGCCATACTCGCACTGTCACCATCGACACCACCATATGATTGCTCGAAGGTGATATTAGTGGTGAGTGGGACTTTCGCTGTCTTACCAAATACAGAAGAAAGGTAGGCCGACAAGATCATCACGCCTTTCGAGTGAATGCTGCCGCCGAGATCTACATTTCTTTCAATATCAATCACCTCACCGTCACCATAGGCCGTCGTTGCCGTGATTCGGTTAGGGGCGCCAAACATATGATCGGTTGTGCTCAGTACAGAAAGTGCATTCACTTGCCCAACTGCTTGACCATCAACATGAATAAGTGTTGTACCGTTAGTGAAAGTTTCCATTACGCTGTCTTGCAATCGGCCAACACGCATCTGCTGGTTAGACAATGCTTGATCAACGTGTGAAGCCCGAATCAGGTTCGATTTCGCACCTCTAGCAACGTAGTTCGACTCTCGAAGTAGGTTCGCAATATGCGCCGAATGCAACGATAACTTACCTTGATCGCCAGCCTGGCGGGAGCTGTGCTCAATGATGCGAGCAATTGCTTTGCGGTCACAATGCAGCATGTTGTTGTCGTGCACGATGCTCGAAATAAAGCGCGCGTAATGCATTTCAGAATCCGCAGTACGCTTCATCTCATCTTCAAAATCAGCCGTCACACGGAACAATTCACCGAACTCCGCATCGTAGTGCTGCAGCAGTTGGTAAGTACGATAATCACCAAACAGGATGATCTTAACGTCCAGCGGGATAGGTTCAGGATCTAGCGATACCGCTCCCGTTAACGTCACCTCTTTTTCTAACGAAGTGAAGCTCAATTGACGTGAGCGTAGCGCTCGCTTCAAACCTTCCCAAACGTACGGCTGCTCAAGTACCTTCACCGCATCCATTAGCAGTACGCCGCCATTCGCTCGGTGTAAGCTACCTGCGCGAATCAATGAAAAGTCAGTAAATACAGTACCCTTAAACGTCGCCGTTTCTACATAACCAAACAGAGAGTGATAGTTCGGATTTTCTTCAACAACAATCGGTAGAGATTGCTCTTTCTGGCTAACAATGACGTTAACCTTGTAGCGACGCGGCATTTTCTTATCCAACGAAGCCGTCGCAACCTCAGCTTGCTCCGTGCTCTCTTCTAAGAAAATGTCAGCGTTGTCGACGATGTCTTTACGCAGTGCTGTGAGGTATTTTTTGATATCAGGATATTGACTGTAATCCTTCTTCAACTGCTTGATGAAGTGAGTGATCACATCTCTTGCGGTATCATCATTGAGCTTTTGGATTTTCTCTGTATACGTCTCTTCAAGCTCCGTCAATTCACGAGAAATGGTTCTTAACCCAACCTCTAAAATATCGATGGTTTTATCAAATTCGTCTTGTTCTTCCGATGAAAGTAGATCGAAGCTCTCCTCAGTATGAAGCTCATCACCATTCATTGCGACAAACTGATAATCACCCTGTGTTGTAATCGTCAGGTTGATCCCTTTGTCTTTTGCCTCTTGGCTAATGGCTTCTAATGCCGCTTGTTGTTTAGCAGCCAATTGATTTTTGAGCCTATCGGCGCGGCTAAAGTACATCTCATTATCGAATGCAAGAGGCATTGCTTTGAGCAGTTTACGCATCAACTTCTCAATATCTTGCTTTAAGCTGCTGCCCACGCCACTCGGTAACTTAAGTACCTTCGGTGTACGAATATCTTCAAAGTTAGCGATATAACACCAATCAAAAAGCTCCTGCACTTCTTGAGGATGTCGGTTTAGATAGCGCAAGATCATGGTACGTTTACCAAGACCATTTCGCCCTATCGCATAAATGTTGTAACCCTTTTCCTTGATTGACATCGCGAACTCAACGGCCTTTTGAGCGCGTTCTTGCCCGACGATCTCGTCAATTGGAGCCAGTTCTTTGGTCGACTTACATGGTAGTTTGTCTAGATCTGCTACCTGATACAGCTGTTCTGTATTGAGTCTTTGCATCGCCATCGCCGCCTCCTTAGTCCTTCATTACTTGGGTGTAGATAAAATCAGTGTAGATGTAATTTCCTCTAAATTTAGTGACTTACGCTGCATCGCTGTTCAACCGAACAAATAACACACAATTTGAGTCATTTTTACGAACCAGGGGTTATTTTATTCATCAAGTTAACATGCAAATGATTTTAATTTGCAATTGATAATAAATATCATTAACATTTTAAAATACTATAAATTGAGGATGTGGATATGGAAATTGAACGATGCTGGATGCACTACCTAAAAGCTGAACAATTAATGGAACAAGGTCACTGGCCTGAAGCGCAGCGCCTATACAATGATGTTCTTATTTCTCTTCCTCATCACATCCAAGATGCTGCGTATCAAAGCGACATTAAACCTTGCCAGTTTGCTTGTTTACTTGCAGGGCTTAGAGACGCAAGTGTTGCTCAATCAGAGATTCTCAATCGTCTAGGTCAACAGCAGCAAGCCTTCGATACATTGAATCAGTCGTACGCACTGATGCAATTTATCTCGCTTGAAAGCACTGAGCTGATTCAACGTACCTTTGGATTATTAGAAAAACAGAGTGAAGATTTACTCAATCACCTGATCGCTTTTTGCAGTGCTCAGCGCAGTTCGCATTGGATGCTGGAACTAGAACAAATTCAACGTGCTCATCATCATTTTGGGCAACTTAAAACAACGTCAGAAGTTCAATCTTCACCAAATGTCTTAAATTGATAAGGATATATCATGTCGGACCGGGCCATTCTCAAAGTCAATAACCTCTCCGTTAGCTTCACAACCAATGATGGAATCATTGATGCGGTTAAAAAGGTTAACTTTACCCTTAACTCCAGCGAAACCTTGGCCATTGTTGGTGAGTCGGGTTCAGGTAAATCAGTCTCTTCCAACGCGCTGATGCGTTTACTTCCTGATAACGCCATTATTGACCCTCAATCTCAAATAGAGTTCGAAGGACAATCGATACTAGAAAAAACAGAACGCCAAATGCAGTCAATCCGGGGTGACAGAATCGGCATGATCTTTCAAGAGCCTATGACCTCTTTGAACCCATATATGCGTGTAGGCATTCAAGTAGCTGAAGCCATCATGTGTCACCGTAAGGTATCGAAGTCAAAGGCCAAACAGCGCGTACTTGAGTTGTTTGAGCTTGTTCATCTACCAATGCCAGAGCAGGCTTACACCAAGTATCCGCATGAGTTTTCAGGTGGTCAGTTACAGCGCATCATGATCGCAATGGCGCTGATCAATGAACCTGACATTCTGATTGCCGATGAACCCACAACCGCATTGGACGTAACGGTTCAGGCGGAAGTGCTCTCTTTAATCAAAGAGATTCAAAGCAAGATGGGCATGGCGATTTTGTTCATCACCCATGACCTTGGTGTAGTGAAGCACTTTGCCGACCGGGTACTAGTGATGTGCAAAGGGGAATTGGTTGAAGAGGGGCAGACTCAAGAGCTATTCGATAGCCCTAAGCACGATTACACACGCATGCTGATTAACTCGATTCCGAAAGGCGCTAAGATTCCTGTCCATGAATCAGCCCAAGAATTGTTAAATGCTGAAGACATACGGGTCCAATTCTTGGTTAAATCGCACTTTATCAAAAGTAAGAGTCAGTACTTCGAAGCTGTAAAAGGCATCTCATTGACCCTTAAACAAGGTGAAACGTTAGGCATTGTGGGTGAATCTGGCTCAGGCAAGTCAACACTGGGACGAGCGTTAATCGGTTTACTACCAAGTACCGGACGCATTGTTTATAAAGGCCAAGATGTCAGTTTATTAACCGACAGAGAACGTCATAAGCTCAAGAAAGATGTACAGATGGTGTTCCAAGACCCTTATGGTTCTTTGTCACCACGCATGACAGTTGGAGAAATTATCACCGAAGGCTTAACGGTGCATCAACCTCAACTCTCTAAGAAAGAACGATTGGAACGAGCACGCAAAGCGCTGATTGAAGTGCGTCTAGAACCCAATTCAATTAACCGTTATCCGCATGAGTTCTCTGGCGGACAAAGACAACGTATCGCGATTGCTCGTGCACTTATTCTTGAACCCTCTTTCATTTTACTTGATGAGCCGACTTCAGCACTCGATCGCTCGGTACAACTCACAGTAATCGACCTGTTGAAAGACATTCAAGCAAAGCACAACATCGGCTTCCTTTTCATCAGCCATGATCTCTCGATAGTGAAAGCACTGTCGGATCGTGTTTTGGTGATGCAGAAAGGGGAAGTGATGGAAGAAGGCTCTGCGGAAGATATTTTCAACAACCCGAAAAATAACTACACCAAAAAACTCATCGCTGCGTCATTCGATTTAGAAAATAAATCTAAAAAAAATGCAGCGTAAAGGGAACTAATCAACATTAACAGCGTCTTATAACTACATTCTGAAAAAGCATCTAATGGATTGCAATCTAGAATGGATATAGCAAAACTGGTTTGGCCGCCAAAAGAAAAATGTCGCATGGATGCGACATTTTTCGTTTCTGAAGGGAAATAATTCATCTCGAAGTGTCATTCCCTGGCATCAAATCACTTCATGGCATACTAACGATACAAAGACTTGGTCGACTCTCTCACAATCAAATCAATCGGTGGCAATCGAGCCTCATGCCTCTCACCAGATAATAGATTCAAAATCGACTGAGCACACACCTCTCCAATCTCTTCAATCGGCTGTCTCAAGGTGGTTAGCGCTGGTGTGAAATACTTGGAGGTTGGTAAGTCATCAAACCCAATCACTGATACATCTTCTGGCACTTTATAACCATGATCATGCAGCGCCTTAATCGCGCCATAAGCCGTTTGATCATTTGCTGCAAACAGAGCTGAAAAATGAATCTTAGACTCGATCAGTTCGACGGTTTTCTCATACCCAGACTCACTACTAAAATCACCCTGCTTAACCAATTTGGGCATCACTTTTATGCCAGCCTCTTGAAGTGCTTTTTTATAGCCTTCAAAGCGATTTCCAGAATCAGGCTGACTAGAAAGCCCTTTGATATGAGCGATATTTACATGCCCTTGCTGGAGAAGATGCAAAGTGGCCATATAACCTCCCAGCACATTATCAATGTTAATCGTACGAATATTATCATCAACAATGTCATACCCCACCGCCACGACCGGGATGTCTTGAGCGTATTTAGCAATATCTTCTTTAGTCACACTGCCGGTCACGATGATCATGCCATCAACATTACTTTTCGCCAGATACTCCAGCGCATGTAATTCCAGTTTTTTCTGCCAATGTCCTGTCGCAATCACCAAAGAGTAACCTTGAGCAATCAGAGTTTTCTCCATGTCATTGAGAATGCGACTGGTGTAGGGGCTATCAGGGTGTTGAACTAATACACCAATCGTCAGTGAGCGACGGTTGATGTTCTCTTGCATTTGAAAGTTAGGTTTATAACCCGTGTCTTTGATCGCTTGTTCTATGTTCTGACTCTTATCATCCGACACATAAGTCGTTCGATTAAGAAAACGAGAAACCGTACTGGGAGATACCCCTGCCAGTCTCGCTACATCGTATACGGTGGTTTTTTTTGTTTTTGTACGCATCTCGATACCCTAATCAGGTGACACATGGGAAGCCTATAGCTCCCCACCCGTTTCAACCTGCATACCACTGCTTTGGTTGAAAGTCGTGTCGTGAAGTTAATACAAGTAGGCGAATATCATCCCCGGTCTAAAGTAGCGACCTGCGGTGTATTTCAACCCCGTGCTCAATAACCATTTATGAAGAACGATAGCATGTTCAACCGAGATTTCTCCTTGCAGCATACTAACAAACTTATCAGTGTCTTTAGTCAGGCTCGGATTAACTCGACCGTCAGATAGGACACAGTTTTGAAATTTAAGTGCCACAAGCCAACTATTCGCATCATTTTGTGACAATTCAAATGATTCTGTCAGATCGTTCTCATCAATAGAGACTGAACAATTGAACCCTTCTGGTGCAGCAAAAGGAATCTTTGAATAGTCATAAAGCGCGGTATACACGGTATCCATCAAGGTTTCCGCTTGCTGCGATTTACCCGCCAAATTCAACGCAGTCGCTACGCTAAACTGAACGCCAATCCACACATCTTGCGCCTGAAAAGCTTCATGTGGGGAACCATCGGCCAGCGTCATATTTGCTACACCCAGCTTAGGGCTGTTGATCTCAAAGTTGTGCTTATAAACATAGTCTAGTGCTCGTTGTATTCTGTCTTCTGGGAAAATGCCCTCTAAACCGATGAGCTTTAAGTAGCTGTCGGCTAATAGTGCATCACCAAAACTGTTGTCAGAATCTGGCACTAAATTTAAATACTCTTGTGTAAAGGCTTGAGGAGCTGTTTCGCTCAGTAAGCGTTTCTTAGAGACTCTTTGACATACCTTACTAACATCAATTGAAGTATCTGTTTGGTTAAGATAATCATTCAGAATGTTCTTATCGGCAATCGCATCGCCAGTCAGCGCAAGCCCCAAGGTTTCCAATACTTGGTAGCCTTGTCCCGTTAAATGCTTAGCTTGAACCGGAGTGACGAAGAAATGGTAGTAACCTTCTTTATCATCCCATAAGCTTTGCTCGACAGTGGCCAAGGCCTTCTTAGAACGAGCTAAGTAGTCAGCAGCCAATTCATTCTCATTCATCAATAGAGCAAGCTCATTCGCAGCTTGAAGTCCTGCTACCCAAAGGCTCGCGCAGTAAATAGAAATACCGTGAGATGCTAAGTTGTCAAAGGTGTCGTCTGTGCCACGAGTAAGCGGTAAGTCATCACCTTCAGCAACAAGATTCGATAAGAATTCGATGCTTTCAGTCACGGCTTGCCAGCACTCTTTAACCACAGACAGATCTTGAGTATTTTGATAATGACGATACACCATCAGAATGTATTTCGGCGCTAAGTCCTTCCACTCTTTCACATTATGCCAGCTGTAGGCGTCAGGCTGGATATCGAATGGGCTGCCCAAGTCGTGGATTACTGCGCCTCGAATGGCACGTACGCCTTGGTACTTTTCATCAATCAATTCAGCATTCGGTGTCGCTTCGTATTCCCAGTAGCGGCGCTGAGTGAAATCTTCGGCTAAAATAGCTTTCGAGAACTCTTTCATCACACAACCATCAAGCTCAGGCAATAAGTAAAGCAGCGAGAATGAGCCGTAGAAATACACGTCCAGAGAGTTAAAGAATGGGTAGTCGACACACTCTTTCACTAAGAACTTGTCCTCTTTATCCCATACTGTCGATTCCGCTAAGAAGGACAATGAATTCATCGCCATCGTGGCATAGCGCAGTGCAGAATCAGGCTGTGATATCTTGCTTTGAGCTTGCTCTAGGAAAGCCGTTTGTTGCTTCACGATCTGTTGCTCAATCGCTTCTAGCTCTGGCAATACATCCTCTAACATTAGCAAAGCTGGCTTAGCTTGCGGGTAGAATTGCGTATAAGCTTTTTCTGAATGCCAACCATTAAGCATAACTTTGCTGTGTGCCATTACTTGCGCAAAACGCAAGTCAACAGACTCTCCCGCTTCTAGCTCAACCTGCACCACAACCAAAGCGCTCAGTGCTTCACGCCCTGTGTAAATTCCTGTTTGGAACTCAGTGTTTGTACGGCCTGTTTTCAGTGCAAATTCGGTTTGTTTTGTCGTTTTAGATGTATAAAACGTCGGTTTCACAGACACCGATACCTTGCCAGATTCAGTCAGGCGATTATCAGCTTGAACACCGAATACCACTTCACCTTCAATATCACTTTGATAAGGTGACTGGCTAGACAACTGAACACCTGTAAAGCTGTGACTTTCACCCTTTAAGTTAACCGTTTGATGCTGCTGAGCAATTGGGTTTTGAGACAAGGTACAAGCAGAATCCTGAATGCCATCGCGACCTTTTTGGTAGGTTGAGCCAATTAAGTTTTGTAGAGGCTGAGCAAGCGTAATCACGCGTGTTTGCGATGAATTATTGGTTAATTCGAAGTGATTCCAGTGCATCGGTAAAGAACAAAGACGTTTGTTCTCTTTAACGATCGGAGAGACGACCTTACGCTTTATATTAATATCATCGAAGCTACTGTATTTATATTCAGCCAATGGATACAAAGCTTGATATTCTATATCTCTACCATTAACACTATCGGTTTCATTATTACCCCCTGCAGTAAGTGATAATGATTTAGCTGTATAATTTATTAATAAACCATTAAAGAAATCTAACGCTACATATATCTGACAAACAATAGAAGTTGAATCTAATTCAATCAATAACTTCGTTTTATTCGATAGCTCAACATTCCACTTTATAAAATTATCTTTATTTTCTTGGTAAAAATTACCGTTTTTTAATGCTGCTTGAATGAAGGTAATCGCATTTGGTATATCTTTACTGTCAATTTTCTTTCCATCGAACAAAGCAGGATAAAAATTGAGATGAACGCTCAACTCTTTTTCGTTCAACACTTGAAGTGTATCAATGGTTGGCACATTCATCACAGAAGCATAAAAATCATTAAAATTAATATCTTGCTCTGAACAATCAACAAATATACCAGGAATAAAACTGAAATTTGGAGTGTTACCGTTAGGCGTCAGTGTAAATGTATTGCCAATACCACCCACAGCCATTCCGGTATTTTCTGGCGTGGTCGAAATCGGCGTGTACCAAGGTTGAATAAATTCTACAGCATCCCCTTTTTTACACAGGTGTTCTGAATTTCCTGAATATCTTGTATATGGAATTTTATTCTTCATGTTAAAACCACCATTGAATATTTTATTTTTCTTGTTAATATCTTTTAAAAAATGGAGACATCAACATGTTTAAAATTATAAATGAAAAGTTTGGGAATATTGACTCTGTCACATTAATAAATCACAAACATGGAATAGAACTTCAAATAATTAACGGATTTGGTGCTGTTATTAATAAATATATCGTAAATAACAGTCCATTCTCTTTTATTTGTGGCTATCAGAATTATGATGAACTGATCAACCAATATCCGTTCTTTTCCCGTAGTGCTAAATTATTCCCTTTTCCAAACCGTTTAAACTTAGGACGTTACAGTTTCGATAACCAAAACCATCAACTCCCGGCTAACTTTCCTTGGTCTGATCACGCCGTACATGGCCTGCTTTACAACCAACCTTTTTCAATCACAAACAGCGTAACCAACGAAGAATCAGCCAGTGTGACGTTGCAATATCAAACGTCGTCTTTGCACCCAGGATTCCCGTTTTCTTTCAAACTTGAAGTCACCTTCACTGTCGACATCAAGGGTAGACTCACGTCTTCAACAACTGTTTCTAACCTTGGTGATTCTGCATTCCCGTTCGGCGATGCTTGGCACCCTTATTTCTCGCTCGGTACTGAGTTAGAACAGTGTGAACTCACTATGTCACCTTGTACTGAGGTCATACACGAGAACGACCTGCCAAATGGTGAAAAGCGTGCTTTTGACCGTTCATCTCTGAATAACGCCCTAACTAATCAAAGCCTGAACCACTGCTTTGAATTTGAAGCGGCTGCAACCAACCAACTTACTTTGACACTCTCAGATTCGTCTGCTGCTATTCGTTACCAACAAAATGCGAGCTACCCATTCGTTCAGTTGTACACGCCGACTAGCGAGCAAAGTATTGCAATAGAACCAATGACTTGCCCAGCTGATACATTCAATAACCTGATTGGCCTATTGACGCTTAGCCCGAATCAATCTCAAACCTTTACTTGGCAATGCCAAGTTAGCTATCAACCACAGTGATGCAACAAAAATAAAGCGACACTAAAGAGAAACCAAAAACCAATAAAGGGCGCATAAAGCGCCCTTCTCTTTGTTAGCCTAAAATCACCTCGATGGTGTGCTCACCAGATGTAAACACTGGCGCCTTGTTACCTGAAATCAGGTCACCATTTACCTTCATTTCAACCACACCCTTACACACGTTATTCGGGTTAGAGACATGAATATGGTATGTCGCGCCACGGAACTGACGACGCACTTTGAATTCAGGCCACTCAGACGGAATACAAGGGTCCACCAGCAAACCATCTACTTCAGGACGGACACCCAGAATCCATTGCGTACCAGCAACGTAGGTCCAAGATGAAGTACCAGAAAGCCAAGCATTACGGCCTAGACCGAACTGTTTATGTTCGTCACCCAAGATGTTTTGAGGATAGCAGTAAGGCTCAGATTCAAAGGTGTCAATGTCGTCGTTCTTAGAAGCTGGGTTGATTTGACGATAGTACTCATACGCACGTTCGCCGTTGCCCATTTTCGCTTCTGCGATCATTACCCAAGGGTTTGAATGCAAGAAGATACCACCATTCTCTTTAGCGCCGGGTGGATACGTTGATACGCCACCTAGCTGTGGATCAAAACCGTTGTAACCAGGAGTTGAAAGCTTGATACCATTGGCCGTGTTCAGCTTGCTGTAAACAGAATCTAGCGCTTGCGTTGCACGCTCTTGAGTCGCGAAACCAGAAATCACAGGCCAGCTTTGACCGTTAGTGTAGATCTGCCCTTGTTCGTTCTTGTGAGAGCCTATTGGCAAACCTTGTTCATCAAAGTAACGAACGAACCATTCACCATCCCAACCACACTCGTTGACCGTACTCTGCATTTGCTGATATTGGTCTTTGAACTTAGCCGTCAATTTCGCTTCGCCGCGCAACTCACACAAATCCAACATATCGAGCAATGCCTTACCGTACATGTTAGCTACCATCATCGACTCAGCACCTGTTGGCAGGTTCACCGTGTCATTCCAGTCAGCAAAACCCAATAGCGGTAGACCGTGCTCACCGGTATTGGTGTAAGTAAACTCAATCGCGCGGCACAGGTGGTTCCAAACCGTTCCCGTTTCAACTGGGTTGCCCGCTTTATTTTTTTGATAGAACGGGATCTCTTTATTCAAGAAGTCTGCATTACCCGTTTCTTTCACATATTGAGTTACCGCGTAGATGATCCACAGGTGATCATCGCCGTAGTAATCAGGGCGATCTTCCTCTTCACGAGAGTCACCCGCGTTCGCTTCCATCGTTGATGGGAAGAACTGATGCATCGCAGAACCGTTAGTATTCTGAACAGACAAGAGACGCTCAATGAACTCACGCGCCTCTTCTGGCATGTGAGTAATCACACCCAAAGTATCTTGAGAAGAGTCACGGAAACCGATACCACGAGCGCCATAGCCAAGCTGATACAGAGACAGGTAACGAGACCAGTTCTTGGTTGTGTGGCACTGACGTGGGTTATGTACGTTAAGCATTGAGTTCATTGCTGGGTCTGGCGTTTCAACCTGAACCGCTTGTAGGTAACCATCCCAATGTTCAGCCAGTTCAGCGAAAGCAGAATCGACCACTTGATGGTCACGATATTTAGCCAATAGAGGCAGTGCAGCTTCTAGGCTCTGTTCTTGCGCGATTTGTACAATCGTACGTTCTGTCTGCTCTGGTGATAACCAACCCAAGCGCAGATTTAGTGCGCCAATGTTATCGCCACGCAAGCACTCAGTATTACCCAGTTCATCATTGTTTAGCGCTTCTGGCGCTGCCCATGTACCGTATCCCAAATTGCCTAAAAACGACTGGCGATCACCGTCAAAAGAAGTCGCAGGGCGATCCGCTGTCATAAGGTTAACCGCGTAATCACGCTTCATGAAAGCGTATTGCTCAAGCACGGTATGACCCGACTCTTGCTGATGCGCTTTAAGCGTCATAGTTTGTGGAACCCAGTCTGCGTTTAATAGTTGCTTAAGTGCATCAAAGTGAGTGAACTCATACACGGGTACCACATCAACGTGCAGCGCTTTATCTGAAATGTTGGTGACTTTGATGTCTTGCAACAGTACTTGGTCAGACTTTGGCACAAAGAAGGTCGCTTCACAGCGCACACCGAATGCTTCCGCAATAATGGTGGTGTAAGACAAACCCGTATGGTTTTCAAACTTATCCAATGGCTTCAGAGTTGGTGTGTAAAAAGGAGAAAACACTTCTACATTCCCTGCTTCATCACGCACCTTAAGGTATAAGGTCGAGCCTTTGAAATCTGAGTTTGGCAGTTGAGCAATGTACTTGGTGATGCGGTTGAGTGCCGGATCGCCTTTACACAACAACACGCCGCCGTTGCTATCTACAATGCCACCGAAATCTAATGTGCCCACATAGTTACACCATTTGATCGGTGTACACGGTGTGGTTGCTACGTATTCTTTGTTTTTATCGTCAAAATATCCGAATTTCATCATCACTATCCCCAGCCCCTCCCAAATCAGGAAGGGCCAAACAATTTGTCGTAAGTTGGTTGATATCAGCTCGATGGCTGACTGAACCATTTGAATCTGTTGTCTCGAACTCGCTTTATTTAACGAACTAGCTCGCTAGCGAGTTTTCGCTTAGCGCGTCAAACAGGTGGAATGCATCCAAGTCCAAGTAAAGTGTCAGTTCTTTCACGTCTACTTCAGCCGCTTGAGTTTCAACCATTAACGGTTGACCGCCGATTTCTGTTTTCAGAAGAATGCTTGCGCCCAGTAATTCCTTGTCTTTTATTTTCACAGGGAATGGCAGTACGCGATCGTGGTCCACTTGCTCAGCACGTAGGTGAATGTCTGTTGGACGAACACCAAAATGCAGCGCTAGGTTTTTCGACGCCAAAGATTTGAATCGCTCAGGCAGTGGAATTTTTACATCGCCAAGTTCTACGAAGTACTCACCTTCTGTTTCAGTCAATTTCGCTTCCAGCATATTCATTGATGGGTTACCAATGAATTGCGCGACAAACTTGTTAGCAGGGCGTTGGAACACCTCAGTTGGCGTACCGACTTGTGCCACATAACCATCTTTTAAAATCACAATGCGATCGGCCAGCGTCATTGCTTCGATCTGATCATGGGTTACGTAGATCGTTGTGGTTTTTAGTTCACGATGTAGGTGTTTGATCTCTTCACGCATCACGCCACGCAGTTTTGCATCAAGGTTAGATAACGGCTCATCAAACAAGAAAACCTTAGGCGTACGAACCATCGCACGGCCCATAGCAACACGCTGACGTTGACCACCAGAAAGCTCTTTCGGCTTACGGCTCAGTAACGGATCAAGTTCAAGCATTTTTGCTGCTTTCAGTACTTCTACGTCGATTTCTGCTTTCGGCATGCCTTTCAGTTTTAGTGCAAAGGCGATGTTCTCATAAACCGTCATGTGTGGGTAAAGCGCGTAGCTTTGGAATACCATCGCTAAGTCACGATCTTTCGCGTCGACTTTATTCATCAGCTTACCGCCAACGACGATGTCGCCAGAGCTGATGCTCTCTAGGCCAGCAAGCATACGTAGCGTAGTCGATTTACCACAGCCAGATGGGCCAAGGAAAACAACGAATTCACCGTCTTCAACCGTAAAATCAAACTCTTTTACAACTTCAACGTCGCCAAATGATTTTTTGATGTTCTTAAATTCAACTTTAGCCATTACTTGTTCTCCTCAGCGCGCTCTAGAAGCATATTTTGGTATGCGATAGCACTCTGTTTTAATGTTCTTTTTTGGGTTTGGTAATCAACGTGGATAATGCCGAAACGTTGGCAGTAGCCGAACGCCCATTCAAAGTTGTCCATTAGGCTCCAGGCGAAGTAACCATCGACTCGCACGCCCGCTTCTACTGCGTTATGCACCGCTTCGATATGACCTTGGAAATAACGAACTCGTTGCTCATCCATCACTTGTCCGTTAACACATTCGTCGTTACCTGCTGCGCCGTTCTCTGTGATGTAGATAGGCGGCATATTTTCGTAACGATCATCCAGTCTTATCAATAAATCGGTTAAACCTTGCGGGTTGATTTCCCAACCAATATAGGTGTGCTCAGCATCGGTTTGTTTTACAGACTCAATATCACCGTTTTCATTGAAACGAGCGACGTTGCGTGTGTAGTAGTTGATACCGATGTAATCCACTGGTGCACTGATGATGTCGAGATCGCCTTCTAAAATCATCGGCATGTTCATCGCTTGGCGTTCAACCACTAACTGTGGGTATTCACCTTTCAATACTGGGTCAATAAACCAGTGAAAGTTTTCCGCTTCACAGTAATCCGCAGCACCTTGGTCTTGCGGCGTTAATGGGTAAGCTGGTGTCGCATTGAATACCACACCATGCTTAGCGTGAGGTGCATTCTTTCTAAGAATCGGCATTGCCAGACCATGTGCCAACATTAGATGGTGAGACGCTAAGTAGCCCTCTTTTTCACCCTTGATACCAGGCGCGTGCTCGCCCCATCGGTAACCAAGGAATGCAGAGACAAACGGTTCGTTCAGAGTAGTGTAAACGTCAATTTTGTTACCAAAATAGTCACTTACGGCTTCTGCGTATTCTGCGAATTTGTAAGATGTTTCGCGATTTAGCCAGCCGCCTTTGTCTTCCAGGTATTGCGGAAGATCCCAGTGATACAGCGTCACATACACCTTCATGCCGCGAGCATGACACTCATCGATAATCTCACCGTAAAATTCTAGGCCTTGCTGATTAACAACGCCGTCTTGTGGCAGGATGCGCGGCCATGCAATAGAGAGACGGTATGCATCAACACCTAAGCCTTGAATCATCTCGATATCTTGTTTCCACAAATGGTAGTGATCACACGCCACGTCACCATTGTCTCCGTTATCAACCTTACCCGGCTTTTTGCAGAACGTGTCCCAGATAGACGGTGTGCGACCGCCCTCTGCTACGCCGCCTTCAATTTGGTATGAAGATGTCGCGACACCGAATACAAATTCCTTACTGCGTAACTTTGAATCACTTGGAAGTTGAAATTTATTCATTGTTATAACCCTTAAACCTAACCTTTAACTGCGCCGGACGTTAACCCACTGATCATCTGTTTTGATGCGAACAAGTAAGTAATCACGAGCGGTAAAATAGAAATTGTGGTGCCTAGCATTACCGCGCCCCATGGCGTATTCGGAATACCTTGAACACTTCGAAGCGCTTGCGTAATAACATAGTTATCTGGGTTGTTGAGCACCACGAGAGGCTGCATAAACATGTTCCAGAAGAAAACGAACTGAACGATAGCCAATGTTGCGAGTGCAGGCTTCATCAGTGGCAGTACCACGCTCCAGTACGTTCTAAACTCACCAGCGCCATCCAGTTTCGCCGCTTCAAGTAGCTCTTTTGGAATCGATGCAATCACGTGCTGACGCATGAGGAAGATACCAAATGGTGTGGTGGTGAACGGTAGCCATACCGCCATGTGGTTATCCAACAAGCCTAAGAATTTCACGATCATGAAGTAAGGGATCAAGCTAAGCACCGGCGGAATCGCCATCGAGCCAACCAACATGCCAAACAGCACGTTTTTTCCGCGGAACTTAAACACTGCAAACGCGTAACCACCCATGCTACAGAACAGCAGAGAGATAGTTGTGCCTAGGAAGGCCACGTAAATAGAGTTAAACATCGCCTTCCAAAACGGCATGATTTCCAGCAGTTTTGCGTAGTTAACCGCTAAGCTATCGCCAATGGCAAAACTGATGCCCGAGCCAAAAATTTCTGAACGATCACGTGTTGAAAGCAAGGCTGACCACACGAACGGGAATACCGTAATAATCGCTGAAACAACCAGTAATATGCCGAGCATAACCATCAAGATCTTAGTCATGATGTACATGCTGCGTTCGCTTGGCATTAGGCCACTTAGTGGTGAGGTATTTGTCTTAATTGATGTCGACATATTAATGTTCCCCTAAGCCTTTCTTACCGAAGAATATAAATTGAACCAAGGTACACGTTGCGATGAGAGCGAATAGCAGCCAAGAGATTGCTGACGCTGTACCCATTTCTAACCATTCCCAACCCACTTTGTAGAGGTACATCGAAATGGTTAAACCAGATTGACCTGTACCACCCGTACCACGTGTTAAAACGAACGGTTCTTCAAACATCTGCAAGTTGCCGATGATGGTCATTGTGATAGCGAAGAAGATAAACGGACGAATCATAGGCAGTGAGATATTCCAGAAGCGGCGGAAAGCATTAGCACCATCCATACGAGCGGCTTCTAAAATGTCTTTCGGAATCGTCATCAAACCTGTGGTGTACAGAACAATGTTAAAACCTGTGTATTTCCAGAAAACCATGATTGCGATAGACGGCTTCACCATAGTGGCATCGTCTAACCAACGGATGGGTTGGAAATCGTTAACCCAAGCGAATGCCCAGCCAAACAGTGTGCTATCGGCGAGAGCCATTAACGTTTGGTTGATTATTCCTGAGTTAGGAGAGTACATGTTGAAGAAAATCAGTGACGCTGCGACCGTTGATGTAATGAACGGAAGAAAGTACGCCGATGTTAGCCAGTGACGCATACGGTTACCCATTGAAACCAGCATGTAAGCCACTGGAATTGCAACCAAGTGTTGAGCCACACCTGACGTAACCGCTAGCCACAATGTGTTCTTCAACGAACGCCATAACCATGGGTCAGTCAATGCAATGTGATAGTTTTCAAAACCAACGAACTCCATCGCATCCATGCCTCTTACCGGGTTCCACTCGTGGAACGACAGATAAACAGAGAACAACAGCGGGAAGATCCCAAATACAGAAAAAATGATCAGAAACGGCAGAAGAAATCCATACGGTGAAAGCGCTTTCAAATTTAGGCGAGAAAAAAAGCTTTGCTCCGAAGGTTCTATCGTTGTGCTCGCTGTATGATTCATAGTAACGACCTCTTAGAAAAGGAAGCGCGTTATCCACGCTTCCTCACTTACTTAAAAAAAGAACAAATTAAAGATTACGGGTACGACGTTTGATTAGACGCTCAGCCTCTTTAAGCGCTGTTTCGATGTCTTTACCTTCATCAAGTACTTCCATCAATGCGTTCTCTAAAATAATAGAACGTGCAACGTGATCGCCTTGCGCTGGAGATACTGGCTTAATATTCTGTGCGACTTCAGCAAAGATAAGACGAGCTTTTTGTCCGCCTAGGAACTCCACTTCTTCTTGGAACAATTCATCGTCATACGTGGTGATGTTCGCCGGGAAAGCAGCAATCGTTTCGAAGTGCTTAAGCTGAACTTCACGCTCAGTCGTCATGTATTTAATAAGAGCCCACGCTTCATCAGGATTCTCTGATTGCGTTGGAATAGAAAGGAATGAACCTCCCCAGCTGCCGTAGATGCCATCAGGTAGGTTTTCTACTGCCCACTTACCTTTAGTTTCAGGAGCAATCCAGTTATTTAGGTGACCAAGAAGCCAAGCGCCAGAAAGTTGAGTTGCAAATGTGCCGTTGCGAAAGCCTTCGTACCATTCGTTAGACCAAGCCAGAATACGACCGTCTAAGCCTTTGTCACGGATCTCTTTCGCTACTTCAAAAGCGTGAACGAAACGTTCTGATGTCACAACTGGGTTGCCATCTTTATCGAAGTAAAGACCTTCACCTTCAGGAACGGTCGTGAAGATAATCGCTTGTGCTACATCAGCCGCTGAAGCAATCAGTTGTACATTTTGCTCTTTCAGCTTTTCACCAGCAGCAATGTATGAATCCCAATCTTTGATTGC
Organism: Vibrio sp. S/42/10; assembly: GCF_029890535.1. Taxonomy (NCBI): domain Bacteria; kingdom Pseudomonadati; phylum Pseudomonadota; class Gammaproteobacteria; order Vibrionales; family Vibrionaceae; genus Vibrio; species Vibrio sp. S/42/10. Next base: position 137,024 of record NZ_JAKMZC010000009.1, on the reverse strand, counting down.
TTCTTCTACATCAATACCCACTTTTTCAAATACGTCAGTGCGGTAGTACATCACACCAGGGCCAAGGTCGACCGGAATGCCGTACATATTGCCATCAGCGCCTTTGCCTTGTGCCCATGCGTAAGGTGCGAATCGTTCTTCGTACTTATCTGCACCGTAGTTTTCAGACAGGTTAACTAGGCCGCCAGAGCCCACGAATGGACCGATTTTTTCTACATCCACTACGATCACGTCACCCGCACCAGAACCCGTTGCAAGGTTCGTTGTTAGTTTCGTGTGGTGGTCACCGTGGTTGTTCATTAGGTAATCGACTTTGATCCCCGTTTCCTTTTCGAAATCAGGCAGCAATACCTTTAGGCTGCTATCAAAATCAGGGAAACCGTCAAAACGAATTTCTTTGTCAGCGGCATTCACAGCTGTTGTACCTAATCCTAAAGCAACCGCGCATGAAAGCGCTAAGGTCTTAAATTTCATGTTCTATCCTTAATGTTTTTATAGGGTAACTGGTAAATCCAATACCGAGTTTCTAGTGACCAACGTCGGCAGCAATTTAAAGTTCACGTCATGTTTTATTTTTTTTAGCTTTTGTAGAGTGAGCTGCACTGCTTCAATGCTCATCTCTTCAATGGGGAAGTTAATGGTGGTCAAACTAGGGGTCAGATAACGCGCGAAGATGGTGTTATCAAAGCCCACCAGTGAGACGTCCTTCGGAACAGACAATCCCTCCTGATGTAAGACTTCGAATGCGCCAAATGCCATGTGATCGTTTGAAGCAAATACGGCCGTGAACCGACACTTGCGGTTGATCAACTTCTTCATAGCGCTGATACCAGTCTCTTCGGTAAACCCCGCCTCTGAGACCAAAGCTTCATCGTATGGCACACCCGCTTCTTCCAAAGCCTTTCGATAACCTTGCAAACGCCCCCTAGCATCTGCTTTATCTAAAGGCCCGGTAATACACGCGATATCTGTATGTCCCTTTTGCAAAAGATATTGAGTAGCGAGTAGCCCCCCGACTTCGTTATCAATGTCTATGCAACTCATCGCCATTTCTGGGATGAAGCGGTTAATCAAAACCACAGGGGTCCCCTGTTCTTCCAATTCAATTAAATAGTCATCACTCAGCAGTTGAGTATGAAGAATCAAAGCATCAACTCGACGCCCCAATAAAAACTCTACAGACTCGCGCTGCCCTTGCTCAGTGTTAGAACCCGCCGTGACGACAGCGTGGTAACCAAAGCGGCGTAAGTTCTCTTCTATACAATGCAAAATGCCTGAATAGAACGAACCGCCAAGTTCTGGAACAACAACACCAACACTACCTGTACGACTTGAAGCCAAGGCTTGAGCGATGGAGTTCGGACGATACCCCAACTCTTTGATCGCTTTTTCAACCTTTAGCTTCTTGTCATGACTGACTCTACTGGTGCCATTAATAACTCTAGACACTGTCGCCTGAGACACACCTGCATGTTCTGATACGTGTTTAATTGTCGCCACTCGAACCTCGATACTTCATTAGCTTGTAACCGCTTACAAAACGATTATTAAGAAAATACGTTTTAGTTGAAGTGAGTGTCATCACACTAAACCCGGCGCTAAAAAGGCCAGTTATGGAAATCATGAAAGCGCTTACAGATTCCCTTCATACCATGAAACTGTTTCATGAGATTATGGCTAAAGCAATAAGAACGCTGTTCTATTATTAATGCGTAAACTCAAAAAATCCGTCTAGGTCCCCCTTTTTTTGAAAGCACTATTTGGTGCAGCCCCCACAGCAGACGGTAATATACGGAACAAAATTGACCTTATTGTTTCAAGGGCAATACGAAATTGTATGAGAACATTTCACTCCTTCTGTAATTCACGTACCCAGAGACAAAAAGCCCAGCATAAGGCTGGGCGCGAAATCTCCGATAAACTCGATGTTGTGACTAATCCTTGTGACTTGGATGCTCCGCTAACTTAAATTCCTGCGTTAACGAGAATTGCTCTTGAGACATCACTTCAAGCTGTTGGCCATGTGAGAAAAGTACCTGAGATCGCTCGGAGTTCTCTTCTGCCAACATATGTATCTGACTGATATTTTGCGTGACTTGAGAAGCCACAACCTGATGCTCTGTGGTCGCGGTAGCGATCTGATGGCTTCTTTGTTCGACTTCGTTGAGAAGACCAAACACCTTAGAGATTGAGTGGTTGACCTCCCCAGTTTGTGCTACGCATTGAACCATACCCACCACACATTGATTGATTTGTTCAACGGCTAGCTTAGAACTGGTTTGCAGTTGTTCAATTTTATGGTGAATCTCTTGAGTCGATGCGTTGGTTTTCGCAGCCAATACTCGAACTTCATCGGCAACCACAGAAAAGCCTCTTCCTTGCTCTCCTGCTCGTGCCGCTTCAATGGCCGCGTTAAGTGCCAATAGATTCGTTTGCTCTGATATCCCCGATATCACATCGAGAATCGAACCAATGCTAGCACTCTCTTTTTCCAGCTGAGCAATAGTCACTGTCGATTCAGCCAGTTGACTTTCTAAACCACTCATCATCTCAACGCTTTTATCCATGGTCTTTTGACCATCACTTGAACTGGACACCGCTTCGGTCACTAGGGTTAAAGTTTGATTGGCCGCTTGGGTTATTTCCGTTACAGAACACTCAATTTGCTCCATCGCAGTTGCCACCATCACAGTTTGATTGGTCTGGTCTTGCATCGCTTCACGTAGTGAACGACTAGTGCTTTGGTTCTCCAAGGAAGCTTGCTGTAAATGCATCGACGAATTACGCATGTTCTCAATCATTTGAGCTAGATGGCTAATCACCAAATTAACTTTGTCACTGACTGAACCAAATTCATTGCTTGATCGATACTCAACCCTAGAGCTCAGATCCTTATTGGCGACTTGGTCTAAAGCACTTTGCACAAGTTTACTTGGCTTACGGATCCCTTTGGCAATGTTCAACCCGATCAACATAGCAACGAAAACCGATGATGCCGAGATGATGAATTGCATCAAAAGCGCCTGATTAGACGAATCTATCGACTCTTGATATAAACGTGTCGCGGTGTTTTCCGCGTACATAGAAAGCTCATCGAAATGAGCTAACTGAACGTCAATTAGCTGTTCTATATCCACTCTTTGTTGCGCGATAACCTCATGTCTTTTTACAGTCTCCATGTGGGTTGCAACTGAGCCTTGCTCAGAAAAGGCATGCAAAGCGAGTAACGACAAAGACTGTTTGCTACGTCGCATCAAAACTGGATTTAATGCCTCTAGGTCAGTGACCGCTTCTTCAAATCGTTCTTTACGACTGTGCAGACGGCGTTCGATACTACGAACCTCAGATGAGGTTTGCAGCGAAAAGGCCTCATTTGCTTCTGCGGCAATCAAACTCAATTGCACCAACAAGGCTTCGACTGCTTTTTGCGTGTTCTCCGAATCCGCACTCGCTAATTGATTCACTAAGCTGTTATTAAGCTGCCCCACGACAGACTGGAATTGCTCTTGTTTCATCGAGCCAAGGTCTTTGCCATCCAAATACGATACATAGAGATTCAAAACTTGTTCGATCTTCTCGAACGTAGACTCTCCCGTTTCATTAATTTTATTGAGCATGGATTCAATTGGTGAACCTGCTGCGTCCTTGCCTTCAAACCAATTTAATTGCTGCTGATACAGATTGATATTATTCAAAATGGTTTGCTTTAATGGCTCGAGTTCATCAATGTAATTGGCGGATAAATAGGGAATCGTGCTGCGATTAATGTCCAAGAATCCAATAGTAAGTGCCGACGATTGAAGCATTAGTGGAGTGGCTTGCTGTGTGATATTTTCAATTCGAGTTGTGATGTTCTTATTGCTACTGATACTTAGCCACGCAGAGGCTAACATAATTGCGATCAGTACAAAAAAACCCAGATAAACTCGAGACACAATGGAAGAAAGTCTCATAGTTATTCCTTGAGCTAGTGGCGAAAAAAAGGGCACAAAAATGTGCCCAAGAATGGAGTTAATTGAAACGTGCCCTAATCAATCTGCCTTTAGGGCTAAAATGGACAGTATTACTTACTCTTTAAAAGCATAGGTATTTCAACGTATGCTCTTAATAAGCATGGATATTTGAAAGCATCGCTCTTTGAAAATATGCCTAATTCAAAGAGCTGCTGTTTCTAGCTTGTGATTACCACCAAGCTTCAAACATTGCACCGAATGCAAGTGTATCTGCAGTAACCGTTTCAGTTGTGCCTTTAGTCTCCACATCACCCACTGTTGTGTAGAAACGTAGCATTGGACGACTCCAAGGTAGACCACCAAGTGATACGTTTTGAGATAGCGTGACTTTCCAACCGTTTTTCTCAGAACCATCATCACGATCTTCCATCGCGTAGCCCGCTTCTAACCATGTAGAATGCGTGTCATCCCATTGATATTGTGGACGAACTATACCAGCGTATTCGCTCTGCTCTGTTGCATCGTCACCAGAGATATCTTTGTACGATATAAGGTAATCAATAATGAATTGATCGCTCGTTGCGTAGTTACCTTCTAAACTTACATAGATAACTTGCTTATCGCCCGCTAACTCAAATACTGAGTTATCAGCACCGTCAGCGTATTTAGCAACTAACTTGTTGGAATCACCTAAGCCAAGAGTTGCACCGATTTGCCATGCATTTTCATCGCTTACTTTATTCCCGATAGTATCGGCTTCTTCAGACGCGAAACCATAGTTAGCATACAAATCTAGGTTGCCAATACCAGCATTGATGCCGTGAAGTTTCGACGTAATACCATAACGGCCTGAATCATTACCTAGAGCACCGTCTTCGCTATCAACCGCACCAACAAAACCCATGTCTAGCTTAATGCCACCAAGGTTTAAGTTGTTAAAGCCCGCACCTTGACCATCGTGAGACATCCAGAAGTAATCGTTCAAACCTTGTTGTGGACGCTGATGGAAATCACGACCAGCCCATGCGTATAGCTCAGGTTGGCTCTCAACGAAATTAGTGACACCAGCGTACATTTTCTTCAAGTTTACGCCGCCAGAAGAACCCCACTGATCGTTGTTCCAATCATCAAGCATGAGCACTACGTCCCACTTCGCACCGCTATCTGCTTGAAAAATTTTTCCTAATTGAAACTCACCGCCGTTGGCTTCGTTACCTAAACGACCAAGAGAGCGGCCTGAGCTACCAACTTCAACATAGCGATTGTCTCCATCCGAGTAATGTGCGCCGTAACGAGCGTAACCAGAGAATACAATCCCTTCTGGCACTTTCGTGTCTGGAGTCAGAACTGCTGGCTGTTGATCGTTCACATAATCAATTTCTACAACCTTAGATTCTAACTCTTGAATTCGTTTTTCTAATGCTTCGATATCAGTATCAGCAGCAAAAGAAGAGAGTGAAGCAAGCGATGCCGCCACTGCGACTGTTATTGGCAAAAGCTTAAATTTTTGCATTTTATTTCCCTATTATTTTTTTGAGTTTTCATCGGACAGGGAAATATTAAGCAATGAAAGCGTTGAAAAGTTAGTTGCTGTTCACACTGATAAATCAGCCCAAATGCCATGAAACTTTTAGAGTTATCACCAGATATAGTTATCTATTTACAATCAGGTAGATAGACGTAGAAATTCGCAATAATACAGCTTGAAATCGCTTTCATTTCATCAGTAATGGTGGCCACTATCACGAAAAAGGGTGTGGTAAAGAGACAAGAACAGGGTGCAATTTTGATTGATTTTCATATATATGAAAGCCCTCAAAATCTAAGGTAGATTTTGAGGGCTTTTGGTCTGAGTCAAATACCTAATTATCTAAGATCAAGTATTCGCTAAAGTGAATCTATGGACTCTATTCCCATATTGAACAGAGTAAATGCATAAATATCAGTAGTGAGATCGATCGCTTTACTCAACGGCATTCCGGCACCATGGCCTGCATTGACATCAATACGAATCATGACGGGCGCACTGCCTTTATGCTTATCTTGCAATTCAGCAATAAACTTATAAGAGTGCGCTGGTACTACGCGGTCGTCGTGATCTGCGGTCGTCACCAGAGTCGCTGGATAGTCTGTGCCATGTACTACATTGTGAACGGGTGAGTAACCAAGCAAGTATTCAAACATCTCTTTGTTTTGCGCTGATGTACCGTAGTCGTACGCCCAGCCTTCACCAGACGTGAAGGTGTGGTAACGCAGCATATCTAGCACCCCAACAGCAGGCAGAGCCACTTGGAAAAGCTCAGGCCTTTGTGTCATACAAGCACCCACCAGCAAACCACCGTTAGAACCGCCGCGAATCGCCAGCTTGTCGCGGCTGGTGTACTTTTCTGCGATTAAGAACTCGGCTGCGGCAATGAAGTCGTCAAACACATTCTGCTTTTGCTGCTGAGTGCCAGCTTTGTGCCACGCCTTGCCGTATTCGCCACCACCACGTAAGTTCGGCACTGCATACACACCTCCCAATTCCAACCAACTGCCCACCGTACCCGAGAAAGAAGGCGTTAGGCTCACGTTAAAGCCGCCATAGGCGTACAACATAGTTGGATTATTACCATCTAACACTAATCCCTTTTTATAAGAGATAAGCATAGGTACCTGAGTGCCATCCTTCGAGGTATAGAAGACTTGTTTAGACTCAAACTTGTCCGATTCAAACGGAGACTCAGAGCTTTGGTAGATTTCAGAGCTGCCTGATTCAACATCAAAAGAGAAAATCGTTGGCGGCGTTACATAGTTGGTAAAGGTGTAATAAAGCTGAGTTTGCTCTTTTTTTCCACCTAAGCCGCTGGTCGTTCCGAGACCTGGTAAGTGGATTTCACGAACGATGTTTCCTTGGTAATCCAACTGCTCAATCTTAGACACCACATCCACCATGTAATGTGCAAATAAGTAACCGCCACCTGCGCTGATATCTAATGGTTGTGGTTTTTCGGAAATGATATCAAGCCACTGTTTACTGCGATTATCAAAGCTCACCACCTTGCCGTTCGGCGCATCGAGATTGGTATACAGAATAAAGACTTCATCTCGATTATCTATGAGGTAAGTGTCGCTATCAACATGATCAATCAGCGTGTTCAGTGATTGTTCCTGTGAGTTTAAATCGATATAGAACAGGCGATTTCCCGACGTCGACTCTTGCCCAAGAATAATCAAATAGCGGTCGTCTTCGGTGGTGTAACCCGAAACATAGCGATGTTGCTCAGTACTATTTTCACCAAAAATCACTTTGTCGCTGGCTTGCTCGGTACCCAATTCATGAAAATACAGCTTATGTTGATCAGTACGAGCTGAAAGCTGACTACCGTCTGGTTTATCGTAGCTAGAGTAATAAAAGCCACGATTACCCAACCAAGAAATACCGGTAAATTTAGCGTCTGTGATTTCGGCTTCAAGCTGCTTTTTAGTCTCGGTATCAATCACAAAGATCTTACGCCAGTCACTACCACCCTCTGAAATGCTGTACGCCACTAGGCTGTAATCTTTAGAAAACGACACCGAACCCAGAGATGTAGTGCCATCTTCCGAGAAAGTGTTCGGATCTAGGAATACTTCCATCGGCTGACCTTCTTTCTGACGATAGAGAATACTGTGATTCTGCAAGCCATCGTTCTTATAGAAGTAGGTGTAATCTCCTCGTACAAACGGCTGCGAGCTCTTTTTATAGTCTTGCGCTTTCGCCAGCCTTTCTCGCAGTTCAGCGCGATACGGAATTTGAGCAAGGTAATCGAACGTGATTTCATTTTGACTCTCCACCCATTGGGCGGTTTCATCACTTCTGTCGTCTTCTAACCAACGATACGGGTCTTCGATTATCTGGCTAAAATAGTCATCGCTGACGATCTGTTTGTTGGTGATTGGATATTGATACTCTTTTAAATAGCTCATCGTGATCCTTATTAAAAATAATGTGAAATCGTCAGGTAACGTGTTCTGATGTGTTCAATCAATAACTTAATCTTGTTCGGTGGCTGGCGCGTAAAGGGGTACACCGCATAGATACCGAGCTTCTTGCCAACTAAATCTGGAAAGATATCCACCAACTGCCCATTTCTAATATCGTGATACACCAGACAACGCGGCACGTACGCAACACCATGACCGCCCAACGCGGCTTTACGCAGTGCTGTCGCGTTATCGGTAGAAAAAGAGCCTGAAACACGCACTATGTATTTGTCGTTATCAGTAAAGCCATCTTTACTATGTAGAAATTGCCACTCACTAGCGCCCGTTGTTTGATAAGCGTATTGCAGGCAGTTGTGATCCACCAAATCTTTGGGCTGCATCGGCTTACCGTTTTTGGCGATATAAGATGGAGAAGCACACACCACCCATTGCGAATCAAGGATATGACGAGCAATTAAACTGGAATCTTCCAAATAACCGGTTCGAATGACCAAGTCGAGACCATCCTCAACCAAATCGACAAAGCGATTGTTTAGAGACATATCGACCGTTAAACCTGGGTGCATATTACAAAACTCGGCAACAGCGTCTGCAAGAATCAAATCCCCCGAGATAGTAGGCACTGACATTTTGATATGACCACTAACATTTTCACCAAAGCCTGAAACTGCGTCCATAGCCTCTTGAGCCGCCTGCTTCACATTTTTGGCGCTATGTAGCATTGCCTTACCTGCCTCGGTAAGCGTCAATTTACGCGTGGTTCGATACAATAATTGCACGCCAATCTCTTCTTCCAAACGTGCAATTCTTTTACTAACTACCGAATTTGTAAGGTTATTTTGCTCTGCAACCTTACTAAAACTGCCCAATTCTACGACCTGTGAAAACAGGATCAAATCGTCTGCTCGCATCTGATTATGCCAATTTTGGAATTAATTATTTTCATTATTTCCCTATATCAATAAAAAATAAAGGGGTAAATTCACGCCAAATTAACAAAACAATTACAAAAACAGCTTTTGCAATCACATCGATTACAAATAAAGCGACTCTAATTACAACAACTGAATCCTCGAGATTCAGATTACACCTACAAAACTAATAACGTGTTATTCACTTCAAACATGAACGTTTGAAAACAAGTACGAGGAAGTACCCATGAGTGAAACCCTACTAGCTCTATTGGCCTTTTCGCCAATAGTTGTTGCAGCGATTCTGCTGGTTGGCCTTAACTGGCCAGCAAAAAAAGCGATGCCAGTGGCATTTGCATTAACCGTTGCTATCGCCCTATTTGCTTGGGATATGTCTAGCACTCGCGTGTTAGCTTCAGTATTCCAAGGCTTCGGCATAACCGTGTCGGTTCTCTGGATTGTGTTTGGCGCCATCTTCTTATTAAACACTTTGAAACACACCGGAGCTATCACCACCATCCGTAACGGCTTTACTGACATATCAGCAGACCGTCGTGTACAAGCGATCATCATCGCTTGGTGTTTTGGTTCATTCATTGAAGGTGCATCTGGCTTCGGTACACCCGCTGCAATCGCCGCTCCATTGTTGGTTGCCATCGGCTTCCCAGCATTAGCCGCGGTACTGATGGGTATGATGATTCAATCTACGCCAGTATCATTCGGCGCGGTTGGTACACCTATCATTGTTGGCGTAAACAAAGGTTTGGATACGCACAACATTGGTGAAAGCCTGATTGCAAATGGTTCAACATGGGACGCTTATCTACAGCAAATTACGTCAAGTGTAGCGATCATCCACGCCTGCGTTGGTGTGATGATTCCTGTATTGATGGCGATGATGCTGACTCGCTTCTTCGGTAAGAACAAGAGCTGGACTGAAGGTCTTGATATCCTACCGTTCGCACTGTTCGCAGGTGCCGCTTTCACCATTCCTTACGCATTAACAGGTGTTTTCCTTGGCGCTGAATTCCCATCACTAATTGGTGGTTTGGTTGGCCTTGCAATTGTTGTAACGGCAGCAAAACGTGGCTTCCTAGTACCTAAATCAAAATGGGATTTTGAAAGCGAAGATAAATGGCCAGCAGAATGGCTAGGTTCTTTGAAGATCGATTTAGACGACAACAAAGATCATAAAAAGATGAGCATGGCGATGGCATGGGCACCTTACGTGCTGCTCGCTGTCACTCTAGTTGCTAGCCGTGTGAGCCCTGAGTTCAAAGGCCTGCTTAAGAGCGTTAGCCTTTCGTTCAGCAACATCCTAGGCGAGACAGGCGTAAGCACTGCGATTCAACCTCTGTATCTACCTGGCGGTATCTTGGTATTCGTCGCACTGGTTGCTGTTCTCATGCAATCACGCAGCACAACACCACTAGCTAAAGCTTTTGGTGAGTCGAGCAAGACTCTGATTGGCGCAGGCTTTGTACTGGTGTTCACCATCCCAATGGTGCGTATCTTCATTAACTCTGGTGTTAACGGCGCTGATTTAGCAAGTATGCCAGTAACCACTGCAAACTTTGCAGCTGACCTAGTTGGCGGCGCATTCCCAGCGTTAAGCGCAACAGTTGGTGCGTTAGGTGCCTTCATTGCAGGTTCGAACACCGTTTCAAACATGATGTTCAGCCAGTTCCAATTCGAAGTAGCACAAACACTGTCTATCTCTAGTGCTGTGGTTGTTGCTCTGCAAGCCGTTGGTGCTGCAGCAGGTAACATGATTGCGATTCACAACGTGGTAGCCGCATCGGCAACCGTAGGCTTGTTAGGACGCGAAGGCGCAACACTACGTAAGACTATCATCCCAACGTTCTACTACTTAGTAATGACAGGAATCATCGGCCTAGTGGTTATCTACGGCTTCAAAATGACAGACGCACTTATGTAAACCATAAGTCGTTACAAAAGCACTTGGCGTTAATACTCAATTCCCCGACTGCAACACCGTCTAATAAGACAGTTGATGAGTTTCGGAATGGATACTAAAACACATCAACACCCTCGGGTATTAACGCCACTTTATCAAGAATAACAAGCAGCCCAAGCCAAGCTCTCACAGAAGGGCAACATCCCAAGAATTTAGGACTGAAATTATGATCATATCCGCATCGACTGATTACCGCGCCGCAGCAAAAGCAAAATTACCACCGTTTCTTTTTCACTACATTGACGGCGGTTCTTACGGAGAACATACCCTACGCCGCAACACGGCCGATCTTGCAGAGATCGCGCTCAAGCAGCGTGTACTTAATGACATGTCGGACCTAAATTTAGAAACCGAATTGTTCGGCGAAAAGCTGGCGATGCCGATTGCATTAGCTCCGGTTGGCCTAACGGGTATGTACGCACGACGTGGCGAAGTCCAAGCAGCAAAAGCAGCCGACAACAAGGGCATCCCTTTTACGATGTCGACCGTATCGGTATGCCCAATCGAAGAAGTCGCACCTAAGATTGAACGCCCAATGTGGTTCCAGCTTTACGTGTTAAAAGATCGCGGCTTCATGAAGAACGTATTGGAACGTGCAAAAGCGGCTGGCGTGACAACACTGGTCTTTACGGTAGACATGCCTGTACCCGGCGCTCGCTACCGTGACATGCACTCAGGAATGAGTGGCCCAAATGCAGCAATACGCCGCGTATTTCAATCTATGCGTCATCCTAGCTGGGCCGTTGATGTTGGCCTGTTAGGTAAACCGCATGACCTTGGCAATATCTCTACTTACCGCGGCTCTCCAACCAAACTGGAAGACTACATCGGTTGGTTGGGTGACAACTTTGACCCGTCGATTTCATGGAAAGACTTAGAGTGGATCCGTGACTTCTGGGACGGCCCGATGGTCATCAAAGGCATTCTTGATGAAGAAGATGCAAAAGACGCCGTGAGATTTGGCGCAGACGGTATCGTAGTTTCAAACCACGGTGGTCGTCAGCTTGATGGCGTTCTATCAAGTGCTAAAGCATTACCTGCAATTGCAGATGCAGTAAAAGGCGACACCAAGATTCTGGTCGATTCTGGTATTCGTACTGGCTTAGATGTAGTTCGTATGATGGCGATGGGCGCAGACTGCACCCTACTTGGCCGTTCTTTCGTCTACGCATTAGCAGCACAAGGACAAGCAGGCGTTGAGAACCTACTTGATCTGTACGACAAAGAGATGCGCGTAGCCATGACACTGACGGGCGCAAAGACAATCAAAGACTTAACCCGTGAATCATTGGTAGGGCTAGATTAAGACGCCACGATTCTGATTTAGATTCAAACTAATGCTTTGGTCTACTTCGACTGAAGTTCAATCGGTGTCACAGCAATTCCACTGCCGTTGTGACACCGTTTAAAAACAAATCAGTGCCAAATAAGAAGCACAAGGAAGCAAAGATGGAGACAAACACATCTCATGAGCGAGTAATAGACGCACAAGCTTATCAGCAGCTTGAAGCGATACTGGCTCAAAAAATAGAAACGGAACGCATTGTCACGCAAGAGGCAAAGCGCTTGGCTTACGGCACCGATGCGAGTTTTTATCGCTTGGTGCCGAAAATGGTTCTAAGGCTCAAAAACTTAGACGAAGTCATATTCACCATTCAAAGCTGTCGCGAGCTGGGCATTCATTTTACCTTTCGCGCCGCGGGCACTAGCCTTTCAGGGCAAGCCGTTTCAGACTCGGTACTCATCACTCTAACCGACGACTGGCGAGGCCACGAGATTGTCGATAACGGCAATCAGATCATTCTTCAGCCCGGTGTGATTGGCGCAGATGCCAACAAATACCTTGCCCCTTTCCAACGTAAAATCGGCCCAGATCCAGCTTCAATCAATACTTGTAAAATCGGTGGTATAGCGGCGAATAACGCCAGTGGCATGTGTTGTGGTACTGCGCAAAACTCTTATCGCACCGTCGAGAGCATGAAAATCGTATTGAGTGATGGTTCCCTACTTGTTACAGCAGATAACGCCAGCGTCGAGGCGTTCAAGCAATCACACAAAGCGCTATTTGAAGGTATTGTTGATTTACACAGACAGACTAGCTCGAATCAAGAACTGGCAGACAGAATCCGCCACAAGTACCGCCTCAAAAATACCACTGGCTACGCGCTTAATGCATTGGTCGATTACCACGACCCAATTGAGATCATCAAACACCTGATGATTGGATCAGAAGGCACGCTAGGCTTCATCGCAGAGATCACCTACAACACGGTTATCGAACACCCAAACAAAGCTTCGGCCCTGTTGGTGTTTGCCGACATCGAACAAGCAAGTAAAGCCGTTACTACGCTATCAAAAACACCCGTTGCTGCCGTTGAATTGATGGATGGCAGAGCACTGCGTTCAGTGGCTGATAAACCGGGTATGCCTGCATTTATGCCAAGCTTGGATCTAGAAGCCGCGGCTATTTTGGTTGAATCACACGCCAGCTCCCAGCAGGACTTAGATTTACAATGTAAATCAATTTTGGACGCATTGACTGAATACACGATTGTTGAATCGGTGCCTTTCACTTCCGATCCAAAGACAGTCGCGACTCTGTGGGGGATTCGAAAAGGCATGTTCCCAGCAGTTGGCGCCGTGCGTGAAGTCGGTACGACCGTTATCATTGAAGACGTGGCTTTCCCTGTCGAAAACCTCGCTAATGGTATTCGAGAGCTGCAAGAGTTGTTCGACAAATACGACTACAGCGAAGCGATCATTTTTGGTCACGCCCTCGAAGGCAACCTGCACTTTGTGTTTACCCAAGGCTTCGATAGCCAAGAAGAGATCGACCGTTACGGCGGATTCATGGATGACGTTGCCGAGCTAGTCGCTGTGAAATACCAAGGCTCTTTGAAAGCGGAACACGGTACGGGCCGTAACATGGCACCTTATGTAGAATTGGAATGGGGCAAAGATGGCTATGCCTTAATGCAACAGATCAAAGCACTGTTCGATCCAGAAAGGCTACTCAACCCCGGCGTTATCATCAACGACAATCCAAATTCCCACATCACAGACCTAAAGCCGATGCCTGCAGCTGATGACCTTGTCGACCGCTGTATCGAATGTGGATTCTGTGAGCCTGTGTGTCCGTCTCGTACGCTGACTCTATCACCTCGCCAACGTATTGTTTTATATCGCGAGCTACAACGCCGTCGTGCGGCAGGAGAAGAGATAGAAGCAAGCGAGCTAGAGAAGACGTTTGAATACCAAGGTATTGATACCTGCGCCGCAACAGGCCTGTGTGCCGAGCGTTGCCCTGTAGGCATCAACACTGGCGATTTAGTGAAGAAGCTTCGTATCGCTAAATATGAAAAGTTCACTCCAATTGCTAAGTGGACAGCAGGTCACTTCTCGACCACCACCAAGCTGACCAAGGCTGGCCTCAAAACCAACCAAGTGGCGAGCAAAGTACTAGGCGCAAATACCGTCGGCAAGCTAACCAACGGCCTACGCTCAATGACTAAAGGCGCGACACCCGTTTGGATGCCTGAGATGCCGCAATCCAATAGCCACTCGCTAGTCTCATCACCAGTGACGGCAGAATCCTCAAGCAATCATAAGAAGGTGGTCTACCTCCCTTCCTGTGCGAGTCGCACCATGGGACAGCAGAGTGATGCGGGCGACCAACGCCCTCTTACTGAAGTGACCATGTCTTTGCTTAACAAAGCCGGATTTGAGGTTATTCTTCCGAAGAAGCTCGATGACCAATGTTGTGGTATGCCTTATGACAGCAAAGGCATGACCGACTTAGCTCAATCGAAGGCTCAGCAGTTGGAAGAAGTGCTATGGCAAGCCAGTCGTCAAGGTGAATACCCAGTACTAATGGACACCAGCCCATGTGCCAAACGCAGTATTGAGCAATTCACCAAGCCACTAGAGGTGCTAGAGCCGACAGGGTTTGTGAACAAATATTTGCTTGAACATCTAACATTTGAGCCACTTAAAGAGACAGTGATGCTGCATGTCACTTGTAGCTCTCGCCGAATGGGTTTAGAAGGTGCAATGTTAAACCTTGCTAAAGCCTGTACCGAAGAAGTGATTGTTCCAGAGCATATTCAATGTTGTGGTTGGGCGGGTGATAAAGGCTTTACCACACCAGAGCTGAATGAGGCGGCAGTACATCCACTCAAAGAACAAGTGCCGAGCAACTGCACTCGCGGATTCAGCAACAGCCGAACCTGTGAGATTGGTTTATCACATCACAGTGGCATTCCGTATCAATCAATCTTGTACTTGGTTGACGAAGTGGCGCAATAGCTTCGCGCTTACTCCGAGCGATGCGCTCTAGCTTAAAACAAAAAATGGCAGCCCAATCAGGCTGCCATTTCTTTATTCGTTTGATAAAACGTTATTTAGCTAGTTGTTACGAGCTGACAGTTAGAGAGATAAGCTCATCAACTCCTCTGGTGAGTAGTGTTCTGCTTCTGCACCTTTGGCGATTAAGTCGATCACTTTGAATTCGATCATGTCACCAAACTCTTTAGTTAAGTAGTCACGAAACGCTTTCTCGTTCGGCCATTTACCTCTTACGATATAGCCATCTTCTTTGTCAAAGTCTTCCGTTTCAAAGAAGGAAAAATCGGTCATACCAATATTGTGGCAATACAAAACGAGATACATGTTGAATCCTTTACACTTAACTAGGGTCTGTTTAACTTTCGAGCAGCGCTAAAAGCGCTTCCAAAAAGCAGGCCTAAGATTACAACATAAATACTAAATCGAATACCCAATCCAATCACCCGTCGAAAACTTAAGCAACCGACTCTTTTCGTTAATCATCAAACATCATATTAATGGCCACACCTAATAAAATCAGCCCAACAATTGGGCCCATTACTGCTAATGGTGCGCGCTCAATGTATGGCAGGTTCTCTGCAATCATCAAACCCCACTCAGGTTCAGGTGGTTTGGCCCCTAACCCGATGAAGCTCAGCGAGGTCAGACTCAGTGTTATCACCGGCAGCCTCAACATCGCGTGTCTTAGCAACGGTGGCAATACGTAAGGCAACAGATAAAAACGGAAGATTCTCAGCTTGCTCGTGCCCCACAGCGGCGCGAGATGAGTATAAGGCTGAGCCTTTGCTTCCACTATCAAGCTTGAGCAATGAGCCGCCAATGGCGCCCAAGATACCAATACTATCGCGATTAATGCGCTGTTCGGATTCATACCCGTTAAGCCCGCAACTAGCAACCCTGCAATGATGTAAGGGATACCCTTAGTTATCTCGATAAGACCTTGGCTAAAGCGGGTATTGAAACCCATGATAATGCCTGTCACCAAACTCAAAAACGTCGCCAACATACCGGCTTGGAAGGTCGAAACCATACCTGAACCGATTCTCGCTAACAGATCTCGACCAATGCCATCCGCACCCAATGGAGCTTGCCAACTTGGATCCGCTAAGCGAGCAAATTGACTGGTATATGGGTCACGAAATGCTGCCCAAACTACGATAGTAATTGGGAACGAGAAGATCGCAAAAGCAGTAACACGTTTAGCTCGGCTCTGCGTAAAACGAAACGAAGAGTGACTACTGATGAGCTTACCGCTTTTCAGGCTGTGACCAAGAATCAACTGCTGAACAAACAAGCTCATGCTGCTCACGGCAATCGAAAACAGCAGCAATACTAATAAGCCGCCTTGCAGCATAGGTAGATCTTGCGCCTTAGCAGCACCAAGAATCATGCGTCCGATACCCGGAATCGAGAAGATAAGCTCAACCGCGACCGCGCCACCAGTCAAACCGATCACGATCATCGCGATCTGTGGGATCAGGCTGCTCAGCGCTCTTTTCAGCGCAAAGCGAATAATTTGATTGGAGTGAACGTTGGCACTGAGCCACGTGATCACCCAAGGTTCATTAAGAACGCGTTGTAAACTGTCTCTGAGTAGGCGACTAAACAGGCCGCTAGCAGGCAGTGCGAGCGCTAAGCTCGGTAGCCAAATGTCTTGCCAGCCTTGCCAACCATACGGTGGTAGCCAACCTAACCAGATAGAGAACACCAGTATTAATACCGAGGCCACCACGTACTCTGGCAAGGATATTAATACGGTGCTTAAACTGCTGTAACTCTGCCCTAGTTTGCCCTTCTTCCAACTGCGCAAGGTAGCCAGTAAGCCTGCACCGCACAGTACGAAAGTCATCACCAATGCGCTAGACATCAGAAACAAAGACGTAGACGCTGTCTTTTGAATGCCTAATGCAACCGAAGATCCATCGATCCATGACTTACCTAAGTCACCCGAAAAGGCACTTCCTACCCAGTCGATCAGGCGCTCGCTTGCCGAACGGTCAAGCTGAAGATCAGCACGTACCGCCGCTAAAGCTTCAGGCGTAAGCAGGTGTTGTTGCCCCGCTCTCGCACGCAGGATGGATTGGCTTGGGTCGATGCCTGCAATGTCAGGCATCAAGCCAACAAGAATCACCACCACGATCAGTGAGGCGATTCTTGATAGCCAAGGCGTCAAGATAAATAAGGTTCGACGCAGAGTTTCAGCAGATAGCATTTATTTAGTTAACCTGTGTTGCCGCGTTAACTTGTGTCGTTTGATCAACCAAGCGACGTTCACTTGGGTCACGAACTACATTGCTTACACGCTCGCTCTCGCCTTGAATCACACGTTCGTGAAGCAGTGGAATAGCAGCGAAGTCGTTCAGGATTTTTTGCTCAGCTTCGATGATCGCTTGCTGACGCAGTGCACCTAGTGGTTGCAGATCAGCGTGAGTCAGTGCTTGGTCTACTTCTTGAGAACAGAATTGACCAAGGTTGAATGAACCCTTACAGCCAAAGTCACTCATCATGTAAGCCACTGGGTCACCAGAATCTAGAACGGTTGCACGAGAAAGGATGAACGCATCGAACTTGCCTGACAGTGCATCGTTTTCAATCTGAGCGTATTCACGAATATCCAGCTCAACTTTGAAACCAGCCGCTTCAAGTTGCTGTTTAAGCAGCGCTGCCACTTCTGGAAGCTCAGCTCGGTCGGTAAAGGTACCGATAACAATGCTTTCACCGTTTGCTTTTAGCGTTTTGTCGATTGCTTGGCCTTCAGGTCGGATCGGCTCAGCCCAAGCAAGTGCAGGACCTAATAGGCCTTGCGCGATATCCGCGTGGTTTTCATAAACGGTATTCACGATTTGTTCACGGTCTACCGCAGCAGCCGCTACTTTACGTAAGTTAATATCGCTAAATACACCCGACTTGTTGTTTAGGTAAAGCGTATTGGTACGAGGCATTGCTACTTCGTAAAGCAGGTCAGGATCAATGGTCGCGATTTGTGAAACTGGCACCGCTTCAACGATGTCTGCCGTGCCTGTTCTTAGAGCCGCAGCGCGCGCAAAACCGTTAGGAACGTATTCAGCAATCACAGATTCAACTTGCGCTTTTTCACCCCAGTAGCCATCGAAACGTTTTAGTTTCGCGCTAGTTGTGCCGTTGATTTCAGTCAACTCAAACGGACCTGTACCTGCACCCATTGGACTAACTCGACCATCTTCTTGGTACGCGCTTGCTGCAAGAATCGCTAATTGAGGGCTTGATAAACGACTTGGTAGAAGAGGGTCATCAAAGCTGGTTTTGATCTCTACGCGGTAGTTGTCCATTGCTTTCACTTCTAGCTCTACGCCATCTAGGATGCGTGGCTTAGGTGCCGCTTCCAACGCTTTCTGTAGTGAGTTCACAACAGACTCTGCCGTTAATGTAGAGCCATCGTGGAATTTAACACCTTGGCGAACCGTGAATTGCCAAGTCAGTGGATCAACGTGTTTCCAATCTGTTGCCAGCATTGGCTCAGCTTCTGAAGTTGGGCTCAGGTTAACTAGCGTTTCAGCCGTGCTCCAACGCGATAGTTTGAACGCGTCATCAGAAAGTGGTGATAGACCTGTTCTTGGTGGCTGCATCATCGCAACACGAATTTCAGATTTGACCGCCGCATCGCTCGACTCTGGTTGAGAGTCAAAACAGCCCGTCAAAGGCAGAGCCAGCGCTAGAGCGCAGGCTAGTTTGATTGAATTAAAACGCATAGTTATTTTTCTCTGTAAGCTGTGCTTCGTTAATAAGCTGTATTTTGTTAATAAGCTGTATTTCGTAATAAATAAGGTTGTATTAACAAGTAGATTTCGAAAGAGGCTGAGATTGAATCAGCAACTGAGTCGCGGGATGAGCAGGTACGCTCATCACTTGAGGTGTCGGTCCATGCTCCACCATCTCGCCATGGTCAAGAACCAGAACTTCTTCACAAAGCGCCTTTGCTGCGCCTAAATCGTGTGTCACCAAAACGATGCGCATATCGCGCTTCTTTTTCAATGAATTGAGTAAATCTAACAGCCTTTGACGGTTCACCGGGTCAAGGCTGGCGGTCGGTTCATCGGCTACCAACACTGCGGGTCTAACGACAAGCGCCCGAGCAATGGCCACACGTTGAGCTTGGCCTGTAGAAAGCTGATTAGGTTTCAGTGATAACAAAGTGGCAGGTAAGCCCACATCCAACAGCGTCTCTTCAATAATGCTTTCATGGTTGCCAGAAACATCTAAGTTGCTTAGCGGCTCGGCTAAGATCTGTCGAACGGTATAATAAGGATTGAGGCTGGTGTGTGGCTCTTGAGGCACCAATTGAATCAAGCGACACACCGCGGCTTGCGCTTTGCTATTGCGAATCGGCAGCGAATGACCAAACAGGCTGATTCGCCCCACCGTTGGCTCTTTAAGGCCAAACAGCAGTTCAATCAGCGTTGATTTACCGGCACCAGAGCGTCCAACAATAGCTAGGCTTTTGTCTTCAACATTGAGGTCGATGTTCTGTAGCGCTTTAAACGCCTTACCACCTAACCAACTCGGTATTGAGTAGTAATGCACACCGACATTCTCGAACTTAATCTCAATCGGTGTTTGTGTTTCTGAATCAATCACAGGCATTGACGGTGAGACTTCTGAATTTAGTGATAAGGTCGAGCTCATTCGATTAGGTCTCTCAATGAACAGCAGAAAGCGTGAGAACTCGATTCAAGCGCGTGTTTCGGTGCACCATAAGCCACCACTCCGCCATCATCGATCACCAATAACTTGTCACACGCGAGCGCGCTGTGCAGGTCATGAGTGATAAGCAGGCCACCAATTTGTCGCTGTTTAACATTGTCGCGAATCAGCTTGAGTATCTCTTGCTCTGTCACCGGATCTAACGCACTGGTTGGTTCATCTGCAATGATGATATCGGCGTTACTCAGCAACCCAATCGCAATGCACACTCGTTGACGTTGCCCTCCAGAGATTTGACTCGGGTATAACGGCAAGATGGTTTCTGGGTTAGGGAAACCGAGTTGTACTAGCAATTCGGTGAGCTTGGTTTTGTCTTGCGATTTAAGCTTAGTGCGAGTGCCTGTCAATGCCAAACTGAGTTGGCCTTCAATGGAAACGAGAGGGTTCAATGCTTGAAGGGCGTCTTGGAAGATAACCGCAGGTCGTTGTGCTGCGGTTCTTTGCAGCATAGGCAAACCACATACCGCTTCACCAGACAGAGAAATATGACCTTCAACCTCAACCGTTTCCGGCAGAAAACCTGCAATCGCGCGTGAAAGCATCGACTTACCAATACCTGATGGGCCCATGATCGCCAGCAGCTCACCTCGATACACATCGAAGTGGATATCTTGGAAAAGTGTTCTCGAAGAGGTTTTGATCGTTAATCGGTCAACAGACAAAAGTGGGGCGTTCACGCAAGTACTCATAAGTAGATGTTATAACATAACAACTCTATCATTAAGCCTGTATGATGAAAAGTGAACATTGAACCGGATCGCAAAAAATTGCCTGTGAAACCATCTATGGTCACAATCCGTTAGGTACAAAAAAGCGCCTAACTACAAGAAACAGTCAGGCGCTTTCGTAATGATTCTATATGACCTCAGCTTTGTGGTCGCTGTTATTACTTATGTCATTGGAAGGCATTTCCGCTTAACTTGAGCGATGAACGGATACAAGAAGGCAATACGCCCAAGATAGAACAAAGTAAACGCCAACCACAGACCATGATTGCCCCACAAATCGACCGAAAACGCCTGTACAGCCAAGAATACCGTCAAGGTAGCGATGCTAGAGTCTCGAACCGGACGTGTAGTTCCTGTTCCAGTAAAGATGCCGTAAACCGTTAAACCAAAGCCAGCCACCAGCGGGAACACAATCAACCACGGTGCCATCTCTTGGTATAGCGCAACAAGCGTTGGGATATCGGTAAACAAGAAAACAATGTTGTCTTTAAATACCAAGGTCAATAACGTTAACGCAGCAATAAAACCGGCCGTCCATTGAAAATTGAGTCTTAATACACGATCCAACATCGAAGCATTTTTCTGACCAACCGCTTTACCCGCAAACACACTCGATGCATTGGCAATACCATCAAACATGTAACTCACAATAAAGGTTACTTGCATCAAGATTGCGTTAGCAGCCAGAACATCGGTACCCAACTTTGAGCCTGTGCGCGCCATCATGTTAAAAAATACTAAGATACAGATCGTGCGTAACAGTAGGTCAGTATTTGATGAGATGATTGTCGAAAGGTCTTTCTTGGTCATCTTCGAGCCTTGCAGGAACTCAGAGATCGAGATGTTGCTGGTCTTCATCACCAGCGTCATACCAATCACAAAGGTGGTGATTTGTGCAATCAAACTTGCGTATGCCACACCGGCGACACCCAAGTCGAAATAAAGCACGAACACCGCATCTAAAACAATGTTCAACACGTTACCAAACACTTGTGTGTAAAGGACTTCTTTGGCTTTCGCCTGCCCCATTAACCAACCAATAATGGTGTAGTTAAGCAGAACAAAAGGTGCGCCATAAATCAAAACACTAAAATAGATGTGCGCGTGCTCGGCCACATTGGCTTCAGGCTCTATCACCCACATTGCGCCTTGCCAGATGAGCGGTTGTATCAAGATAAAGATCAAACCCACCAAACCAGACAGCACAAACGGACGCATCAAGCTACCCGCTAAATCAGAGCGACTGCCCTTACCCAATGCCATCGCACTTTGCCCGGTCGTACTGACACGGAAAAAGCCAAACAACCAATACATGGTGTTCATAATGATGGTGCCAATCGCCACACCACCGATCAGTTCAGCGATGCCAAGCTGACCAATCACGGCGGTATCCACCGCGCCAAGCAGAGGCTGAGTCACCGTTGAGATGATGAAAGGGAAAGCGATTTTTAGATAATCTTTGTGGGTAATGGTCATATTCTAGCGAGTGATATTAAGAACTATTTGCAATTAGAACGGGATGCTATCGTTTAATCCGTACGTTGTCATCATTTACTGGGGTAAATTATCAACAAAGCACCTTTATCTTAGTTCACCTGCATAGAATCGTTAGCTGCCATTAGTTGTGCTAATTTTTCTCAACAAAAGAGCAAAGTCTGGTTCAAGAAAACAGCACAACCATCGATTAAGTGAATTTACGCTAGCGAGCCAAATAGGTAGCTTTAGGTCGGTTAGTAGAAGCTCACCGGAAGATAAAAATCGAGTTCAAAAACTTCATCACTGTTGAGAAAATGATTCTGATGATAGTGCACATACGCAGGAGTAGAGCGCTGTTTAAAGCCAGACGTAGGTAGCCACTTTTCTAACACCATACTAATCTGTGGTAGCAGTTCACCATAGCGGCCATTAAGTCGAAAAACGGCATGCAAACCACCTGGAATCACCATCTGATTCACAACACTGCGATACTTAATCGGTTCATCGATCGTAATACATGCCACATAACGACACTGATCCATTTCGACCCAGGCAGGGTTAGAGTGATGCAAGCCGAACTGACTCGAAAAATCACGCTGTTCAGAGTTCGCCCACGCTTTCAGTATCAACCAAGCATTGCGAATAGAGCGGTTGTAGCCCATATGTCGAACGTAGGCAGCCATGCGCTCAGGCACTTCAACGATCTTCGGTTCAGGTAACACTCTCTGCGCCACATTCAAATAGCCCGCCGCCACTTCAGGATCTTTCAGATAGGGTTTTTCAGCTATTTGTAAGTCGTGTTTACGCCATTCACCCGGCGACATATTAAAAGTCGCCTTAAATGCTCGACTGAACGAAGACACCGAACTAAAGCCACACTTGTTGGCAATTTCTACCACTGACGACGTGGTATCAAACATCAATTGATTAGCCGCATACTCCATTCGGGTACGTCGAATGTATTGGTGCAGCGACTCCCCCACAACACTTTTGAAAGTACGATGAAAATGCTGTTCGGAATAAGCTGCGATCTCAGAGAGCGCTTTGGCCGACAAAGGCTGACTGATGTCTTGGTGAATATAGAACAGAACATCATTGATTCTAGATATGTGTTGTCGCGACATCGTTTAAATAGCATAAATGGACATGTTTATAAGCATAAATGGACACGCTGTTTTTTACAATTGCCGTGTAATATCAAACCATAAAATAAAAACGAAAATGACGAGACACAACAAATGGAAATCGCACAATCACTGCAACAAATTCAGTCTTCTTACATCCGAGAAATTCTCGCGGCCGCAAGCGATCCAAATGTCATTTCATTGGCCGGTGGTTTGCCAGATGAGAAAACGTTCCCTATTGATTTAATGAAGCCAACGTTAGAAGACCTAGCGAACATGCCGGAAGTTTTCCAATATGGGTCGACTGCTGGTTATGGCCCTTTGCTTGAGCACCTAACGCAAAGCTACCAATTGCCAGAGTCACACACGGCAATGATTTGTACTGGCTCTCAGCAAGGTTTGGATTTGATTGCGCGTGCGTATGTCGACCCAGGTGATGTGGTTGTGATGGAAGCGCCAAGCTACTTAGGTGCGATGCAGGTGTTTGGCCTCGTTCAAGCAAAAATTGCGACCGTGTCTCAAACAGAATTTGGCCCGAACCTAGACGAACTGGAAACGTGCTTTGCACAGCAATCACCCAAGATGTTCTATGCTGTGCCTGATTTCCACAACCCAACAGGGGTGTGCTGGGCAACAGAAACTCGTCAAAAAGTAGCTGAGCTGTGTATCAAATACAACGTGGCATTCATTGAAGATGCACCATACCGTGAGCTACGTTTCACAGGTACAGAACTGCCGTTAGTTTCTTCGTTCTGCCCTGACAACTCTATCGTTCTTCGTTCATTCTCTAAAATTGCATCGCCAGGTTTACGTATTGGTGCGGTAACAGGTAAGCGCAGCTACCTTGAGCCACTGATCAAAGTGAAACAAGGCGCTGACTTACACTCAAGTGTACCTATGCAAGCGCTGCTTGTCGGTCTTCTGAAACATGAAGACTTCAACGTACATATGGAAAACATTCGCACACTGTACAAGTCTCGTTATGAAGTGTTATTTTCAGAACTAGAAAAAAAACTGCCTGCAGATTGCGTGTTAAAAGCCGTAGATGGCGGGATGTTCATTTGGGTTGAAATCCCAGACTGCGACACCTTCGAACTGGCTAAAACTCTGCTTTCGAATGGCGTGGCAGTTGTGCCAAGCCCAGTATTCTATCCAAAGGCCGATGAAGCAAAAGCAGCGCTACGCCTAAACTTCACCAATGCAAATCCAGAAGAATTAACCGAAGCGGTGAAACGCTTAGCAGAAGTACTTAACCAAGCATGATCTTGATTGTACAGACAGCTTGGATTATTGATTGATAAGCTTATTACGGTTCAAGCAATAACGATTCAGCCAGTGTTAATTCTCAACTCAGAGACTTAACACTGGCTGATTTCGTATAGGAATAAGGACCCAAGATGATTAGAATTGAAAAATTAGCCGACAGACATATCGAGGCAATAAAATCGATTCAACTAGCTCCAGAACAAGTTAAGTTTGCAGGTACAGCGGAAGAGTTTTTAGCAGAAGCTAGCGATACTACCCACCTACATGTCATCAGATTAGACAATGACATCGTCGGCTTTTTCAAAATCGACACGGATTACGCATCTAACTATGACTTTTGCCCGAACACCGCCATCGGCCTAAGAACTTTTGTCATAGACCAAAGCCAACAAGGAAAAGGGATTGGTACACGCGCTGTGCGAGCATTAGTACTGTACATCGCCATACACTACAGCGGCTACCACTCTATTTATCTTACCGTAAACTGTAAGAATCCAGCGGCCAAGGTTTGTTATCAGAAAGGTGGGTTCCAAGATTCGGAAGTACTCTATCTTGGAGGGGCTGCTGGTCCTCAATATGTTATGTTTAATCACATTCGTTAGGCAAAATGGAAAAAT
The DNA here is from genome assembly GCF_029890535.1 of Vibrio sp. S/42/10. NCBI lineage: Bacteria > Pseudomonadati > Pseudomonadota > Gammaproteobacteria > Vibrionales > Vibrionaceae > Vibrio > Vibrio sp. S/42/10. The sequence continues at coordinate 111,921 of NZ_JAKMZC010000009.1, read as the reverse complement.
CAAATGGAAGTGACCGTTGGCAACAGCCCAGATCTCATACGTAAGGCGCAATTCATTCGCAATCAAGTATTTGTTGTAGAGCAAGCTATCCCTGAAGTTTTAGACCTCGATGGCCTAGATCCAATATCGCATCACGTCTTAGTCACCGATGCTGAAAATCTGGTAGCAACCGCTCGCTTATATATTGATGACTGCGGACACGCCATTATGGCTCGTGTTGCCGTCTTGCAATCGTATCGAGGTTTAGGTATTGCTTCTAAAATGGTAGCCGCACTTCTAGAACATGCGACTCAACAGGGTGCCAAAGTCATTGAAATTCACGCCCATCAATACTTAAAGAATTACTACGAAAAATTTGGCTTTGAGTTTATCCGTGAAGTAGAAATCGTTGGAGAACACCAACTCATAGAAATGAGGTACTACATAAATTCAAAGCGTAACGTTCAATGAACCTCAAATACCTCAAGCCAATTAAATAAATATCCTTTCAACACCCGCAATTCCACACAATAAGCAATGCTAAATAGCCCTACATTTGGTTGGTTTTTGTCCTACACCGCCTTGGTTATACTGCGCCTGATTTTAATAAGCCTACCGTTGTAGACTGAGAACGACACAACGTCGCTCTATCGACATTTATGGCGAATAACAGGTAAACGCTCTGGATTTACGTTCCAGCTCGCAGAAAGGAAAAACCATGTCTCAATATGTTGTATGTGCTCTGTATAAATTCGTTGCACTTGATGATTACCAAGAAATTCGCCAGCCACTAACTGAAGTGCTAGAAGCCAACAAAATTCGCGGTACTTTGCTACTTGCGAGTGAAGGCATCAACGGTACTGTTGCAGGTAAACGCGAATCTATCGATGCACTTCTTCAATGGTTCAAGCAAGACACTCGCTTAGCGGACGTTGTTTATAAAGAATCATTCAACGAAGAACAGCCATTCAACCGTACCAAGGTGAAACTCAAGAAAGAGATCGTAACCATGGGCGTTGAAGGTATCGACCCTCGCCATGTTGTCGGTACTTACGTGAAACCAAACGAGTGGAACGCTCTGATTTCTGATCCTGATGTGATTCTGGTTGATACTCGTAACGACTACGAAGTCGATATCGGTACATTCAAAAATGCTGTAAACCCAAACACAGAAACCTTCCGTGAATTCCCTCAATACGTGGCAGATAACCTCGACCCTAAGAAACACAAAAAAGTCGCGATGTTCTGTACGGGTGGTATTCGTTGTGAAAAATCAACAGCCTACATGAAAGAGCAAGGTTTTGATGAGGTATACCACCTTGAAGGCGGCATTCTGAAGTACTTAGAAGAAGTGCCAGAAGAAGAGAGCATGTGGGAAGGCGACTGCTACGTATTTGATGGTCGTGTTGCGGTAAACCACAAGCTAGAGAAGAGCGGTTACGACGTGTGTAACGCTTGTCGCCTGCCAATCACAGATGAAGACAAAGCGTCTGAGCACTTTGAGAAAGGCGTAAGCTGCCCTAAGTGTATTGATAAGCACAGCGACGAGCAGAAAGCCCGTTTCCGCGAACGTGAAAAGCAAGTTCAACTTTCTAACGCCCGTGGCGAAACCCACGTAGGTGGCGAAGCCGCTCATCTTATTGAGCAGCGTAAGAAAGAAAAGCTGGCGCTCAAAGAACAGCAACGTTCTGGCAAGCAAGCGAAGTAAGCCTCATACGATAGGCCTAAAGTTATAAACGTATAACGATAGATATTAAAAAGGGCACAAATTCGCGGACCATTCCACGAGTTTGAGCCCTTTTCTGATCGCTTTACTGCTTTGTGTTTTGAACCACATTTCTTTCGATAAATTGCTTCTATACTGTTAGTAATACGACTAGAGAGGAAGTGACAATGCTCAATGAAAACCATGCCTTTATCTTAGATTTCCCAGATCTTAAATTAGACATTGTTCAGCTCAACCACGACGACGAAAAATTCAAAGCAGACATGCAGAAATACCACCAACTCGACTACGACATCCGCCAACTAGAAATTTCTGGCAGCCCAATCGATGACGACAGCATGCATAACCTCAAAGTAGAACGCATGGCATTAAAAGACTCGCTACATAAGCAACTTACTCGACATCACGCGCTTAAGATCGTTTAAATCACAACGTTCTTACTGCCAGATTTTAAGCCATGCATTACGCATGGCTTTTTGATTTCATAACATCGAAAATCTAAGCTAATTCGGCTTATTCAAAAGCGTTTAATAAGGAAGCTGAGTGACAATAAAAGAAGAGAATATGCAATTCCAGCTCATTTCAAATCTCGAATTCGAAGAACTGTTTGCGTGTGTTAAGCAAGGGCTTTTCATACACGTCGACAATGTGTTTGGCTGGGATGACGAATTTCAACATAACCGCCTATTAAACGACTACCAACCTTCTTGGTTTCATTGGGTATACCGAGGAAAAGAGAAGATTGGACTTGTGTGTTTTAAGCCTTATGACAACGCATACCATATTCATCTGCTGATCATTTCCCCTCAATACCAAGATCAATCTCTTGGTAAAAAAGTCATGTCACTCATCCACGAAAAAGCCCATCAAGAGCAACGAAACCAAGTCACTCTGTCGAGCTTTAGAAATAACACCCGCGCCATTCGCTTTTATCAGTCACTTGGCTATCAGGTTATTGATGATAGTGATGAAGATTTTGTGGGGATGGCTCTCAACCTAGCTAACTCTCAGTCTCGCTAACCATAGAGAAAATACAGATAGCGAGTAGGTAGAGAGCGTTTACTTTAGTGCGCGCTTGAAATATCTAACTTCTCAATCAACGACGGATACCCCCAACCATTCTCACCTTCGACTACAGCCTCTCCGGTTAAATATTCAAAAAGCGTCGGCGCTAACGAGCCATTGGATTCGATCTTTAATGGCTGTGAGTTTTCACCAATTGGCGAGCCCCAGAAACCGATGAATGCGTCCTTCTCTAAATAGTCTTCACCAGCATGACGACCCGGTACCTTGGTGTTGTAACCAATTCCAGCTTTCGGGAACAGGTTAACCGTGCCCGCTCTATCTTCAAGGTAGATATTGGCTAGTTGATTGACAGAATCTGGTCTAGGAGTCAATTGGGTTAACTCTGTCCACTGCGCACTGCTGCACCATGTAGTGACATCCACCTTCATCGCTCGGTTAATACACTTTTCAACTAATTGAGAGTAGAGCGCGAAATCAGATTGATTCGGTCTCTTGAGATAAGGATTAAGCTCTTGTGTGTTAAGTAAAACTGGCGCTCGATTTGCTTCTAGCGACTCGTAGAAAAGCTTGTCACCTTCGCGAGTAATCAATTCGTCGACTCGTTTTAAATCTCGGTTACCAATCACACGAACCGCACAACGTTGTTGGTCACATGTGCTTTCTCTTACGACCATATAATCAAGAGTTTCAGGTAAGCGTTGCGATATCTGATTAATGATGTTGATATTCTGACCAGGTGGCGCTGCAATCGGAGACCACTGCGTGAGTTCTTGGTAAACAGGCTGAACCTGCCACCCTTGAGCCGAATTAAAGAAGTCCATCATGAAGTTACCACCGGCAGTCGAGGCGACCACCACATCCAATTCCTTCGAGCTTGGGTAGCTTAGAGCATTGGTGATTTTAGGCCCTTCACCCTCGTCTGAAGATATCTTCTTCACCACAATTGGATACTCTAGCTCTGCTTGTAAGCCTTCAAATACCTGCTTTTCGGGATTGAGCGCGTAGAACACCGGCGTTAAACCATGATCCCCAGCCATGCCCCATAGCGTTTTATCGTAAACGCCTGCACTGCGGTAGGTCGCTTCAATCTGGCGAATCCAATAGTCCAGTCGGTTAAGCTCTCCAGTCGGCATCAGAATTTCGTCACTAAAAGGACCGGTAAAGTGCGCGAAGTGATCCGGCCATGGGTTATAAACCAAGGTGTAATCCGGCATCCCTTTTCCATCTAACTCGGCAAACTGAGTGATCGACTGTTTAACCTGAGCTCTCTTTGAAAACTTGGTGAAAAAATCAAAGCCAGATATAGACTGATACGCCTCAATATCTTCAATCAAGGCTTGACGCTTTTCTTGCAAAACCACTTCGACTTCTGAACGTTCTTGAAGCTCTTTAACGCAGCGTTTCTCACCATAATCACGCAGTGACTCACCCAAACCTAGGTTTACTAGCCCGTCGTAAGTCGTGTGAGCATTCCAATCGTATTGGGCGTTGCAGTTCAACGTTTTCAGATAATCAAGGCGATCAAACATGGTCTGCACCTTGTTGTTTGCCATCAACACATCCAACTGCAGGGCATCATTACCAAAGAAGTAATACGCTCGGTCGATCTCTCGGTCAACAAAGTGGAAATTAGGGATACCAGTGCCACCTTGCCCTGATACTTTCGCGCCCGTTTTAATGATCGGTAGGTTACGTACGCTGATTGTGGGAGTTGAAGAGATACCCACTCGGCTAATATTGTCTAGATGTTCTTGATAGAGTTTTTTGAAGAACGGAAGATAATTCGGATCACGGTAGGTTTGTTCAGACAAAACTTCCATGAACCTCACCTGCTGTTGATGCTCAGGCTCAATCACCGTTTCTAACTTAGGTTTGTATTGCGTTCGGTTTTTATGATTTTGGTAAGCAACCGAGATGAATGGCGCGCTTTCATCGACCAACCCCTCAATCAACCCTTGCTGTAAACCATCGACGGTCACTTGGACCGCAAAGCGCTTGTTCTGTTGGGATTCTAAGAACTGAATGAGCGCATCAGGCTGGTCACTAAACGCTTGCTGCATCCAATCATCGAGCGCTGCTGCACGTTCTTCTTTAAACACAAATTGGCGGTAGGCTTTCAGCAAGTTTAAGCGCACAAAATCAATAAGCGTGATGGTAAGAGCTTGTGCTTTGTTATTCGGCTTATCAGCGTTTTCTGGTTTACCATCTTCTGCAATCGCCAACATTGCAGACTTCATATCGCCGTCATCCATTCCCAATGCCGCTTTATCGATCAAATCAACGATGATCGGTTGAATCTGAGCGATGATCGCTAGATCTTCATGGCTATTGGTTAAGTAGGTGTAATTCGCAGGGAGCGTGTCCATATCCTGCCAAACACCAATTTCGAATAACGCATCGTAGATAACCACCATGTTGGCAATGAACTGTTCATCGATACGAATACCTTCATGATGTCCCGTTGCTTCAGTCGAGGTATCTGGCTCATGATGCTCTGAGGTTGGCTTATCTCCAACATGATAGAGGCTATGTTCAAAGCCCTTTAGCGCCTGCTTATCATAAACCGTCGACAAGTAAGATTTGAACACATCTTCACTGCCCAAGCCTGAATAGCGGTCGTAATAACTATAGAGAAAATAACCCAAAGGAATTGAGTACGTCGGGTTAGATAACTGAGCAACGACTCTGGCTTTTGTTTTGACATCTAAAGGGAGAGCGAGAATATACGCATCTAATGTAACGCCACCAATCGTGAAAAGAGCCGCATCACGAGTGAGTTTGGCAGAGTAACTTAGGCTTGAAAGCACCTGATTTTTTAGCACTTCACTGGAGCTAAACACACCACTAATGACGGGAGTTGTTGATATATCAGCCATACTCGGCGTTGAAACAACGGCCAACGAAAGAGAGCCAACTAAACTAGTGTAGCTACGTGCTCGGAAATAGAAGCCCATCAAATACCCTTCAGTTCAAGATGCGTTTATAAATATAACTTATTGTTTCAGTTTACTTTCATTAGTCAACCTATGTTCAACTATGCAATATAAATTAAAACTTCAATGATATTAAACTCTACCTTTTCAGTATTAAATCATCCTACAAAAGCTTACCGCTGCCGTCTTCCCACATCACTTCGCACTCTTCTTTGATTGCAGCTTTCAATAGTTCGACCAACGGAAAAGCTCGACTGCCGATATTGACAGGAGCTTCAACAATCTCTTCTTCATTGTCGTCATCAGTATTATCTTGCTCTACCGGCTTACTTTGCTCTTCGGCGATAGCAATACGTAAATTATTCAATGCTTGAGGGACTTCTGAAGCCTCAATAGCACCAGGTATCGTGCCACTGTGTCCAAGCATGTTAATGAACTGAAGGCCTACCTCCCCAAACATCGTGACGCTAGCATGAGCCTTGCAACTAAAGGTAATTAACATAATGATCCTCTATCAAATTTAGGGTTATATAAACATTTAGCTATCTATAAACTATGTTGAGTAAAGCATTAGAAAGCAAGCACGTAATAATCCAGTGCAACCACCAGCTTGCTCTTTGAATGGTTCTCGACAAGGTTATTCTGCACCGTTAGTGATATACATCACTTTTTATATTGGCTTGATTCACTTTTAAGATAAAACCTTGATAGTAATCACATTAAATAGACTTCCTAAGCTCCGCCAAGCCTATTATTTAACCTAGTATTAGTACCATCATCAAAATTCGTGGCACAAATCACATGAACAGGCCAGTCGGAAGACACCTAGAAGAAATGGCGGACATACGATCCACCCGCAAACAAAAAATTGTCCATTCATTTTCACTGACTGCTGCGTCTCTATTCATCTTTTATACTTGGGCTTATTTCCAAGGTCAGCATTACGTACTGTCGATTTTCGAACTGTGTTTTGCTTTTATCGCTGTATCAAACGCCATTTATGTAAGAAAGATTAACAATCCTCAATATTCAGAGTTGATATTGAGCTGTGTACTGTTGGTTCAAGGCATTATCTTATTCTTGTACAGCAATGCCATCCCTGATCGAATTCTTTGGTTGTACCCTATTTTGGCTGCAGTGATTTTTATTAATGATTTCAGAATTGGCATCATATTCAGCACCTCATTTTGCGTGTTTATTAGCACTTTAATTACCGCCTTGCCGGGCAATTTTTCTTTGCCATTTAATAGCACTCATCGCTTTATTCTTAGCTTATTTACCATGAGTTTGGTTTGCCATACTTCCGCTTATTACTACACACAAGCGGTAAACTACATTCAGCGCTTATACAAAGAAGGGATAGAGGACTTAGCCTACAGAGATCAACTCACGGGCTTAGCCAACCGTTGGAGTTTTGAACGTTGGGCAAGTGAAAAGCTTGCGACTATTGATAGTAAACATTCACTTACCGCCTTGGTTTTTCTCGATATTGATGATTTTAAAGGCATCAACGATAACTATGGGCATGATGTTGGTGACAGTGTCCTGCAGCATTTTGCGAATCGTTTGAGCAACAACCTACGCACTCGAGATAGAAAGAATCATGAATACGATTATTCCATCGCTCGGTTTGCTGGCGATGAGTTTGTTTTGATGCTCTATGATATTCCAACTCGAAAAGATCTTGATGGCATTCTAGAGCGGATATGCGGACTGTTTGAGAGCGGTTGCCAAACCAATGAGAGAATCAAAGAACTCACTCTTAGCGTAGGCGTTTCTTTATACCCTCAAGATGCTACCGATTTACATGAATTAACTCGATGTGCGGATAAGGCGATGTACGTTGCTAAACACTCAGGGAAAAACCGATATGCTTATTATCACGACAACCCGGTTTCAAACTTGATAGAAGAATTCTCGACGAAATTAGTCTGCTCAGAATCTGAAGAATCCAAGCTTGAAGACTGTCTTGAAGCGAAGGTGGAAGGGAACAACGTTACTCTGCTAAAAACGCATCAACATTAACCGTTAATATCGCATACTGCTAAATGTATTAGCCTGCCATATACATAAGCCAAAGGCTCACTAATCCAATCACAATGATCCATACGACTTGTCGAGTTCGGTTCGGGTTATTACCTCTGGGCCTCACTACCGATTTAAAGGCAGCTTGCTTGGCCGACTGCATAAACGGCGCTTCAATCTCGCGTTTTTTCACACGACGTTTAAACGCACTGTTTGCGACAGCTGTAAAGCGGTGGCTCTGCTCTGTTGTAAAATCATTTTCAAAGTCCATCCGACCTTGCCTATCGCCATGCTTTGGTTGTATTGCCATAGCGGCCTCCTTGGCGGTCTACCCTATTCAAGTATAGACATAATTTCACCTTCTTACCTGTTCAAAATTTTCGAATAAGTCACTCAACGCTATGCCATCTTCTTTTTCAATCAGATTACATAAACTACAGCTATTCAAGTTTATGAGGGTATCAAAATGACGAGTGTAAGAGTAGTAGACCATGTCATTTCAGCACATGCGACTTCAGATGGAGATGGTGTCAAAATCCAAAGACTCGCTGGTTTTAATAACACACGTTTCTCTCCATTTTTGATGATTGATGAACTTAAATCGGATGAAAGCAAAGACTACGTTGGCGGCTTTCCTCCACATCCTCACCGTGGTATAGAAACGCTCACTTATATGCTTCAAGGTCATTTCCAACACAAAGACCACCTGGGTAATGTCGGTGAGCTTCGCAGCGGTGGCGCACAATGGATGGCCGCGGGTCGTGGTGTGATTCACAGTGAAATGCCAATGATGGAAGAAGGCGCGTTGCACGGTTTTCAGATTTGGATAAACCAACCAGCAACACACAAAATGCAGCCAGCGCAATACCATGACTTTCAAAGTGACAGCATTGCAGAATATCAAAACGAACAAATCGGCTTACTGAGAGTTATTTCCGGTGGGTTTAAACTGCATGACCCAGCTGACGCAGAAACTATACAAACACAAGGTCCATTACAAACGACAGGCGTGCCATTAAGCGTTGTGGATTGGCGAGCGCATTCAGGACAAAAAGTGACGTTAAGGACGGATGTTAACCATAATGCCATGACATACGTGTACCGAGGCAGTATTAAGATCGATAACAAAGTCGTCAACCAAGGCCAACTTGCACTGCTCACCAAAGCTGAATTGCTGTCTTTGGATAGCTTAGAAGATTCTGGTGTCCTGATTTTTTCTGGTGAACCGATTAATGAGCCGGTTGTGCATTATGGCCCATTTGTCATGAACTCGATGGAAGAAATTGAACAGACAATTCAGGACTACAACAACGGCGTATTTGAGACTTACTGATTTTGAGCTTTGAGCTTTGAGCTTTGAGAAAGATGTTGAAGAGGTTTTGCAACAAACAACGAATTTTGGTCGTCCATTTGATGACTGCGAAACAAGTGACACTATCCACTGCCGGTTACTATCACTTATTTAACCACGCTCTTAGAGCGTGGTTTTTTTCTGTCCAAGCAGAAACAAATGATACCCTGATTGAACGAATTTAGACCTAGTTACAAGTATTCACACAAGTAAGCTGTCGCTTCTTTTACCTGAAGGTCGAAGGAAGAGTCGCCAGCAACGTCAAAAGACTCACCAGACTGGTATGTCGTCCAATCATCATCACCAACACGCTTAACAATCAATGCACCTTTAACAACGGTCATCTTTTCTGGAGCCGCTGTACCAAACGTGTATTCACCAACAGCCATCACTCCAACACTAACGTCCGCACCAGATTGGTTAAACGCTAACGACTTAACGCCGCCGTCAAAATATGTGTTTTCTTTAATCATCGTACTTCCTTGTTATCTTCAAATTGCATGCATTGGGCTCAACAAATAAGCCTATACGTAAGTTTATGTGGTAATTGTTTTAACCAATTCATGACTTTCGCACAAGAAATAAATACGCATAGCTTAAGCTTTTTTGAGAACCATTTTCATTGATGACGTAAATATGCCAAAAATAGCGAACGCAACCAAATTTACTAGAACATTCGATCCTGCTTCTAACTATCATAAGAATCTTTGCAAACTAAGATTTTAGTTTATAAACTGACCGACGGTGCGTGAAGATCAATGAAGAGATAATGGCAAAAAATCCCACGAAAAGCAGAGATATATTTGCCAAATTATTGTTCTACGGCTTTCTATTAGCCGGCTTGATGGTTGCCCTCACGGCAGGGTATTTTGCTTATCAAACTCACCAACAGTCAGTCAGCCCAAGCAATGTCCATGGCACTTGGATAGAGATCGGGGCTCCACCCTACAATACCGATATCCTTACGCTTTCCGATAATGGCGTCACGATGAACCATCGCCTCATTACTACCTCATTTGATTTTGATGGCAAAGTTGTCACCATCAACACAGGATCTGGGCCAACAATTTACACCATCAGTGGTACTTATGATTCGCCTCGATTAAAGCGACTGTTTCCCAGTGTGCCATCTCAACAATTCATTAAAGAAGGCTACGAAGATACAGCAGCAGGTGACACCCATAGTGTGATGCAACAACGACGCGCTTCATTAGCTGAGCAATTCAAAAGATAAGTTCTACAACGGTATCCTCTAAGGTAATGCATTCTTAGTGATACTACCCTTAGCAACACTCTTTGCATTCCCAAGTATTAGCACTATCTTCCACGTATCAGCCTCACACCCAACACGTTTCGTTCTGTGATGCCGCTTCAATTCACGATATTTTCCCATAGTTTGTCGCATATTTTCATAACTTCATGTTGTGTATTTTCACTTGTGAGATTTTCATACTGAACATTGTTTTGTTTTATAAAACATGGACTCAGCCTCTCACTCATTAAGCAACAGAATTGTAACGAGATACTATTTTTTAGTTGTCCATCGAAAACGGATTTATTTTCAGTTATAAAATTAAAACTCTCTCGAATACTGACTGGGAAGCTCCTTCAAAACTGACTGGAGCCGTTTATGGGGCCATTTGGTTCTCGTAACCTTCAAGGAATGAGAGAAAAAGTATGATTCGTATAAATACCTGTGCTGCGAGCATTGCTCTAGCGCTATCTGGTACAGCATTAGCCGCTCCAACAGCACCTAGCATCGACATGTACGGTTCCAACAACCTGCAGTTTTCTAAAATTGAACTCGCGATGGAAACGACTTCTGGTTATAACCAGATGGTTAAATATCACGACAAAGCAAAGGTCGACGTTAAATTTAACCAATGGAGCGGAACGTCAGGAAACACTTACAACATCTACTTTGATGGCGTTAAAGTGGCCACTGGCCCTATAACTGGCAGCCAAACGACAGCTTCATTCGAATACGGCCAAGGCGGCTTATTTCAGATGGAAATCGAAGCGTGTGACGAAACAGGCTGTGCTAAGAGTGCACCCGCTCAGATCACAATCGCAGATACCGATGGCTCACACTTAGCGCCACTTTCGATGAATGTGGACCCGAACAACAAGTCATACAACACAGATCCAAACACGGTAGTAGGTACTTACTTTGTTGAGTGGGGCATCTATGGCCGTGATTACACAGTCGATAACCTACCCGCTGATAACTTGACCCACATCCTTTATGGCTTCATCCCAATTTGTGGCCCTAATGAATCAGTGAAATCAGTAGGCGGTAACAGCTACAACGCACTCATGACAGCCTGTCAGGGCGTTAACGATTACGAAGTGGTGATTCATGACCCTTGGGCGGCTTTCCAGAAGAGTTTCCCTCAAGCAGGGCACGAATACAGCTCACCTATCAAGGGTAACTACGCAATGATGATGGCGCTAAAACAGCGCAATCCAGACTTAAAAATCATTCCATCGATTGGTGGTTGGACGCTATCTGACCCGTTCTTCGATTTCACAACCAAAGCGAACCGAGACACGTTCGTCGCATCGGTTAAAACATTCCTCAACACATGGAAATTCTATGACGGTGTCGATATTGACTGGGAATTCCCCGGTGGAGGCGGTGCTGCGCCCGATCTCGGTGACCCTGTAAATGATGGCCCGGCTTATATTGCATTAATGGCAGAGCTGCGCGCTATGCTAGATGAGCTAGAAGCTGAAAACGATCGTACTTACGAGCTAACATCAGCGATCGGTGTTGGTCACGACAAGATTGAAGACGTGAACTACGGCGATGCTATCCAATACATGGATTACATCTTCGCGATGACTTACGACTTCTACGGCGGTTGGAACAACGTGTTAGGTCACCAAACAGCACTCAACTGCGGTAACTTCATGCGCCCTGGTCAATGTGATGGCACAGGCCTTGATGAAAATGGCGAACAGTACACTGGCCCTGCTTACACCACAGACAACGGCATCCAATTGCTGCTTGAGCAAGGTGTTCCAGCGAACAAACTTGTGGTTGGTACAGCGATGTACGGTCGTGGTTGGGAAGGCGTATTACCATCATCACTTTCAGATCCAAGCGACCCAATGACTGGCGTAGGTAATGGCAAACTGACTGGCAGCTCTGCTCAGGGTGTATGGGAAGATGGCGTTATCGATTACAAAGGCATTAAAGCGAACATGCTTGGTGCAAACAACCAAGGCATCAACGGCTTTGAATATGGCTACGACGAAATGGCAGAAGCACCTTACGTTTGGAACCGTACTTCAGGTCAGCTAATCACATTTGATGATGATCGCTCAGTAAAAGCAAAAGGCGCATACGTTCGTAGCCTTGGCCTTGCGGGTCTATTCTCTTGGGAAATTGATGCGGATAACGGCGATATCCTGAACGCGATGCATGAAGGTCTTGCAGGTGGAACTACTGATCCTGTAAACCGTAAACCAACCGCAGCAGCGGGCGCAGATCTATCGGTTGAAGGCCCAGCTTCTGTTTCTCTAGACGGTAGCGCTTCAAAAGACAGCGACGGCACGATTGCAAGCTACGCTTGGTCACAAGTAAGCGGAACAGCCGTAACTCTGGCCAACGCGAATGCTGCAGTTGCAAGCTTCGATGTGGTCGAAGTCGCTCAACAAGAATTACTCACGTTCAGCCTAACGGTAACTGATAACGAAGGTGCGACTGCAACTGACACCATTGTTGTAACAGTAACCCCTAAGGACACAGGTCCAGTTAATACAGCACCAGTTGCGATTGTTTCAGCTCCAGCTGAAGTTAATGCGGGTGACGTAGTGGTGGTTGATGCTTCGGCTTCGAGCGATGCTGACCAAGATACATTGACCTTCACGTGGGATGTGCCTGCTGGTATTGATGCTACGGTTCAAGGTTCTTCAGTGAGCTTTGTCGCGGCGGAATACACGCAAGATACGACGCTGAACTTCTCTGTAACGGTCAGCGATGGCACTGATACATCGGTAGCGGCTACTTCAGTGAACGTTCTTAAGAAAACCACAGGTGGCGGTACGTGTACTAACGCTTGGGATTCAAGTGCAGTCTACACTGGCGGCGACCAAGTGACTCAAGCTGGTAAGGTTTGGGAAGCAAAATGGTGGACAACCGGTGAAGATCCAACAACGACAGGCCAATGGGGCGTCTGGAAAGAGATCGGCCCTGCGAGCTGTGCTAACTAAAATGGGATTTAGCTCAACACGAGCTAAGCACCCACTAACCCCCTAAAAGCAAAGGCCAATCAGAGAATGTCTGATTGGCCTTTTTATTTATATTTTCTTAGCCTTGAGCTAACGATCTTTATACTGATGACCTTTTTAAGTATGCTCGTTGGGTTTAGCCAATTAAGTTATCAAAGCTCTCAAATACTTGCGGGCACTTCATCACTCGTCCGTGACCTTGGCCTCGAGTGGCAATCAAGGTGACGCGATCCATTTCATTGGCAGCACGTTGAGAGACATCAAACTTAGTGAACTTGTCTTTCTCATCATGAACAATGATCGTCTGCGATTCGCGAAGCGCTAATTTACCATAAGGATCCACTGATTGAATTGGGTAGTTAAACTGCTCTTCCACTTCACCTACAACCGCCTCAAACAGCTTCATTGAGTAACCAGAACGTGCCACACTGCCAAATAGGTTTTCTAGGTAATCCAACACAGGCGCGATCAGCAACATTGGCTTGTTTTCCAATTTAACGTGCTTGCACTCCAACGCAGAAGCAGTGCCCATGCTGTGGCCAACCAAACCTGCCACTTCACCAACCGAATCTAGAATGGCCTCTAAACCGTTCACAAACGCTGGAATATGACCATGTACACCATCACTGCCACCATGAGCAGGGTGATCGTAAGCCAAAGCCGTAAAGCCTTTGGCTGCGATGTGTTCCATGAGAGGGAAAAACTGACTCGCTGTCCCCGACCAACCATGAGTAAGCACCCAAACCGGTCCAGTACCCAGAGAGTATGTCTTCAATACACCGTCACGACCTTTGATCTCACTTTTAATCAAACCTTTTGGATCGGCATTCTTTTGCTCGGTGCGCATTGGAGTCAGCAGCAATTTACGTGCTGTTTTCTTCGCATGGCTAGGCGCTAGAATATAGTGAAGGTTTGTCGTGGCACCAATTAAGCTGCGCTTAAAACTGAATTTGTTCGATGTATTAAAATAGATTTTGTCACTCATGACCTGTCCTTGTTTCGCCATACAACTTGGCGGATAGAGCTCGGCCCCAGAAATCGAACGACCGTGCTATTTGTTTATCTAAAAAATGACGGTAATTTATTATCACTTACCGCCACTTCTATAAAATTGTGGTCAGCCTTACTAAAGCAAAACTTACGTTTTTTACGAATAAAATGATTTTCGAGTAAAACTTGTCAGCAATCTAAACCGCTTTCCAACTCTCTACTAAACGTTCTACGCCACTCCAGAAATGAGTGTGACTCGCTTGCTGACCTCGTAAGGAGTAAAACAAGTTAGCACTCAAATAAAGCCCATATAACTCAAAAGTTGCCTGTTTAGGTTCTAAATCAACTCTAAACTGCTTGCTCTCGATCGCTTTAGCGACCTGAATGGTCAAGTAATCAATCCACACTGAAATGGTTTTCTGCAGTGCCTTCTGAATCACAGACGTTTCGCTGCCTGCATCTTTCCATGCATCAATAAACATGCAGCTACCTTGAAACGAGTGATTCCAACCCAGCCAATTATCGAGCAGCTGTTTCAATTTCGCTTCAATGTCACCATCTCCCAACTCTCTTGCAGGCGTGATGACTCTTTCAGTGAATATGGCGTTGGAATACTCGAGCACAGAGAGTTGTAGGTTCTCTTTAGAGTTGAAGTGCGCGAACAATCCACTCTTAGACATACCACACTGCTTGGCTAATTCGCCAATCGTTAAACTCTCGAGACCATTTTCACTCGCAAGCGCGAATGCATGGCTCAAAATATACTCTTTGGTTATCTTTCCTTTGCTCATTATTCACCAATGATAAATCTGATGATTATTTTTAGCACGTTCGTACTTTTTTTCAAAGTTTTTTGCTTAACCGCAGGGATTTAATTTCTCTTATTAAAGAATTGTGGAAAAATGCGACAGTATTCAAAGGATATTGAGCGAAGCAGCGCCAAGTTAAGCCGTTATTCAGTTATTCAGTTATTCAGTTATTCAAAAAGTAACGACTCAATTAAACAACAAAGGAAAAATAATGAACACACTTTGGGAACAGTTTGCGTTTTCGGCGTCAGTAACAGGCCCCATCTGTCTAATGCTGTTTCTTGGTGTGATGCTCAAGCGAATCGGCTTGATCAATGACAACTTCATCGATGTCGCATCAAAGGTCGTCTTTCAGGTCACTCTACCAGCAATGCTATTTTTGAGTATTGTTCAGTCTAACCACGATTTTTCGGCTAGCGGCAAGCTCGTTATTTTTGGCTTGGTGGCGAACCTTGTGTTCTTCATATTTACCACGGTAAGCACGAAAATAGCCTTTAAAAAACCAGAAGACCAAGGCGTAATAGTGCAAGGTGGCTTTCGAGCTAATACCGCCATTATTGGACTCGCCTATGTTGCAAACATCTACGGCAACGACGGCGTTGCGCTCGCAGCTCTTTATGTCGCATCACTGACCGTTCTCTACAACATTCAGGCGGTTATCGCACTCACTCCGAAGGGTCAAGAGTCTGGTGATAAAGCCGTTCAAGTGATTATTAAAACACTGACCAAAAACCCTCTGATTATCTCTATCGCAATGGGGGTCTTGTTTTACTTACTGTCGATTCCAGTGCCGAAAATGGTGTCGGATGCAGGACAATATTTTGCCAATATGACCTTACCACTGGCTCTTTTATGCACTGGAGGGTCGCTTGACATACGATCTCTGAAAAAAGATAAGGGCCCCACCTGGTTCTCTACGGGATACAAGCTGGTCTTGGCTCCGCTGCTAATTACTTCAGTTGCTATATTCTTCGATTTTAGAGGATTAGATCTTGGTCTTATTTTCTTGATGAGCGCCGCGCCAACCGCTGCCGCAAGTTACGTAATGGCGCGAGCGATGGGGGGAAACTCTACCTTAGCCGCCAATATTATCGCTCTAACGACTGTCGTTTCTCTTATCACTTGCACGCTTGGTATATTCGCACTCACTGCAATGAATTTAATATAGCTGCGACAGGCTTCAAATAATCAACACAAGCCTTAAAACTAAGGCCGCAAGCCTTGATTTAGGACTAACGTATTCGCCATAAAGACTGTTAGATTTTACGAAATTTTTCTTAGAGATCTGATATGTCTTCCGTTCAACATACGCCTGCACAACGCATTGCCAGTATCGAGTTGGGCCGAGTGATTGCTATATTGGCGATCATTGGTTTACATGGCCAAATGGCACTGACTTATTGGCAAATCAATGAAGTGCCATGGATTGGTTATGTTCTTAACCAAGCCGCGCGCTTCGCCGTGCCGCTATTCTTTCTTATTTCCGGCTATCTGATCCAACCTAAACTCACAGCGTCGCCTTGGACAACCTTCATCAACTACTCCAAACCACTACTCAAAGTTTGGTTGGTATGGAGCATCATCTGTCTGGTCATGCCATTCAACCTCGCTAAGGTTGAAGAATTGGGTTACTTAGGCGAACGCCAAGGTTACTGGGGCTTCCTAATGAACACCCCGCTCAACTCTTTCTTAGAGGGCGGACTAGTTCACTTATGGTTCCTTCCTGCTCTAATGTTCGCTGTTTTGATCATCGCCTTAATGGTTGAGATGAAACTCGATAAACTGCTATTACCAACGGCTATTCTACTTTACGTATATGGTGTGTTGGCAGGCAGTTACACAAGCTTAACCGACCTCAGTGCACCGTTCTTCACTCGTAACGGCCCATTCTTTAGCACACTGATGGTGACTTTAGGCTTCCTGATTCGCCAACATCAATGGAAGGTGTCGTCAACAAAGGCCTTGGGGTTCTTAGCGATAGGCATGTTCATCCACTTTGCCGAAGCTGCATGGCTAACCAACTTTGATGTCGGGTTTAACATGAATGATTTCTTGTTTGGAACCACATTATGGGGCGTAGGTGTATTTATGTGGCTTCTGGCCAATCCAAATATCGGCAACTACGCATGGGTTCGTTCTATTTCAAACCGAATGTTGGGCATCTACGTCAGCCATTTGTTAGTTATTATCGTGCTGTTCAATGTTTGTGGAATATTAGGTATCACAGAGATCGGTAAAGATATCACTGTATTCTTCGGCACCTTTATCCTGAGCTTTATGTTGGTTTCGGGTATCGAAAAGACACCTCTGCAACGCTGGTTGCTTCGCTAACAGCCATCTCACCGGAAACGTTAAACTCTCTTCCCAATATTTATCTGCCAGTGAAAACACTAACCCATGGTCACTGGCAGTTTTTACTTAACTCAAGTATCGACATCCATCTAAATATCTACACAATCATAAGTATTTACACAAACCTCAATATTTACACAAACCTAAGATAAATATCGACAACCTTCATTTGATACTCACCGTTATCCCTCGATCTCTTTTAGCCATTGACGTGGTGATATACCAGAGACATGTTGAAACGCACGAGAGAAGCCAGAGTAACTGCTGTAACCAACCTCATCAGACACCCAATTAATTGGCTTACTTTGTAACAGTAAAGACTGAGCCACTGAGATACGCCACTTTTGTACGTAATCTCCGGGCGTTTCACCGACCTCTCTCTTAAATGCCTCGATAAATTGAGTGCGAGACATCGCAGCCAATGATGCCATTTCCGCAACCGACAAATGACGAGCAGGCAATCTGTGGATAGCGTTCATTACAGGAGCGAGTCGAGTATGGGCAAGAGCTGAAAATAGCCCTTTATCAATTTTCTGTTGTTCAATGAGATGACGGAAAATTAAAGCCATTAATGCATCACTAAATTTATCCATTAAGTATTGTTGGCCTGACGATTCTTGGCTCGACTCCCGAAACAACACTTCGATCACTGGAATTAAGTTAGGTGCTTCATCAAACGGAATCACTATCACATCAGGAAGAGCAGACAACAAAGGATTCATCTGCCCTGCTCGATATTCCACATTCGCGCACACCAACTCTGCCCCCTCCCCCACCCCTTCAATCGCATGTGGCGTGCTGTTAGGCAAATACACCATGCAAGGCTGTGAAAGTTGCTTACTTTCCTTGTGAGCACGAGATAAGGTCAGCTTCCCCGCGCTCAACACATGAAGATGCCCTTCCTTACCCTGTCGTGGCTTGAATGACGATACACCACACAGATTTCCAGAGTAAAAAACACCAGTACGTATCGAGAAATGTTCCATTAGTTGTGACAGCAGATCCATGCATCCTCCGAACGATTCGCTTACTTTTTAGTTCTTTTGTCCCTCTATAGACCGGACTAGTGGGCTAATTTATTCAAACAAGATAACCAAAGAAGACAAGGAAATTGTTATGTCATACATCAAACCAGCCAATAAAAAACTCACTCTAATGGTAGCGTTACTAGGTACCAGCTTCTCGCTAATGGCAGCAGATATCGACATGAGCGTTGATAGCAATGACATAGCGATCAAAGGCTATGACCCAGTAGCTTACTTTACTGATTCGGGCGCCGTTCAAGGCTCATCAAAATTCACAGCAACTTATAAGAACGCTATTTATCAGTTCGCAAGCAGTGAAAACCGAGATCAGTTTCGTACTAACCCTGAAGCTTATGCGCCTCAATACGGTGGCTATTGTGCCTTTGGTGTAGCTATGGGCAAGAAGTTTGAGACCGACCCTAATGCATGGAAAGTCGAAGATGGAAAGCTATATCTGAACTTGGACAAATCTGTACAAAAACGATGGTTGGAAGATACACAAGAATTTATCCAAGATGCCAACAGTAACTGGACGACGATCAAAACTGTCGAAGCTTATAAACTCTAGTCGATAAGCTCTAGTCGACAAGTTTTAGCCTATAAATTTGTCCACTACTCATTTTAGCCTTCAACGTTTATCCATTGCCCATTAATAAAAACGGAAGCGACCGAACGCTTCCGTTTTCATGTCGACGATTTAACCATGGATAAGTAGTCAACTAATGGTGACACCACAATAAACAACGATGTGACACTCAAATCAGAGAAAAGCATAAAGCCCTCAGCACGAATCAAATTCATTTTTACTCTATACTTCTGACAGATAAGCTTTTCTTTTTCAGGAAGAATAATGATATTAGCTAGGATTGTTGCACTCGGGCTTTACACTCTATCAACACTCACCTATGCCGCCCCATGGCAATTTGTGAAAAGCGAAGATGGAATCGTCATTGATAAGAGGCCACATAGTGAAGGCTTGGTAGAAATACGAGCGAAAATGCAAACACCGACCAGTTATTCTGGTTTTTTGTTATTGCTGGAAGATAGCGACAATGTGCCGAACTGGATAGACAATGTATCTGCAAGCCAAGTGTTAATGCAAATTTCTGAAACTGAAAACATCGTCTACACCCAGTTTAAAGCACCTTGGCCTGCTAGAAATCGAGATATGGTGACCTACTCCCAGTACAGCGTCGAAGATGGACAGTTTGTTTTATCGATTAAGGATGCTTCGAACTATTTGGCAAAAGAATCAGGGTATATTCGAATCTACGATGTGGACGCACTTTGGACATTGCAACCACTTACCAATGGCAATACCTACATTACCTATACTGCGTATGCGAACGCGGGTGGGATATTACCAAATTGGTTGATGAACAAGTTATCGATCGGCAGCGCACTGAGTACGTTTAAAGGGTTGAAAGAGCAGCTACCAAAATACCAAGGCCAGCAACACCCTCACCTGCCAAGCGAGTCTCGCTAGCTATATAACTGCCAATAGTGGAAAGCAAACCACTAAGGCCTTCTTGCCAGATCTCGAGCTAAGATCAGTGCTAAACCAAATACCTGAAGAAAAAGCGCGATATTCTTGTAGAAAGCCATTTTCTCATCGAGCCTTTGTATTAACTCAACCAAGGTTAGGTTATCCAAATAGTAATCGTCGATTCGTGTTCGTTGTGCTTCTTGAGCACGGTTTATCAACACCATAATCTCGGGTAAATTAGCCAACGAAATCGTTGGCACTTCATCACTCACCCAGCGCCTGAGCTGGCCGCGCAACGCTTCATTGAGAACTGTCGCAGGTTGAGCCACTTCTGTTGGTCGTTTATCAAGGTGAATTAGAATGGCTTCACGCTTGCGTTCTAGGGTTTCGATCGTATTCCAGGCTAGTTGTATCGAATATACATTGCCGTATTTGCGATCGTTGTATTCCGCTTTTTCCGCTTCAAGTTTATCTAACACCAAGCTCGACATAACAATCGCCATGATGTTGAGTATCAGACCTGCAAGGACAATTGCCCAAGCAGGAGGAAGGCGTAATACCATAATGCTCCCTAGAACATTTTATCAAAAGGTAGGTAAGCTAAGTTTAGGACAATCAAAGAGATCATGCAGATAAGCGTTAACACCATACCCACTTTTCGACCCTTAAAATTTTCCGCTAGAATTCCTTTAGCATGAATCACACGTCCCAAAAGAAAAGCCACGCCCAGTACATGAATAAACCAAACATTGGCTCCGTTCATCTCTAAGAACCCCATCAAGATAATTGTAATGGGGATATAATCCATTGCGTTGCTTTGTGCCGAGCGTGCTATCTGCAACGACTCAACACCGCCATCGGCGTAAGCGACCAGGTTCGCTCGCCTCTGCTTAATAACTTCGATCGCTAACCAGATCATGACGACCGTCAGCAAGGCTGCGTAAAGTGCTGTAACCATTATGTTTCCCTATCACTTGGTGTTAATTCGTCATACATTACCCATCAATTCATTGGTGCAGTCAATGCAAAATGATATTTGAGCCCGAAAATATGTAAGAGATCTCTTACATGTAACGTAAGAGATCACAATTAAGCTTCGCAGAAAACACCTAAAAAACAAACCCAACCCTTTGTTTTGTATGAATCTACGCATATTTATTTCAGTTAGCGTATTCATTTATTTCTTACCATCAATTGCGAGCAAAGCCTCCAAAGTGTTTAATACACAGGTCGACAGGGAGTTGGCAGGAACAGGAAAAAGCCTAACGGATTAGGTATCTTCAGGACGAAGATTTGATGACTTAGGATGAGTGATCAGCATGGAAGTTTTCCTCTAGGATAGAGCCACTCGCCAGGATGACGAGTTAGCAAGGACACCGCTAGGAAGGCGACGAATTGGATAGGTTAAAGGATTTAGCCACGTCAAGGAATGATGCAGGGAGCACCAGTTACCTATTGAAAAATTAGTAACGCGCAGTAGCAGGATGGCTACAAAAAGAATAAACCCCGTTTGGTGAAAGCCAAACGGGGTTTCCTTTTTTTTTAGCGTTTGAAAAGTCTCATTGGCAATTCATTTACCATAAACCCTAAAAAGTTTCGAGAACTGTCATTCTACAAAAGTTATAGAATAATATTCATCAAGAACATCGCACCAAACGCATTCAATACTGAAATCGCGATCATCACTGGAATATAGCGACCTTCAATACCAATTGGTCCCATGTATGCACCAACAAACTTGAAGATAAACATCACAGCAACCGCTAGGCCAATTGACGAAGTTACCGCCAAATAACCATCCATAACTGGAAGGGTGAACAGTACTGTACCTGAAGAGAAGAAGTTAACGATCGCCCCGCGCCAGCATCAGTACTTTGAAGCGACGCAATCAATGCTAAGCCTGAGTTGCCAGGAGTATCCATCAAAGCTAATACTTTCGCCACCGTCTTTCTTTTTCACTATAATCTATTGAATTATTAAGATATCTATCACACCCCACATGCTTATTTAGGTCTACGCTTTTACCCGTGTTAATAACTTATTAACTTCGGAGCGTAATCCATGCTAGGTATCCAGCTTTCAGCTGTTCTCTCTCTATTCTTCTTTTCAACGGTAGCAGCTGCTTCCACTTCTCAGCTAGAGGAATCGCTCAGTCTAACCAACTCGTTTGCTGGCTACCTGTCGCTGACCATTTTCGTTGTCGCCTACATAGTGGTGATGATGGAAGAATACCTAAAGCTCAGAAAGTCAAAGCCCGTGTTACTGGCAGCTGGCTTAATCTGGATTATCATTGGTTTCACTTACCAAGAACACAACCTTGTCGAAGTGGCCAAACAAGCCCTTGAACATAACTTACTAGAATACGCTGAACTACTGCTGTTCCTACTCGTGGCCATGACGTACATCAGTGCCATGGAAGAGAGGAGGTTATTTGATGCATTGCAAGCGTGGATGGTAGGCAAAGGGTTCAATTTCCGGTCTCTATTTTGGTTAACAGGTATTCTTGCATTCTTCATTTCCCCCATTGCCGATAACCTCACCACGGCTCTATTGATGTGTGCTGTGGTTCTTAAGGTCGCAGGCTCTAATCCAAAATTCGTTAACCTCGCGTGTGTGAATATCGTGATAGCTGCCAATGCCGGCGGCGCATTCAGTCCGTTTGGGGATATCACGACACTAATGGTTTGGCAGGCTGGACATGTCAGTTTTACCGAATTCATTCCGTTATTTATTCCTTCAGTGATGAACTACTTGGTTCCAGCACTGATCATGTCTTACTTTGTTCCAACCACTCAGCCCGATACTGTGCACCAACACATCGAGTTAAAACGTGGCGCAAGGCGAATCGTCTTCTTGTTCATCATGACAATCGGTACCGCGGTCGCTTTCCACGCCGTGCTTCACTTCCCTCCTGTAATGGGCATGATGATGGGGCTCGCCTACCTCCAGTTCTTTGGGTATTACCTACGCCAGACCTTGCCCAATTCGCTCGCTAAGAAAAAAGCGGTGGCGATTGCTAACAAAGACGAAGGCGCGCTTAAGAGATTAGGTTCAGTCGTGCCATTTGATGTATTTCGTAGGGTATCTCATGCCGAGTGGGACACGTTATTGTTCTTCTACGGTGTCGTAATGTGCGTGGGCGGCTTGAGTTTGTTAGGTTACTTAGAGCTTGCCTCTGGTGTGATGTACAACCAATGGGACCCAATTTGGGCCAACATCATGGTCGGGATCTTGTCTGCTATTGTCGATAACATTCCGGTGATGTTTGCGGTGCTGTCCATGGAGCCACAGATGTCAATAGGTAACTGGCTATTGATTACCTTAACTGCAGGTGTTGGGGGCAGCTTGTTGTCTATTGGTAGTGCAGCAGGCGTGGCGTTGATGGGGGCAGCGCATGGGAAATACACCTTCTTTGGGCACTTAAAATGGATGCCAGTGATCATGATAGGTTATGCCGTCAGTATCGTCGCTCACTTATGGCTTAACAGCGCTCTTTTCTAATTAGACAACTCGCCCAAAGGCTTCTCAACCCTTGTCCAGACATTGCTTAGTTGCATCGCTGGGCAGCGGTTGCAGGTGAGTACCGCACCTTGATGTTGAATCCGCATTACCAATCCAGGGTCAACTCGACTATTTGCGGAATTTAATTTAATGTTGATCAAATCATCTTCGACACGATACGTGCGGGTAACGGTATTACCCATAGTTTGATAAGTCACTTGCCCCGATTCGAACACTAAATAGCTGCCATTCTCAGCGTTCTCATACATGCCTTTGAACAAAACAAGCTGTGGTACTTCGAAGGGGCGACTCGTGTCGGTTAAGCAGCCAGTTAGCAATAATGCGCTACTGCAGCAGAATATAAGTGAATAACGGCTATTCATTTGAGCATCCTTGCTTGGAGAATATAGTTAAATAGTATGCAACTAAACTAGTATTTTCCAGAAAGCGCCAATTTTATTGTAAA
Organism: Vibrio sp. S/42/10; assembly: GCF_029890535.1. Taxonomy (NCBI): domain Bacteria; kingdom Pseudomonadati; phylum Pseudomonadota; class Gammaproteobacteria; order Vibrionales; family Vibrionaceae; genus Vibrio; species Vibrio sp. S/42/10. The sequence continues at coordinate 88,016 of NZ_JAKMZC010000009.1, read as the reverse complement.
GTCACTCTTTACGTCCCTAGCCCATGAGTTTTTAACCATAAATCGATACATCAATGAATGGCATTAGTACTCAATATCAATTTGTGCACCATGAAAAGCAATGCACTCTCGATAAAGCCCAATCAACATTCTCTACAGAACCTATCTACTCCTGTTCCCTTCCTTCGATAACCAATAAGCGTTGCTTTCGTTCGACACCACCTGCATACCCGGTCAGCTTGCCATTTTTACCAATCACACGGTGACACGGCACAATCACTGACACCGGATTTTTGCCATTCGCTAGACCAACAGCACGCACCGCTTTCGGATTGCCAATCGCATCAGCCAATTGTGCATAGCTCCAGGTTTCACCGTATGGAATCGTCGTGAGAGCTTGCCACACCGACTGCTGAAACGGTGTACCCTTGGCTGAGATCGGCACAGTAAATTGAATGGCTTCGCCAGAAAAATATCGATTGAGCTGGTCGGCAACCAATTCAAAGATCGGAAAGTCATCATCTCGAACGCCTAACTGATCTGGCTTGGTTGTGTATGTTTCAAACCAAAGACCGAGCAGCCCTTCATCGTTCCCCTGTAAAGTCACGGTTCCCAGTGGGCTCTCATAATAAGTAAAACGGTTAGCCATAATATCTCCTAGCCTAGTACTACAGATGTTTGTGTATTGTAGATATTTGTGAGCACTCTTTATTTTAAGACTGATTCCAGCAGTGGAACGTGGCGTAGCTTCCCCAAGGCGAAACACTCTCTGTATTAATCGTAGAGCGATGCTCAATGAACTTCTTCACCACCAAATCGCTAATCAACAGGTGGTTAGGCTCACTTAGCCCTCTGAGCAGCGCGTACTGAATCGTCCAAGGCCCAATGCCCTTTAGGTCAATCCACTTAGAAGGGTGTTCGGCTTCGTTGTCGACCATGTATTCGGCAAAACGCTTTAAAGTTTCCTTACGACTTCCCGGCATTCTTAAAAAGCTCACATCAGCATCAGCTATTTGTTTAGGTGTTGGGAAATACGCTTTCTCAGATGCATAAGCAATTTGTTGTAATTCAGAGCACTCTTGGGAATTAGCCAACTCTTGTAAAACAGAAGCTTGATGCGTACCAGAAATCTCTCGCACCAGTAAGTTGAGTTGGCCGATCGCTGCTGTTACTGAGACTTGCTGCCCTAGAATCGCTCTTACACCAGCCTCCCAAGCACTCCAAACGCCAGGAATACGGATACCACTCTTGGCAACCAAGTTAGGATCAATGGTCATAAAAAAAGCCTCAACCTTGGCAATATCGACATCAAGGTCGAACATACGTCGAATGTTAGCAATCAAACTTCTTAATTGGCTTATATCGTCCAACTCAAATTCAATATCTAAGCGGTTTTCTTTTACTAAGGTGGCCTTGAACCAGCCTTTAGAACCATTCACATTCACCGTGCGTTGATAATAGTTTTCACCGATGCCCTCCAGACCTTCAATCATTCTTCGTCGATAAAAACCCAACAGGTGCTCCCAATCTAAAGGGCCATGAAAAGAAAGTTGGATATGGTTACTCAGGTAGTTGCTGGGTTTAGAGCGTCGGATTTGGCTTGGTGAGAGCTTCAGCTCTTTTAAAAAGGCATCATTGAAACGGCGTATACTGTTAAAGCCGCTCGCAAAACCGACATCAGTAATGCTCATGCTACTGGTGTGCAGTAACTGCTTCGCAAACATTAACTGGCTATATAGGCTGTATTGCTTTGGTGACACACCGATGTAATTGTCGAATAAGGTTCGTAAATAGCGGTCTGAGATACCCAAACGAGCCGCAAGTTCTACGATTGAGCCTGAATTCAAAGCACCGTTATCGATCAATTGTAAAGCACGCAAAAACGTTGTTTCGACGCCTTTCCACGCGGGTGAGAATGGTGCGCTATCAGGGCGACATCGTAAACAAGGACGATAACCCGCTTTCAAAGCCTGAGCTTGATGAGAAAAGTATTCGACATTTTCTTCTTTGGGCGGGCTTGCCGGGCAAATAGGTCGACAAAAGATACCTGTCGTTTTTACTGCGGTAAAAAACATGCCGTCAAACCGAGCATCTCGAGAGTAGCGAGCCAAACTACACTGCTCAGTCGTTAAGACACTGTTGTTATTGATATTTTTTAACATGTCATACTCTTCTAATTAACGGCTGCTCTTTTTCCAATAACTAAAAGTCTACCGCGAACCGCCATTGCCGCTAGCCACTTTCGGAAGTGAAGGTTAAATAAATCACAAAAACAGTTTTATTTTCACTCAATTCAGCTATTTTTAATAGGTAGAAGGGATACTTCTAACAACGTCAACAACTGGTACTTAGCACATTAAGATGCAGAGACCTATTGGATAAAAAGGAAAAAGGCTATGGATCTTCATACGTGTCGAATTGTGTTATCAAACCAACAAATTCTCACCAGTCAATCAGTCGAGCAATCTCTCAGTTACCTTGAGGATCAAGCCGACATCGGAATTTCTATGATCGAAATTGATGCTACCGATGGAAATCAAATCCATTCGTACATGTCTCGCTCTCTTGAAGAGTCAATCGAGAATCTAATGAACTTATAGTTCCGCCAAATAAGGCACATTGACCAGGCTTAACTTCTTTTATGTGGGTTAGAACTGACTTTTGATTTGGTTTAGAGCTTATCTTTGATTTAGAAAATATTTATGTTTTAAAGAATGGGATGATCTCGGATTTAAAAATAAAGTTCTCGCTGGTTTAAAAACAAAAATGGCTCCTTTAACAAGGAGCCATTTTTTTATGAAAACATCGTGAAATTAAAACTAAGCGTTTGGAGCTTGCTCAGCTGCTTGTTGAAGCGTATACGCCGTTGATGGGTCAATCTCATTAACCAATTGCTCAACCTGCATGATAGCGTCAACTGAAGTACTGCTTTTACGATAGCTCAAGTAAATAGGGCGATACCAGTCTTCAACCCCTTTAACCTTGTGTAACTGACCCGAAGCAATAAAAGGTTCAACCAGAGATACAGGTAGGTAGGCACTCCCCCCTTTCTCCAAAATGAAGTCAAGGGCAATACGAGCCGTAGAGGTACGTAGATACGGCGCGGGCACTTTTGGGTGACGCTCGGCGTGTTCAGAACCAAAACGCGTTCCCCAGTCGACATAAACATATTTATGTTGGAATACAGATTCCAGATCATCTTGTTGCGTTGATACCAACACCAAAACCAAATCAGCGACTTTTTTACAGTTCAACTCTTCCGCTTTGATCTGATCGAAAGCGAAAGCCATATCTAAGGTGCGTTCAAGTAAATTTCGGTTGAGTTGCTCACGCCCCATCACCTCGGCCATAAAGCCATAACCACCAAAAGAATCGGTTACTACACTCAAACAATTTTGCAGATACGCATCCCAAATATTCGGTGTACCACCCAGTGTTAACTGCAAAGCTTTACCACTCTCCAACGACAGCTCAAATTTAGCTTGTTGTAAGGTAGACACCATCACTTCCGCATAACCAATCAAACGCTCACCGGAAGAGGTGAGCTTGATGTTATTGCGATCACGAATGAAGAGCTGAGTATCAAAATAGCCTTCTAGCTGTTTGATACGCGCACTCACCGCCGCCTGTGTCAGATACAAATTTTCTGCTGCACGCCCAAAATGGCGCACCCTTGCAACCTCAAGAAAGGTTCTAAATACTTTCACATCCATCAAATACATCTCTGTAATAAATCTGCTAACTAGCCGATCTAGGATTGTTTATCGTAAAGGCAAAAACGTTTTGTTTTCTATTTTTGCCTTTTAACAATATTTTCGCGTGAACAATAAACACTAATTTCTATCTAACCACATTACTGAGGCTGATATGTCTGAGACCGAATTCCGACACGGAAAAAAACGTTTTTATGACACCATTAAATTCCCACGAGGGTTCGCTAAGTCAGGTGATTTTACTCTTTCAGAAGAGGAAATCCTAACCTTGTTTGGTGACACTATGCTTGCACTTGAAACTGGTGAACTCACACCAACCAATGCTGAAGAAAAACACTTCATTAAAGTGCTATCTCACCCTCATAAGGCTAAGTCCAAGTTAGAGCGTGTTTGGTTGAAGTACATTCAACTAGCTCGTGGACGCCGTCGCTTTCATACCCTAAACGGCTGCAAACGCGGTGAAGTGCCTAGGGAAGAATACGAAAGTGAGTTAGTGTTAGAAGATTAGTAAAATAGCTCAAAGTGATACCTCATCACTTTGGGCTTTTTTTTGCCTTCAACACACTTTATCTTCGCAACAGTTAAGTTTAGCTAACCCGGCTGGTTTTACCAATATATATAAATAATTCATAACGATAGCACCGAGACACCTCGACTCAGGCATAACCTCAACGGTACTTGCATCACTGTAGAATTTACGTTTCTCTCCTTCCCCCCTTCTTTAATCAATATCACTCTACATTACCCCCCTTATTTTTCTGCCTGAACTCTATTCTAGCGGCCTGTTAATGCATCGAAGTACACAAACAAATCAAGCTTATCGACCCTTTCAGACGCTGAATTGAATCAATATTATGCTATATGACAAACGTATTAATCTTGTTTAACGCCACCAAATATCCATACAATAATTATGCAATTCTGAGAGATCTAGTCACAAATACAATGAAAAAAGTAAAATATTGACCTAAAACAATAGCAGAACATGACAACTTATTTTATAATGCGAATTAATGTTTCAGAACACTATAAAATTTAATTTCTAGGGGCAAAATCAATGAGACTTATTCCATTAAGCAACAAAGCAAAAGTAGGTAAATGGGCTGCTCGTCATATCGCAGATTCTATCAACAAATTCGCTCCGACTGCCGAGCGTCCATTTGTATTAGGCCTTCCTACTGGTAGCACACCTCTAACTACTTACGCTGCGCTAATTGAACTTTACAAAGCTGGTGAAGTAAGCTTTAAGCACGTTGTAACATTCAATATGGATGAGTACGTTGGCATCGACCCTAACCACCCAGAGTCTTACCGCACATTCATGCACGAGAACTTCTTCAACCACGTTGATATCCAAGCTGAAAACATCAACCTTCTTGATGGCAAAGCTGACGACATAGATGCACACTGTGCAGCGTACGAAGAGAAAATCCGCTCATACGGTAAAATCAACCTATTCATGGGCGGCGTAGGCATCGACGGTCACATCGCATTCAATGAGCCAGGTTCTTCTCTGTCTTCACGCACGCGTATCAAAACGCTAACTGAAGACACTCGTATCGCGAACTCTCGTTTCTTCGATGGCGACATTAACCAAGTGCCTAAATACGCACTAACTATCGGTGTTGCGACTCTTCTAGATGCTGAAGAAGTAATGATCCTTTCTCTAGGACACAACAAAGCGCAAGCACTTCAAATGGCTATCGAAGGTTCTGTAAACCACATGTGGACTGTTACCGCTCTACAGATGCACCGTAAAGCTATCATCGTTGCTGATGAGCCAGCTCAACAAGAGCTAAAAGTTAAGACTCTACGCTACTTCCAAGAGCTAGAAGCTGAAAACATCCAAGACCTATAATCGATTGTCTTGAATAAAAAGGCGTTTTTAATAGAAAGAGCGTCTTGAATAGAGAAAGCCACAGAATGTGGCTTTTTTTGTATCTGCAATTTGAGGAGGTGAGTAACAGGATCGATAATAGAGCGACAAGCTCGTTTAAACAGGCTGCAGAAACAAAAAAGCGATTTCTCAAACAAGAGAAACCGCAATGACGGTATATTCTAAGATGGATAAAACGAATTAAAGCTAGATAAGCTAAATAAACACTTTAGGTGTAAGCTCAAGCGAAAGCTTCAAGCTATGAACTCAATAGCAAAAACTAAGAACTCAGCGCGTTATCTCGGCACAAGGTGTTAATGATGTCTGTAATAGCCAAAACGATCGTGGATTTCACTTTCTGGTTATGTCGACCCAAGAACATTTCTAACATTGGACCAGACATGGTTTTCACCATATCAGGGTCGTATTCAATAGGCATAATACGCTGAATAGCATGTACTTTGTTTAGCTCAAAGATGATATCCACTTCAGTAAAACTGGTGTCATCACCCTGTATTTTCGCCCATTCTTTTAAGGTCACGAAAATCTCTAAGTCGTCATAAAGCTCTTTACTGATCACGCCAAGCCCCAGAAGCAACTTTCCGCGTATCATTATTTCCCCTAGCGGCCCGCCACTATTGAGAAGAGGTTCTACAACGAACTTAATCGCAGTATCGTCTTTCTTGAAAATATTTTTTAAAACCGAATCTACCGTATCATCCAATGCATCATAAGCGGCCATCAGGCAAGCGCCAGCACTCTCAGCCTCGGAAAGTGCTTCGAGTAATTCTGTTTCATGATTAGTTTGTATTGGCATAACGGCTCGGCAATAAGAAAGTGCCACAGGAGTGGCACTTTGGTGGTTTATCATTTCAATGCTAGATAAGCTTGTTCCGCTAGTTTAACAACTTCTGAGTCACTATTCAGCTCAGAATAATATGCTAATGTCTCTGCAAAGCCTTTTTCTGCAAACATTGCCTGAAGTTCAACCGCTTGAGGGTCATCTTCGTTCTTATAATGGAACGCTGCCGCAATCGCTTTTACTAGGTGAGCGTTTGGAAGGCCGTATTCTAATGTGCCGTTCAGTGGCTTAACCAAGCGATCTTGTGGGCTCAGCTTACGAATTGGTTGACGACCAACACGATCTACTTCATCACGTAGGAATGGGTTTGCAAAACGACCAAGGATTTTTTGGATGTATGCAGCGTGAGCTTCAGGATCAAAACCGTAACGCTTAATAAGTACAGCACCACTCTCTTCCATTGTTGCTGTTACTTCAGCACGGATTACGTCGTCTTCAATAGAGTCTTTGATTGTCTCATGACCCGCAAGAACGCCAAGGTATGCCGTTACTAGGTGACCAGTGTTAAGAGTAAACAGTTTACGCTCAACGAAAGCCATTAAGTTATCAGTGCATTCCATTCCTGGGATGTTTGGGATATCACCCTTAAATTGTGTTTGATCTACAATCCATTCGCTGAACGTTTCAACCGTTACTGCTAGAGGGTCTGTCTCGCCAGCTTCTGCCGGTGGAACAATACGGTCAACCGCTGAATCAACGAAACCAATGTGCTCTTCAGTGAAGGCTTTCATTTCATCAGAAAGGTGCTCTAATACTGCAGCTTTAAGTTGGCTAGTACCACGAACCATGTTCTCTGCCGCGATTACGTTCATTGGTGCAGTGTTACCAGCAGCAGCACGTTTTTCAATGCCTTGCGCGATAGATTTAGAGATAATCTTGAGAACCGTTGGGCCTACCGCTGTTGTAATAAGATCCGATTCAGCAATGCAATCCACCACAGCGCTTGTCGCTGAGTTCACTGCTGTTACGTTTTTAACGATCTCAACAACACACTCTTCTCCAACAATCTTTACTGGGTATTCTTTACGCTCAATTAACGCATTAACAACCGTTTCATTTACGTCTGCAAACGTAACCTTCATACCAGCATCAGAAAGAAGCTTACCAATGAAACCACGACCGATATTACCTGCACCAAAATGTAACGCTTTCATAATTTTAGACCTTATAAATATTTGAATCTAGATAGCTAACTACTCAACAACATGCCCTTTCCAATTAGGTTCTAGGCATTAAACAGTAAGCTATACAGACTGAATCTTTATTAAACCGATAAAGAGTAAGACCGAAAATGAGGCCAGTGGGGGGACACCGGCCTCCTTCACTCAGGAGCTTGACTAGAGCGTATTAATTTCCGTTTAGAATACGTAGAACATCATCTGGGTTAGTTGTGTTCTGTAAGCATTCCACTGCTTCTTCGTCATCAAGTGAATTGGTAATAGCCATCAACACCATGTTGTGTTCATCGCCTTGTGCTGCAATACCGATAACCATCTTCGCAATATCATCTTCATCTTCACCCCACTGAATGCCTTCAGGGTATTGACAGAAAACGATGCCGGTTTTTTGTACGTACTGTTTCGCTTCGATTGTGCCGTGTGGTACCGCGATAGACTCGCCTAAGTAAGTAGACACAAGCTCTTCACGAGCAAACATACCTTCTACGTATTCAGGTGACACATTGCCAAGTTTTACTAATTGGTCACCAGCAAACTTAATCGCGTCTTTTTTCTGAGTCGCTTTTAGACCAAGGAAGATGCTGTCGTTAGTCAGAGCAAGTTTGTTGCCTTCTTGTGCTGGAGCCGCTGCCGCAGGTGCTGCTACTTTCGCTTCACCGCTTTGTGCTTCTACAAGGTCTACAACCAACTGGTCATATACAGCGCCATCTAGGAAATTGTTAAGAGACATGTGCATTGCACCTGGTACGGTTTTACGTGCACGGTCTGTTAGGTCTTTGTGTGTAATAACAATTTGCGAATCAGCTGGTAGGTTGTTGATTGCATAGTTAGTTACCACAATGTTCAGGCCTGCTGTTTCTACTTTTTTACGTAGTAGACCAGCACCCATTGCGCTTGAACCCATACCCGCATCACACGCTACGTACACAGCTTCTACATTAGCTAGGTTCACGTTTGCACCTGATACCGCACCTTTAGAAGACGCTTTCATGTCTTTCATTTGTGCTGATGCTTTTTCTAGTGAATCTTCGTCGTCACCTTGAGCTGAAGTCTTAAGTAGGATTGAAGCTACGATGAAAGACACAGCGGTTGAAGCGATTACTGAAAGTACAACACCTAGGTAAGAACCTTTTGGCGTCATCAGTAAAACTGCGAAGATAGAACCTGGAGATGCTGGAGAGATAAGACCAGAATCAAACATTACGTTAGTGAATACACCCGTCATACCACCTGCGATTACAGCAAGAATTAGACGTGGGTTCATCAGTACGTACGGGAAGTAAATCTCGTGGATACCACCTAGGAAGTGGATGATAGATGCACCAGCAGCAGACTGTTTCGCGCTACCTTTACCAAATACCATGTAAGCAAGTAGAAGACCAAAACCAGGACCTGGGTTAGCTTCAATTAGGAAGAAGATTGAACGACCAATCTCTTCAGATTGCTGGATACCTAGTGGAGAGAAGATACCGTGGTTAATTGCGTTGTTTAGGAAAAGAATTTTCGCAGGTTCAACAAAGATAGAAGCTAGAGGAAGAGCACCTGCTTCAACCATTGCGTTAACACCGGCCGCAAGACCACCAGATAGAATCTTAACTGCAGGACCAATCACGACAAACGCGATGATTGCGCAGATCATACCGATGATACCAGCAGAGAAGTTGTTCACTAGCATTTCGAAACCGCTCTTCACCTTACCGTGAACAGCTTCATCGAATTTCTTAATTGCGATACCACCTAGTGGACCAACAATCATTGCACCCATGAACATAGGGATATCTGTACCAACGATGACACCCATCGTTGTAATTGCACCAACAACCGCTCCACGGTCGCCGCCAACCATTTTACCACCGGTGTAACCGATCAATAGCGGTAGTAGGTATGTGATCATAGGACCAACCATTGATGCTAACGTTTCGTTAGGCCACCAACCTGTTGGAATAAATAGTGCAGTAATGAAACCCCACGCAATAAATGCGCCGATGTTTGGCATTACCATATTGGATAAGAAACGACCAAAGTTTTGAACCTTAATCTTTGCTTCTGGTGATAACATAGGTAGAACCCCGTAGTGTATTGGTTGGTCAAATGACCGAAAGTGTTTATTCAAAAGTCGATTAAAATGTATCACAACATTTCGAAAATGCACCTTGAGGCAATTTTAGTGACAGTGGTCACACACAAAAAACACTTTCGGGTTATCGATAGCCACTTAGATCACAAAAATGGTATGAATTTAAATTACAAAGCAATTTAAATGGGAATAACACTCATTATCGAGTGATATTGATCACATTTTGTTTTGTAATACTTAAAAATAAATAGTGATCAATATCACACTTAATAAAATAGGGTATCTAAAATCTATAATTAGTGAACAAAATAACAGCGTATCATGCTCAATACATATGCATCAGTACGAACCAAAAACTTGACTTTGTAATTTAATTACAAAAACAAAACCTAAGCTTCAAATGAAATGAGACATAGCGCACTATTAAAACTACAGGCCAGAGCGCTGCAGTGAACACTAGATGGATGTGATATGGTATTTAGCTACTCAAATGCTATTTATTTAATTCCCCTTCAACACCAACCAGCAGGTTGCTCTGCTATTTGAGAAAAACTATGCCAGAAAAAATCTCCACATCAGCACTCGCCAAACACAAAGGGGTGGAACCTAAAACTCTCTTCAGTGATCTAAAAAGTGCTGGCTATATAGTGCGATCGCAAGAACGTTGGGTGCTCACTGAGCGCGGTGAAAGTTTTGGAGGGGAATATGTAGAGCACAAAAAATTTGGTGTCTTTATTGTATGGCCGGAGAATCTGCTCATCGACTTAGATTCATTCTCTGGTAAAACGCTAACCGCGACTCAGTTGGGCAACGCTTTTCAACTCAGCGCGAAGAAAATTAACCTGCTACTCAATGAGCTTGGTTGGATAACCAAAGAAGAAGATGGCTGGCATGTGACTTCTACGGGTTTAAAAGCCGGTGGTGAACAGAGAGAAGATAAAGCAACAAAAAACTTGTTTGTGGTGTGGCACGACTCTTTGGTGCGTAATAAGCGCTTAAAGCAATCAGTTGTCGAATTTTTAGGTCACGACGCCGAAAGCCATTCTACCGACGCTTCGTTTTCTAGCTTTCGTCAGAAGTTCGAAGCAAAACACCGAAGCTTGGACGGACACTATGTTAGGTCGAAAGGCGAGCTGATCATAGATAACTGGCTCTATATGGCAGGAGTAGTCCACGCCTACGAACGTCCACTCCCAATCGCAAAAGAAGTCATGAGCGATTTCTACCTGCCAACTGGCAAGGTGTACATTCAGTTCTGGGGAACGGATTATGGGTCAATAGATCAAGACCAGCGCATTGCCACTAAGAAAATTTACGAGGAGCATGGTTTTGGTTTAATCGAAATCTGCCCAGAAGATATTCCCAATCTCGACAAGGTATTACCGCCATTATTGCGTGAATATGGAATAAAGGCGTATTAAGTCACTGAAACTCGCACACCATAGCTAATCAAGATCACATTAATTCGCTTATTATGGACTTTAACTACCATAGTGATTTGATATGTTCGCTATTTTTCTCAAGCGACTCTTCTATTATCTTACTCCCATCGACTCGAGCTACTACAGTAATTCGGTATTTGGGGCATGTTCGATAGCCATTTAAACGACTTTATAAAAGGTTTCGATTTAACTGAGCTGTCCGTTTATTGTTGACGTCACTGAACATTAAACCCTACAACATTTATTCTTATAGATATTAGGAGCCAACATGACTCATCCAATCATCACAGATTTGAACACTCGCTACACTGCTAAAAAATACGATGCCGACAAACGTGTATCAGCAGAAGATATGGAAGTAATCAAAGAAGCTCTTCGCTTGTCAGCTTCTTCTATCAACTCTCAGCCTTGGAAGTTCATCATCATTGAGAGTGACGAAGCAAAACAGCGCTTCCACAATACTTTCGAAAACATGTTCCAGTTTAACCAACCACATGCGAAAGAAGCGTCACACACGATCTTGTTTGCTCACGACCCTAAGTACACTAAAGAAAAATTCGCAAAACGTGCTGACACAGAAGTCAGTTCTGGTCACCTACCCGCTGAAATGTACGAGCAGTTCTTAGGTGCTTACGCATTCGCTGAAATGAACACAGACGAAGAAGGCTTTAACGGCAATTGGACTAAATCTCAAGTTTACATCGCACTTGGTAATACACTGCACACGCTAGCTCGTCTTGGCATCGCTTCAACACCGATGGAAGGTGTAGACGCAAAAATGATCAGTGAAGAATTTGCCGATGAGTTAGATGGTCATGTTGTTGATGTTGCATTGGCGATTGGTTACCACAAAGATGGCGAAGATTATAACTACGGTAAACCAAAAGCGCGTCTAGCGGTTGATCAAGTTGTAACAACTCTCTAGTTGATACGAACAACCTTGCTAAATGAACCATTCATTTAGTTTAGTGTGAAAACCAATTTTAGCTTTAAAACCAATATTAGTTATAACGCCAATTTTAGTTATGACTACATTTAATATGCTTAAACGTACTGCCTTATATTTTGGCCAGACACTTGTCTGGCCTTTTTTGTATCTGCTACTGATTTTCCCAATCAGCTAGTCATATTTATAGAGGCTCAGTTTCATCTATCTTTATCCATAAGCATGCCAATACCTAGAACAATTTCGCGTGAGTTAAAATGACACTAAGGGATTATTAAGACAACAAATATAAAAAAGTCATAATGACACAAATCCTTACCAGCATTAAATTAACCTAATTAAAAACAATCACTTAAAAACATGGCACACCAAATGCAATGATGAGATCAGATATTTAAATAAGGTATTATCATTATGACTATTCACGTTAAATCAAATGTTCATTGGGTCGGCGTCCACGATTGGGAAACCGAGCACTTCCACGGTAAGGAATACCACATGAACAAAGGTACGAGCTATAACTCATACCTGATCCGTGAAGAGAAGACGGTGCTTGTCGATACTGTCGATCATCGCTTTACTGAACAATTCCTTGCAAACCTAGAGATGGAAATCGATATCAACGAGATCGACTACATCATTTGTCAGCATGCAGAAGAAGATCACTCAGGCGCCCTCTCTGCGCTACTGGCTAAAATTCCGAACACACCCGTCTACTGCACAGAAGCTGGTGTTAACTCTATTGTTGGCCATCACCACCAGCCTGACTGGAACTTCCGAACCGTTAAAACAGGCGACACGCTCGATGTCGGTAACGGTAAGCAACTCATCTTTGTTGAGATGAAAATGCTGCACTGGCCAGACTCAATGGCGACATACCTAACCGGTGATGAAATCCTGTTTAGTAACGATGCTTTCGGGCAACACTACTGCGACGAGAACCTATTCAATGACCAACTAGACCAAGTAGAGCTACATGACCAATGTCTGCGTTACTTCTCAAACATCCTCACGCCTTTCGCGCCTTTGGTGAAAGCGAAGATAGAAGAAGTCTTGAGTTTAGGCGTGCCAATCGATGTTATTGCTACTTCTCATGGCTGTATTTGGCGTGACAATGCGACTCAAATCGTTGAGCAATATTACGAGTGGTCAAAAGCCTACAAAGAAGATCGTATCACCATTGTCTACGACACCATGTCCAATAACACTCGCATGATGGCAGATGCGATCGCAAAGGGTATTCGTAAAGGCAGCCCAGAAACAGCCATCAAAGTCTACAATATCTCTAAGCACGATAAGAATGACATCCTTGCCAATATCTTCCGTTCAAAGGGCGTACTTGTTGGATCATCGACCATGAACAATGTGATGATGCCGCAAATCGCCGCACTACTTGAAGAAGTACACGGCCTGCGCTTTGCAGAAAAAAGAGCCGCAGCATTTGGCTCTTCAGGGTGGACTGGCGGCGCAGTAAAACGCATCGATGCTCGCTTACGTGAAGCCAACTTCGAAGTGAGCGCACCTCTGCATATCCACTGGAAACCAGATACAGACGCACTTCGTCAATGTATTGATTATGGTATGACACTGGCCGAGGTTTGGCGTGTGAATCCAGACGAAGTCAGCGCACCAAAGCAAGTATCACGTAATGTGACACCGCTTGAAACCGCGCCTTCGCCAACGAGCACTCCAGTCGCACTCGATGACACAGACGAGCTGCAACTCGATCAGCAGCAATTCGATCAGCAACAACTCGTCGAAAAACAACTTGAGAAACAGCCCGAGCAAGTTCAAGGCCAGCCAAACCACAGCGCAGATTGCACTTGCTGGCGCTGCACTGTCTGTGAATGGGTGTACGACCCACAATTGGGCGAACCCTACCAAGGCATTGAACCAGGAACACCTTGGGCACAAGTGCCGGATGACTTCCTTTGCCCAGAATGCCATTTAGGCAAAGAAGTGTTTGTGGAGAAGTAATATGGACAACATTGTTCTTGTGGGCGCTGGTTTCGCTGCTTTACAAACCATAAAGATGATCCGTAAAACTGACCCAAATATCGCTATTACAATAGTCACTGCTGATGCGGGTATTGAATACAGTAAGCCGAATCTTTCGCATGTATTCAGTCAAGCTCAAACACCTCAGCAACTTGCGATCAATACTGCTCAACAATTAGCTGAGCTGCATAACGTTGTCATTAAAACCAACGTTTGGGTAAACGAGATTAACACCGAGCAACAGTTTATTGTCGCTGGCGATGATATCATCCCATACTCAAAACTAGTGCTGGCAACCGGGGCAGCGCCTTTCATACCTGCTGCTGAGGGGTTGAGTGCTCAGGCAACGATTACTCTCAATAGCTTGGAAGAGTTCGAAAAACACAAAGCTCAGATCGACGCTGCGCAACGAATCACCGTTATCGGTGGCGGGCTCATTGGCGTCGAGTTAGCTTTCGACCTTCAAACGGCGGGGAAAAGTGTCACGGTCATTGAACCAGCAAGTTATCTATTAGGTAGTTTGGTGCCACCTTTTATCTCCCTAGAACTGGAACGAGAGCTTCGTAAAGCCGGTGTGACAGTTGAGACGGATGCAATGGTAAGCCATGCCACCTATCTCGCTGACGGAGTAAGGTTACAAACGACCTCTTCTCGATTAATCAAAACCGATGTGGTCATCGCTGCAGCTGGGTTAATGCCAAATACAGCACTCGCGCAACAGACAGGAATGGCAGTGAACAGAGGTATCATCGTTGATGAAGCAATGAGAACTAACATCAAAAATGTCTATGCCATTGGGGATTGTGCTGAAATTCAAGGACGAGTAATGGCTTACCTGCAACCCGCGATATTAGCGGCCAACGTATTGGCGAAACAACTCACTACGGGTGAAGGAAAGCTAAGCTTGCCGCATATTATGACTAAAGTGAAAACGCCTAGTTATCCGATTCAGCTGGCAGGCCGTGATATTCAAACTGCTCAGAGTTGGGAGACTCGGTTTGATCCAAAAGGGATTGTCGCCAAAGGTTTTAATGAGGCAAACCAACTCGTCGGATTCATTGTCACAGGGGAACACACTAAAGCAGCATTTCCTCTGCTTAAAGAACTACAGACCAGTTCACCGACATAAGATAAAATCTATAAGTTCGGTATATGCTAGACAATAAAAAAGCCAGTCAATCGACTGGCTTTCTTGTATTCATCTTGGTGCGATTAGCTCATCGCATTTAAGCAAGGACGAACATTAACCGATAAACGAGATGTAACCTTGAAGGATGATCAGGTTAACGATATCGATAAAGAAGGCACCAACGATTGGCACAACCATGAAGGCTTGTGGCGACGGACCGAATCGGTTCACCAAAGAACCCATGTTCATTACCGCTGTTGGTGTTGCACCTAGGCCGAAACCACAGTGACCACCCGCCATAACCGCTGCGTCGTAGTTAGAACCCATTACTTTGAACGTCACAAAGTAAGAGAAGATACCCAACACCACAGCCTGAACCGCAAGGATAACCAAGAACGGAATCGCAAGGTCAAAGATGTTCCAAAGCTTAAGGCTCATTAGCGCCATAGCTAAGAACAGTGATAATGACACCGTGCCCAGAATATCGACCGTTTCGCTATCGGTTTTATGCAGCTTAGTGACTTCAAAAACATTTGTAATGAATACACCAATAAACAACGCATAAACGAAGTCAGGGATCATCAACCAAGAAATTTCAAAGGTCGCTACCCACTGCTCTAGGTATTTCGCGCCCGTGATACAGATAAGAAGAATGAACAATACTTCGATCACCTTCTTCGCGGTCACTTTGTCTTCTTCGTACTCATTGTAAGTAACGAGTTCAGGGAAGCGTTCGTGCGTTTGCGTGCCAGTACCGTATTCAGATTCAAGTTGGTTCTTATCAATCAACTTTTGGGCCACAGGGCTACCGATGATGCCGCCAATAATCAAACCAAAGGTGGCTGAAGCCATCGCAATTTCTAGAGTATTGGCAATACCGAATGTGTCTGAAAACGTCTGTGACCAAGCTGCACCGGTACCATGACCGCCAGATAGCGTAATAGAGCCTGCAATCAAGCCCATCAAAGGTTCAAGACCAAGGGCTGTGGCTAATGTCACACCTACACCATTTTGGATAATGATGTAAATCGAAGCGACCCCTAAGAACAGAAACACCTTTGCACCACCTTTCATCAACTGGGTGTAGTTAGCAGCAAGGCCAACAGTCGCAAAGAACATCAACATGAAGGTGTTCTGCAATGGCAAAGAGAACTCTAGGTCAACGCCGTTGAAGTGTAGGGCAGTAATAGCAAAAGCGACGATCAAACCGCCGACGATGGGCTCAGGGATATTGTACTTTTTGAGAACCGGTAGCTTTGCATTTACAAAATGACCTAGAAACAAAACGCTAATTGCGATTAGGAAAGATTCTAGTGGCCCTATTGAAATTAATTGATTCATATAACCTCTATTGTTTTGCGTGCTCATCTTCCCTAATGAGTCTGGTTTTGTCTGTAATTATGTGTGCTGCTCTACCTGTGCTATGAGAATGGGTAAGAAATTGTGGATGAGAAAACCAGCGCATTGCTGCGTTCACTCCGCACCATGTTAGTAGTACGTTAACTTTTAAGTAGAGAGCGACGGTTTTGTGATAACAATCAATCTCCAAAAGTATAAATCGACAGCAATGATACTGCTGCTCAATCTCTTTTTGAATACCTAAAAAAGCAAAAAGGAGCCATTGCTAGCTCCTTTTTTATTACCATTGCTGGTAATTAGAATTTTTTCGGGGCATACCCTGTCATAACCTCAATGCGAAGCTCTTTACCAATCTTCGTCATTGGGTGAACAATCACTAATCCTTTTACAGACTTTTTCAATTTGCCCATATCCGCTTGCTCAGCTTTTGTAATTTCACGGCTAAATGGCATATCAATCAGCGACTTACGCTCTTGATTCACATCGAAGCTTTCTTTGTGTTTAAGCTGGGCAATTTTCTTAGTTAGCTTCTTAATCTCATCTTCAAATTGACGAACAACAGGACGATCATTACGAGTTTTAGCAGCCGCTAACTTGTTGCGACACTTGTCTAGACGGTTGTTAATTTGTTGAAGTTCGTTTTTAACACTCATAATAATTTCCTAAGATTAAACAAGCCAATTCGGATTGGGGCGCGGAGTATAGCACAAGGCTTTACCTGAACCGAAATTTATCTGACAAATAGCCAATCGTATCAAAGATAACCTAAACTGATTACCACTCGATAATCATTCTAGAATAGATTAACCCTCGATAAGTGATGTTTCACTCGTCTGTGCCACTCACCAAAAATCCAACGGCAAAAAGAACTTAGTGCCAACCACATAAGGATCTACGATGACATTCATTAAACTCGTGCAGAAACGAGCACTAACCTACAGCCTAGCCATTGGCTCTGTGTTCGCCACAACTTATGTGTCTAGTGAAACATCCCGTGTCAATACGCTACCTGATAACCTTATTGTTGAGTACTCGACACCTAAGACTGAGGCAGAACAACAGATCAAAAAAGAGATTCAACTTAGTGGCGTCAACGACACCGTGATTGACCTATCCAATCAACTCTTCATGTTTAATAACCCATTAACCATTCAATATGGCAACGAAGACGGTCCACTCTACGATCCACAAACGCATCAAGTGCTCATCCCTTATAGCTTTTATGCTGAATCGTTAACTTACTTTGAAAAGAATCAGTACGAAAAAGAGTACGGGAAAACGGCACAAACTGGAGCTATCGATACCTTACTTCACACCCTACTGCACGAAGCTGGGCATGCTTACATAGAAGATCAAAAAATTGCTATTTTGGGGAAGGAAGAGGACGCCGTTGATAACCTCGCTACCATCATGTTGCTCAACTATGTAGAACACGGCGGAGATGCCGCAATTAGTGCCGCTGACATGTTTGCTTTCGAGTCAGAAGACCGTCCTGAATATTACGATTTAGGTGAATACATTGATGAACACAGCTTTGATCTCCAACGTTACTTCTCTACTCTGTGTTTAGTATATGGAAGCGACCCTGAAGCTTATAAAAACTTACTCGATGACGTGGAAAATGACTACCTAAAAAATAGAAAAGAGTTCTGCGTGGAGCACTTCGATGTGATTAACGCGAATTGGCATCAATATTTGAAAGAGAGTAGTGAGGGTTAGTTAAAGACCTAAAGAGACAAAAAGCCGAAAGTTCTACAAAAGAGTTAGAGTTAAGCGAGCGGCCTAGAAACCAATTCTGAAGCCGCTATCAAACAGGGTTAAATCTAGACTTTTACTTTATACTTAAGGTCTTGAGCTTCATCACCGGTCATTCCTCGGAACCCCCAACAGTGCGATGGCTGCTCTTTAATGGTGATTTCGATATCAATAGGAGAGATAGAGAGTTGCTTTTCTATTTCGGAGAATATTTTCTTAATCAGACGCTTTTTAGTATTTACCGCCCGACCTTCCATCATGTTGATTTCGATAACCGTGTATGCGTCGGTTCTACCCTCTGGGTAAAAGAAGTCATCCCTTTCCAACGGCACAAACCGATGGGCTCGCTTGTCATCGGGCAACCCCATCTCACTGTTTAAGCATTGCTGCAACACGTTAGATAGCTGCAACTTAATTGGATTTAAGCACTCTTTGATACCATAAATAACAATCATGACCATTCCTTTGATGTGATGTTAGGTAAAGAAGAACGTTAGATAGAAGGACCGCTTGGCTGCTATCCACTCGCTTACTATTTGTTCATATATTACCTAATGACGTCAATGAAAGAAGGTTAAATCAATGAATTTATGAACAGGTGCAACAAAAAACATAGGGTTCGATTTTTCACTCAGTCACTCCTCCGTGAGATATCGATCAGACCTCAGTAAAGTAGCTATTCTAGAAACGCTCAGAGGTACTCATTACAACAAATTGATCGAACACCAGAAATACCCCGTATATCTGTTCACATTAAATTTGAACTAAGGAGTACTATGTGCCGAACTCACTCAACAAGACCACACAGACAAAAGACGAATTAGAAACACCTGTAAAGTCTTCTCCAGAACTCGCCGTGTTTCCTCTCCCCATCTTTCTTTTGCCTGGAGGCCGACAAAGATTACGCATTTTTGAGCCTAAGTACCTTGCCATGGTCGCTCAAGCGGCACAGGGGGATGGTTTTATTCTCGCCACTCAAGACAATTCAAATTCAGAACACCATAGTTACTGGGGAACAAAAGTTTCTATTGTCGATTTCAATATGTCTGATGATCAAATTTTAGAAATCGATGTCGAGGGACAAGAGCTTGTCCAACTTCATTCGTCTTTTCGTTCTCAAGACGGTTTAATTAAGAGTAGATTTAGTTCAATGCCTCACTGGCCTGAGCTTGAGTACAAAGTCCCCAATGTGGTAACAGCGTTCTTGGTGCAACTGTTTCGCGACCACGACTCAATCAGAAACCTCTACCCGACCCCTGATTTTGAGAGCTCACAATGGATATGCGCTCGGTTGCTTGAGATAATGCCTATCCCTATAGAAAAGAAAACAAAATTCACTGAGCCAACCAGCTTTCCATCACTAGTTCCTTTTTTGAATCAAATCATTACGGGGCAATAAACACTTTTATTCACTATAATTTTGTATAGTAGAAATTATTTTAATTAAAAGTGATCCCTCTCCTCTTTAACCACGTAATGCCAATCAAATTCGAACAGCGGTAATTTGCTATGCAAGTGGAAAGCAGAAGTTTAGGGATAGGCAAGGAGCAAGTCATTATTCCCGACAATAACTCACCTACCAACAACAAAGTACCTACAGAGCTCTCAAGCTGGCTAATTTTGGTTGGTACAGACCGAGACAAGCAGGCTTTTACCTGTTTGTTCAAATTCTTCGCTCCGAAGATAAAACGTTTTGGCATTAACAAGTTAGGTAGCGAAGCCGCGGCTAACGAGCTAGTTCAAGACACTATGACCAATGTGTGGAAGAAAGCACATCTTTACAACCAAGAGAAAGGTGCAGCGACCACTTGGGTTTACACCGTGATGCGAAATGCTGCCTTCGACATGTTGAGAAAGGTCAAAGCAAAAGCAGAACAAACGATCGCCGACGACATTTGGCCAATTGATGCGATGGTGGCCGAGTCTCAGAATGAAGAATTGCCTTTTGGTGATCATTTGATGAGTCGTCACGTAATGACTCAAATTGAGAAGCTGCCTCTAGCTCAAAAAACGATTGTCAAAGGTGTGTATTTTCAGGAGCTATCTCAAGAACAGCTCGCACAACAACTCGGCGTTCCGCTCGGAACAGTGAAATCGCGACTAAGACTCGCTTTAGCCAAACTCAAGGTTCACATGGGGGACCAAAGTCATGATTAAACATCATCCAAACGCAGCAATGTTGAAAGACTTTGTCGATGGCACTCTAGCCGATTCAGTTTCCTTGATCGTATCAAGCCACGTTGAACTGTGTGAACACTGCCAGCAACAAGTAAATCAATTGACCGCAGAAGCGGCAAATAATGTTTTTGATGCAGAAGAATCGGGTCAACGCGTGTTGTCAGAAGATCAATCATTCTCTAACGAAGAAATAGATTTGGATATAGAAAAATTCCTGTCCGAAAATAGTGATTTTGATTTCGAAGCTATAGCGCAGATAACATCCGATCCATCTCAATCAGTTGAGGTGACACCTGAACTGCAGAAAGTAACCATCGCCGACACCACGTTCACTATTCCAAGAGCATTGAGTTCGGTGACAAGAAAAGATTGGATGAATTTAGGAAAAATTTCGCGAGCGAGATTGGATTTTGATGACGAGGCACACCACACGAGTTTGTTACACATCGACAAAGATGGAAAGGTACCTTGCCACACTCATAAGGGCTTCGAGATCACACTACTTTTAGAAGGTAGCTTCGAAGATGAAATGGGCGTCTACAACAAAGGTGATTTCATCTGGTTGGACGGTAATCATACTCATCAACCAGCGACCAAAGAAGGTTGTGTTTGTTTGACTGTTTCGAGTGATGCGCTTTACTTCACAAAAGGTGTAAGCCAGTTATTCAATCCACTCGGCAGGTATATCTATTAATCCAGTTGCACGCTATAAATATACAGGATGGCATTAAGCCATCCTGTAAATCGTTAATATCACTGGATTAAAACATCGACAATATTGAGACTTGAAAACAACTTGGCTCAGTAAGTACGATTAGCAATGTTGAAATATAATAAATAGCTCAGAGCAAGAGCAAAGGAGTTGGCCAATGGAAAAGAAAATTAAAATAGGTATCAGCGCATGTGTTGCAGGACACAAAGTACGCTTCGATACTGGTCATAAACGCTCTCGTTTTTGTACAGATGATCTTGCAGATTATGTTGAGTTAGAACCTGTATGCCCAGAAATGGCAATCGGCCTTCCAACGCCTCGTCCTACTATTCGCCAAACAAGAATGTTAGATGACGTCATCCATGTTTCTCGTCCTGATGGTTCAGGCGATGTGACCAACGAACTTATCGAGTTCGGACAAAACTACTCGAAGGCCAATCAGCACATTGCTGGTTTCATTGTTTGCCAAAAAAGTCCTACCTGCGGTATGGAGCGAGTAAAGATTTATCACCACCACGGTCGCGGTTCTGAATCGACAGGTGTCGGCATGTTCACCCAACAAATCATGGATGGTAACCCTTTACTTCCTGTTGAAGAGAATGGCCGCCTCAACGACCCAATTCTACGTGAAAACTTCATGACACGAGTTTTCACTTATCAAAAGTGGCTGGATCTTGTCGACGAGGGCGTTACCAAACACAAATTGATTCAATTCCACAGTGCGCACAAGTATTTGGTGATGTGTCACCACGTTGAAGGGTACAAGAGCCTTGGCAAATTGCTAGCTGGCAATGAACTTGAAATTGATGAATTAGCAAACCAATACATTGAAGGGTTGATGACCGCATTATCTCATCACGCGAATCGCGGTAGCCACGCTAATACTTTGCATCACTTGCAAGGTTACTTTAAAAAACAGCTGAGCAGCGCTCACAAACAAGAACTCACCAATCAAATTTCATCATTCAGAGAAGGGCTAGTTCCTCTGTTAGTCCCATTAACCTTGATTAACCACTACTTGATGGAATACCCAAACGAGTACTTAGAATCACAGGTTTACCTGAACCCTCATCCACAAGAACTTAAACTGAGATACGGATATTGAGCGACATTCTATGGATAAGACGAGATCTGCGGATTCACGATAACCCAGCGCTCGTCGCGGCAGTTGAAAACGGTGTAACTAACGCCGTTTTCATCTCAACCCCGCAACAATGGCAACAACATGATCTCGCACCAATAAAAGCTGATTTTATTTATCGCCATCTCAAGCAACTTGAATTGCAGCTTGCTGAATTTGGGATAACTTTGCTGCATCTGAAAGCGACCGACTTTGACGACCAAGCCGCACAACTCACTCGTTTATACAATGAGCTCGATGCCAAGTGTGTTTACACTAACTCTGAGCCTGAAGTAGACGAGCAGTTACGTGACAAACGTTTAATCGCTAGCGGTATCAAACTGAAAATGACCGACTGCGACACCATTCTTCCCTTGGGCAGTGTTTTGAATAAACAAGGCGAGATGTTCAAAGTTTTCACGCCATTCAAAAACGCCTGGTTAAAAGAAGTGCAAGTCAAAGGGATCCAGTGTAGCCCAGCTCCAATCATACAAGCAGAGCCTACACAGACCGAGCGTCTTAACACCCAGTTGTCTGGCGATCTTACTCCTCATAAGCTTTCTGATGAGTACGACTTTGACTTTCCGCGTGTTGATTCAGATCGTTGGCCACTAAGCCAAGATGTACTAAATAGCGTGATCCCAAACTTCTTAGCCAACAAAGTTAACGACTATGGCAAATTTAGAGACATTCCTTCGATCAAAGGAACCTCTGGCCTGTCGCCATACTTAACGATTGGTGCGGTCAGTCCGCGCTGGCTAGCGATTCAGCTGATTCAACAACAGCCCGATTTGTTGTTTGATACTCAACTGCCCGCTTTTTCTTGGCTCAATGAATTGATTTGGCGAGATTTTTACAAGCATTTAATGTTCCACCATCCTAGACTGGTTAAAGGTGCTAACTTTCAACAGAAATATAATGGCTTAGATTGGTATCAAGATCACCCAAGTTTCAAAGCTTGGTGTGAAGGTAAAACTGGCTATCCATTGGTTGATGCGGCAATGCGTCAATTGGTTGAGACAGGTTGGATGCACAACAGATTGAGAATGGTGGTGGCGAGCTTCCTTACCAAACACCTGTTGATTGACTGGCGCTGGGGAGAGAGATTTTTTATGTCGCACCTTATCGATGGCGATTTTAGTGCGAACAACGGTGGCTGGCAGTGGGCTTCGAGCACTGGTTGTGATGCTCAACCTTACTTTCGAATTTTCAATCCAATCACGCAAAGCGAAAAGTTTGATCCAAAAGGAATTTTTATTCGTAAGTACATACCAGAGCTGCAAAAAATTCCGGATAAGCATGTACACTTCCCGCATGACTACATCAAGAAAAACGGAATAAACAGTGAATACTGGCAACCCATCGTTGAACACAAAGAAGCACGATTGAGAGCCTTAGCCTTTTTCAAATAATTAGAGTGTAGATTATGGATAACTCTCTCTGGCTTAATAACTTTCTCAACATGTATCAAGAACTCGGAACAGACAGTTTCGACATACTAAGAACGGTTTATCACTCTGATGTCGAATTCCAAGATCCGCTGCATCACGTCAGCGGAATTGATGAACTAACCCATTATTTTGAGAACATTTATACACAAGTGACAAGCTGTAACTTTCATATCGAGCACGCCTTTGAGGCAAATAATGAAGCGTCAGTATATTGGACCATGCAGTTTTCTCACAAACAGCTGAACGGTCAAAAACCAATCGAAGTGCAAGGGCACAGCCACCTGAAAATGCTCGACGATCAAGTGGTCTATCACAGAGACTATCTCGACGTTGGCGCTATGCTATATGAACATATCCCAGTGTTAGGCTGCGCGATCAAATCCATCAAGAAAAGAGCGAGCCGCTAATGCGTATTATGATTACTGGCGCGACCTCAGGTATCGGCCAATCACTGTCCAAGGACTATGCTCAGCAAGGACATCAAGTCATCGCTTGCGGACGTAGCGCGGAAAAGTTACAGGCTCTCGTTGATTCTCACGAGACAGACCTGTCCCATCCGTCAATTACGCCACTCTGTTTTGATTTAACTGATTACCATAATTTCCCAGAACTCAACCAAAATGAACCTCTCGACCTGTTGATTTTGAACGCCGGAGATTGTGAATACATTGATGACCCAATTAACTTTGATGCCGAGCTATTCGAACGTGTTATCAATATTAATCTGATATCAATCGGTTATGCGCTTAAGTCGTGGTTAAAAAACATTAAGCCTGGTGGTCGCTTGGTACTAGTCAGCTCAAGCGCCAGTTTTCTCCCTCTACCCAGAGCAGAAGCTTATGGCGCTTCAAAGGCGGCACTGACGTATTTAGGAAGAACCCTGTCGGTTGACCTAGCAAAACACAATATTCATGTCTCAATTGTGCATCCAGGCTTTGTTGAGACACCACTTACCGAGCGAAACTCTTTCTCTATGCCTATGATTATTAGTAGCGAAGCTGCAACTCAGAGAATTGTAAAAGGTATTGCTCAAGGAAAGAGTGAAATTGATTTCCCAAGACGATTCATTATGTTGATGAAGCTACTCAGAATGCTTCCAACTTCAGTTTGGCAAAAACTCGCTTCAAGGATGGTATAACAATGAAGAAAATCGCCATTATAGGTTCAGGTATTTCTGGACTGACTTGCGCACACATATTAGATAAACACCACGACGTAACGGTATTCGAAAAAAATGACTACGTCGGTGGTCACACCGCCACGGTTGATATTGAACATCAAGGCACGGCGTTTTCAATAGATACTGGTTTCATCGTTTTTAACGACAGAACCTATCCAAACTTTAACCAACTGCTTGAGCAGTTAGGCATAGAAAGACAACCAACCGAGATGAGCTTTAGCGTCCATAATACGACGACTAAGTTTGAATACAACGGCCACAGCATTAATTCGTTATTCGCTCAAAGAAGCAACATTTTCAAACCTCAGTTCTGGTCTTTAGTCTCCGACATTCTAAAGTTCAACAAGCTGTGTAAAGCTCAGTTCGAAAGTAACAAATTCACGCCTGATGTAACCCTTGGCACTTTCCTACGCGATAACCAGTTTTCAGATTTTTTCAGCCAGCACTATATTCTTCCAATGGGTGCCGCTATTTGGTCCACAAGCTTAAAAGAGATGGAAGAGTTTGAGCTTAAGTTCTTCATTCAATTTTTCTATAACCACGGACTATTAGATATCGCGAATCGCCCTCAGTGGTATGTGATTCCTAAGGGTTCTCGCTCTTACGTGGAAATTATCCTTTCACGCTTGAGCAAACCCGTCGCTTTGAACACATCGATTAAGCAAGTGACTCGCCAAGAATCAGGTATAACGATTGAATTCAAAGATGGCGGCACTCAAAATTTCGACGAAGTGATATTTGCATGTCACTCAGATCAAGCGCTACATTTACTCGGCGATGCGACAGAGCAAGAACAACAGGTTCTAGGGGAGATCCCATACAGCCGTAACGAAGTAGTTCTGCACACAGATACTCGCTTATTGCCAGACAGAAAACTGGCTTGGGCAAGTTGGAACTACATGTTGGATGGCGACAGTAAAAGGCCAGCCTGTGTCACTTACAACATGAATATTCTGCAAGGTATCGAAAGTCAAGACACCTTCTGTGTCACCTTGAATCAAAGCGAAGCCATCGACCCAGAAAAAATCATTCGCAGCTTTGTTTATCATCACCCGGTACTGAACTCGAACACGGTAGAAGCTCAGCACAAGCGCGAACAGATCTGTGGCAAAAACCAGACTCACTTCGCCGGCGCGTACTGGTATAACGGGTTCCACGAAGATGGTGTCCACAGTGCTCTCGATGTAACCAAACGCTTTGGCTTAGATTTGAGTACGAGTTCAACACTATGAACACTCACACCTTAACACCCGAAATGGGCATCGCATCCGAAAAGAGTGAAGAGCTCAGCGGTATCTATTGGGGTAATGTCAGACATCGCCGTTTTGGTGATATCACACACGAGTTTAGCTACCAGCTTTACATGATGGGGTTAGATCTTGACGAATTGCCCCAAACCACAGCGCGCAGTCCGCTGTTTGGGACTCAGTGGTACAACCTGATTCGCTTTGTCGAATCGGATTATCTCGCTGAAAAAAAAGAAAATCTCACGAATGATGAACCAAAATCACTCAAGCAACGTATAGCCTCCAAAGTACAACAACTTGGTGGAGTTTGGTCAGATTCAAATCGTGTAACGATGTTAGCCCAGTGCCGTTGTCTAGGTATCTATTTCAGTCCAATCAACTGTTTTTTCTGTTATGACGATACTGGCGATTGCAAATACATGTTGGCCGAAGTGAGTAATACACCATGGCGACAACGACATTATTACCTCATCGACATGCATCAAGAATTAAAAGTTAAGAAAGAGTTTCACGTTTCGCCGTTCATGGATTTAGACATGACTTACTTTTGGAAAATTAAGCCACCCGCGAAACGGACATTAGTACACATCGAAAGCCGCCGAGACAATAAGCTTTTCGATGCAACACTAGCACTGACGAAACAGTCAGTAACGAAGAAAAATATTAGACGGACGTTATTAAAAGTTCCGGCAATGACGATAAAGATCGTGATGGGAATTTATTATCAGGCTCTCAAACTATTCCTGAAAAAGGTACCGTTTATAGCGCACCCAGATTCAACATCTTAAGCGCTTAAAAAGCAATTAAATGACAACAAGGCAATTAGAACTGAGTTATCTCAAACCGACGAGCAATACTCAATTTTAGTTGGCCGAAAAATTAGAATGAGTTCTCAGCGAGGTTGACATGGAACAGCTTGCAAAACAAAACAACAATATTGAACATCAAGCTAAAGCCGTTGCTGTTTCGAGCAACTGTAAATATCGTGCTTTAATATTCAAAGTTCTTGAGCGTCTGCAATTTGCGACTCTTGAAGTGATTGAGCGTGACCAACATTCAGTGTTCGGCGACAGAGAAGCAGACCTCAAAGGTCAAATCGTCATTCATGATGCTACTTTTTTTAGAGACGTTGTCATCAACGGTAGTATCGGCGCTTCAGAAGCCTATATTGACGGTAAATGGACAAGCCCTGACCTCACACACGTTATTCAGATCATGGCTCGAAACCAAGCGCAGCTTGACGAACTAGACGACAAAACTCAGTGGATCTCTCGCATCAAAAACCTGTTGTTGCGTCGTAAGAATGTGAACACTGAACAAGGCTCTAAAAGAAACATACTCGCACATTACGATATCGGCAACGAACTCTATGAACGCTTCTTAGACAGTTCAATGCAATACTCTTCGGCTATCTACAGCAAGGAAGCGGAGACCTTATCTAAAGCTCAGCAGAACAAAATGAAGACCATTTGTGAACGGTTAGAGTTATCGGAATCCGACAGTGTCGTTGAGATTGGTACGGGCTGGGGTGGCTTAGCTATTTTTATGGCTCAACATTACGGATGCCATGTCACTACAACCACCATATCAGATGCGCAACATGAGCTCGCGGAGCGGAGAGTAAAAGCGCTCGGTTTAACGGACAAAATCACCCTACTTAAAGAGGATTACCGCAACCTCTCTGGCGAATACGACAAACTCGTATCGATTGAAATGATCGAAGCCGTTGGTCATGAATACCTGCAAACTTTCTTTGAAAAGTGTTCTTCGCTGCTAAAGCCTTCGGGAAAAATGTTAATTCAAGCGATTACCATCGCCGACAGTCGTTATGAAAAATATCGCAAAGGCGTCGACTTTATTCAGAAATACATATTCCCTGGCGGTTGCTTACCCTCTGTTTCAGTCATGACTCAGCATCTTGCCACCAGCACTGATCTTGTGGTTCAAGAGATCGATGATATTGGCTTGCACTACGCTCGAACGCTAAGCGATTGGAACATCGCCTTTGAAAACAGCTGGGACGAACTTGAATCTCTCGGATATTCAGAAGAGTTCAAGCGCTTGTGGATCTTCTATTTCTGCTACTGTGAAGGTGCATTCAAAGAGCGAGTAATCAGCACTCACCATTTAGTGGCAAGAAAACCTCGTTACTTTGGAGCGAAAGATGAAACGGTTTTGGATTATTAATCTCGTTCTGTTTCAAGCGACCTGGGTTTGTAGTGCGTTTTTTACCGCGCAAGCCCCGTTCGTGACCCCATTGATCGTGGTGGTTCACTTCCTTCTTTCTCCAACCCGCAGAAGCGACCTCAAAATACTCGCTTTATTACCGTTAGGGCTGTTGCTTGATAGCTTCTTACTTCATTTCGGCGTGTTTGCAGTCGACTCAGAGATTGCTAATCAATCTTGGTTTCCTGTGTGGCTTGTTTGCCTGTGGATCATGTTTTTAATCAGTTTCAATCACAGCCTAAATTGGCTTTTAAAATGCTCGAAAGTGATCTTGTTTGTCATAGGGTTCGTAGCAGGTACTAGTAGTTATTGGGGAGGTATCAAAGCAGGTGCCCTCATTACTACTTGGCCAGATGCTTGGGTGCTTGCCGCCCTTGCAATAAGTTGGGGGATTTTGTTGCCCTTACTGGTGGCCGCCTACTCCAACTTGGTCCAACCTAAAATGGCAACAACGAGGTGATTTATGGCTTATTCACGCAAACCGACGCAAGCGTTCAGACCAGAGAGCGATAGCAGTCGCGTTCGTATTCATCCAGGCTCGTTTGCTCAAACCAGCTCTCAAAACCGGTCAAACCCGCAAACTAACAATAAACTGCTCAGCTTAATCGCCTTAGCGTTAGTTTGCGCTGCACTCCTTTTTACCGGAAATTCGAAAGCTTCTGCCGTCGATGATTTGAATAAGCGTGGTCAAGGCGAGATGAGTTACCTGTTTTGGACACTTTACTCGGCCGAGTTCTACACCACACCCTCTAATTCGGAGCGGGCGTTAAAAATTGAGTACTATCGATCTATTGATAGTCAAGACTTAGTAAATGCAACCAAAGATCAGTGGAGTAAACTTGGTTACTCTAGCAGTAACATTCAGCGTTGGTTGAAACCGTTATACGCAATGTGGCCGAACGTTGAAGAAGGAAGCACCCTAACCATCCGTGTCGCTGAAGATAATGTGAGCCGTTTTTATTTCGATGAACAACCTATCGGCACCATACAAGACAAACAATTTGGCGAGGCCTTTCTGGCGATTTGGCTCTCTGAAAACACATCCGAGCCGCTTCTACGCAAGCAACTTTTAGGTTTGAATAAATGAATCCAAAGACAAAAATATTAAAATTCACCCTAGCTATTTTGTCACTCACTTGGCTAGTCGGCTGCGGTTCGGCGAGTTTAGATAATCACGCAAACACCACTCCAGAGCTCAAGCTTGAAACCTTTTTCAACGGTGAACTTAAGGCCTATGGCATGGTTCTCGACCGTTCGGGCGATTTATTGCGACGCTTTGATGTCAAACTCATCGCCACTTGGGAGGGTAATAACGGAGTAATCAAAGAGTGTTTTTTTTTCGCTGATGGCGAGCGTTCAACTCGAGTATGGAACCTAATCAAGACCGGAGAAAACACGTATACCGGAACGGCCAATGACGTAGTTGGTACCGCTTATGGTGAAACTCAAGGTTCAGCTCTATATTGGAAATATGATTTAGAAATTGAAGTAGACGGCAGCACTTATGAAGTAGTCTTGGATGACTGGATGTTCTTAATGGACGAAAAACGCTTATTTAACAAAACTGAAATGTCCAAATTCGGTTTCAAAGTTGGTGAAGTGATCTTATACATTGAGAAAATTTGATTAACCCAATTTTAGGTTCAACAGAGTTTATCTGACATTCCTATAAGTCAACAAGCGCCATTCAGTCCTTACAAAAACCACAGCCTACAACATTAAATTGTAGGCTGTTTTGTTTAATCCCTCGAATAGCGTATCTGCAACATCAAGTCTCTGTGCTAAGATGCGCCACCAGCACACAAATAGGCTAGACTCACACACAGCAGTTCCTATTTGTTTCGCTAAGTGTAGATTCCCTACCATGATTAATTGAAAAGGCTTTAAAGCATGAGCAAGTTGACCTCAGCGGAGCGTAAAGCTCGCGACAATGAACGTTTCTCACAACGCGTAAACGACCGCAGAGAAAAAGGCGAAGACGTAGTTGCTTACGCATTGACCAACAAAAAAGCTGTAAAATTCCTGACTAAGTCAGAGAAAAAACGTTTCAACGAAACGAGAGCAACACTTCAAGAAGAGAAGCGAGTTAAAGAACAAGAAGAACTAAACCGAATCGAAGACGCATTCACGATCAAACAGTTCGACGAAGAATAATCACGGCTGATTACTCAAAAGCGCTGGCTCAATGCCGGCGTTTTTACTTTCTAGCTCTGCTTCATCATTCTGCTCCTCCACTTTCACTATTCTGTAATCTCGATCTATCGTAAAGACTATCAACGAAGCTATCCGTCAACTTTGGCCATAGATCTCAGAAAAACTCAGCCTAGCCCCTTACTATCTCGAATCAACTCTACAAATTTAAGACAGTATGATTTTAATTACCGGATCAAGCAGCGGATTAGGTGCAGCTCTAGCGAAACAATATGCGAGCTCTACAACAGACGCTCAACGCGTAGCCATTACAGGTCGTAACACGCAACGTTTAGCTGAAGTGGCGAAAATTCTGCCAGCGAATACCATTAGCCAAACCTGTAACTTATGTGACCCGCAATCAGTAAGCGATTTGTTGGATGCGTTACCTGAAACACCCAAACTGGTCATTCACAGCGCAGGCAGTGGATACTTCGGTAAGATAGAGCAGCAAGACCCAACCACAATCAGCGATATGCTTAAAAACAATATCGAGTCTTCAATCTTTCTGATTCGAGAAATGGTTAAACGCTACAAAGAGCAACCTGTCACCATAGCTGTAATAATGTCGACCGCAGCGCAAGGAGCAAAAGCGGAAGAATCAACTTACTGCGCGGCCAAATGGGCAGTAAAAGGCTTTATCGAATCGGTTAGGTTGGAACTAAAAGGTCACCCGATGAAAATCGTTGCCGTTTATCCTGGAGGAATGGCGACCGAGTTTTGGGGAACGAGTGGCAAAGCGATGGATACCTCAAGCTTTATGACAGCTACAGAAGCCGCTCAGATGCTGCAACAGGCGTTAACCAGCACTGAGCATGGGTATATTTCAGATGTCACAATAAACCGCGGCTAACACGTAAACAGAGAAGCGAATAGCTAAAGAGTTACATTCGAGTAATTATTTGTGAGGGTGAGCATGAAAGTGTGCGACAATGCTCGGCGTAAATTCATATTCAAGGTTTATTATGAAACTTCTAGTTCGTAACCTATCACGCTCTACTGCTGAGCAAGACATCCGTGTTCTATTTTCTGAGTTTGGCTCAGTAAAAGAGTGCAGCCTAGTTTTAGACCAAGAAACTGGTGAATCTAAAGGCTTTGCTTTTGTTGAAATGCCAGAGCACGAAGAAGCTAAAGCAGCACTAAACAAGCTGAACATGTCAAAGCTTGGCAAAAACACGATTCGTGTAAAAGTGGCTAACTCTTAATCGAGTAGATGCTTTGTAAGCCCTACGGCTTAACTGCAACACAAATGATAAAGCCTGTAACGATATTGCGTTGAAAAACGTAATATCGTTACAGGCTTTTTGCTGACCGCAAATCTCTTTTCATACGATTCGAATATGCCTACAGTCCTTCATGTTCATCAATAGCACGTCTTGCCTCTGCCATTGAACATCCAGATTCCATAATCAACTGAGCCACAGTCATTGAGGGTGTCGCGACCAACAGAGATGCCAAACATACCACTGGTTTAGGCAGTACTTTGTCGATTGCGATCGCTATCCAACCGTCTTTTTCGTGGGTTAACATCGTTTTAAACTCAACGAGCTGACGCTCTTGAGCGACCAACATCCAATTACGCGAACGACGAGCGCGTTTTAACTGACATCCACACTCTGCAGCATTGGCCATCAATTGGCTCTTATCACTCACACGATGTACAAAACTATTCAATGGGACGCTAAACATAACTCTCTGATAACCAATCCATTCCTACCATTCAAAAGCTCTCTACCTATCTCTCCGAACTTTTTAACTGTTACTCAATAAACCGCACGTAGGATTACACAGACACAAAAAAACCGCCAGTGGTGCACTAAGCAGCCTGGCGATTTTTCGTTTTTTAGGACTAACGATCGATATCAGCAGCAGCTTTTTGAAGCACCGCTATCACAACAAATTGAACGAGTATGACTTCCTCGCTCAAAGCCATCAATCGCGTCCGCTAAAACATTAAATGATTGCTCGATATTGTCGCGTGACGTCGCAATATTCATTCGCATAAAGTTAGGACTTTCAGCACCAAACCAATCACCTGGAGTTAAACCCATTTTAGCCTGCTCAAACACCACATTTTTTAGCTCTTCTCCCGAAAAGCCTAAGCCTGAGAAATCAAACCACATTTGGTAGGTGCCTTGCGGCTGAAAGACTTTTAATTGAGGAATACGTTGCTCTGTAAACTCGGTAATCCACTTAACCGTGTCTTGCAGGTACACCAACATGCCATCTAACCACTCTTCACCCTTTTCGAAGGCCGCCACGGTTGCAAACGTGCTGAATGCATTCCCGTGATCAAGATACATCGCGACCACATTGGTTTTGAACGCTTCAAATAGCTCATCATTGTTGGTGTACACATAGCCGTTTGAGATGCTGTGCATACCAAATGTTTTTGCCGGAGATCCAATTAAGGTGATGACCTTGTCGTAATCAAAGTTGGTTAAACTCGTAAAAGCGTGACCTTCAAAGATAATGTCTGAATGGACCTCATCACTGATGATCAATACATCATGACGCTTAGCAATCTCGATGACTTGTTCAATGTCTTGAGATGTCCACACGCGCCCAGTCGGGTTATGTGGATTACAGAAAATCATCGCCTTCACTTTTTGCTCGATGATTTGTTGTTCCATACCAGCGAAATCAATTTGGTAACCCTGTTTATCACTGCACAACGGGCTTTGCACGACCTGACGGTTTGCTTTATTCACCAAGTTAGAAAACTGATGATATGCCGGAGTGTGGATAAGCACGCCATCATCTTCGTTGGTAAATTGACGCAATAACAGTGCAATACCTGATAGCACTCCCGGGACCTGAACAAATTTATCAGCCGAAAGGCTCACACCGTGACGCTTTGAATACCACTGAGACAAAGCTTCAAACACCTCTTGCTCACTAAATTCGTAAGAGTACACACCACGTTCAACCAATCGGTTCAGCTCTTGAGTGATAGGTTCTGCAACCTGAAAGTCCATATCAGCAATCCAATATGGGAATACATCTGTGGTGTTATAAATATTCTGTAGCATCTGCGGTTTGTTTTTTATAAACGCATTTTCACCATAGTTAGATGTGCTGTTAAACGCAGTCATGGAGGTGCCCTCAAATAGTATATTCGGTCTTTTTACAATCAACTGAATTGCATCAATACCCTTAAGACGATGGTGAAGCCAGAAAGACGAAACTTTGTAGAAAATAAGATGATGTGATAAAAATTAAACTCACACTTCTACCTTTATCTCTGTTTTGACAGAGTTCGCGATAAAGCAGTTTTTATGGGCTAGGTGATGAAGTTTTTTGAGTTGTTTGGCGGTTGGTTGTTTAGAGCCTAGAAACACAATTTGAGGTCGTAGAGTCACCGTGGTAACCGATGAGCGGCCTGATTCATCTTCTTCAAGCACACCAATTGCAGCATCGACATAAGAGTCGACCACGTACTTCTGCTTTGCGGCAATGCCCAAAAACGTCAACATATGGCAGCTAGAAAGTGCCGCGATAAAGGCTTCTTCTGGGTCAACATTCTCTTCTACCGAAAACGGCAGTGGTACCACATGGGGAGAAGACGAAGCTGGCACAGTAACACCGCCATCAAATTCCCACGTATGACCGCGGCTGTATTGATTATCGTTAAAGACTTCATCTTCCGCTTTTTGCCAACGAATGAGCGCACCGTATTCAGACATAGAACTGTTCCTTTTTAATGTTTATCTTATCGATCAGCAGGGTGATTGACACCATCGTTGGTCACTACATCGTCAATATCAAAAGGGTTTACCCCTTCCAAACAACCAATGTTAAACCCGTATTCATTTGGGCTAGAACGGCGTTGATGATGCGTATATATACCGCAGTTCGAGCAGAAGTAGTGCTTAGCCGTATTAGTATTAAATTGATAAAGCTTGAGATGCTCAGCACCTTTCAGAACCTTAATCCCATCAAGCGCCACAGAGCCAACTATCGCGCCTTTACGACGACAGATAGAGCAATCGCAGCGACGCGGCTTTTCGATCCCGTTAGGCAGGCTGAGTTCTAATTCCACCGCACCGCACCGCAGTGGCAGGTGGCTTTGTGAAAAGGTTGGATAACCGTGTTACCGACGACTTTCATTTCTCTCTCCAATCACGTCCTTATGTTGCAGGTATCATAACCAGAACGATGATCTCTGTCCGTAAGCTGACGCTGAGTTCGAGAGATCCGTCATACGTAGGTAAGCGTCTACTCTTTACCTGATCTTTCGATCAAACCACTGAAGTTCTCAAGAAGATAATCTAAGAAGAGTCGGATACGTTTCGGCTGATATTTCTTGCTGATGTACACCACATTCAAATCGGTACTGGACACAGACATCGCGGTATTGAAGTTCTTCATGTAGCCGTTAAGTAACGTCACAAGACGCTGATTATTGATGTCATCTTGCACATCCAGAATGGATTTCAGTGCAATCCCCTCTCCTTGTAGCGCCCAATAACGGATCACTTCGCCATCATCCGAAAATCGCTTGGGAACCACCGTCACAGCCTTCTTCATGTCATGATCTTGGAAGTGCCAGGTTTTGAGTTCTTCGTTGCTGCGAAGCATCGCCAGACACGCATGATCAACCAAATCTTGTGGCTTGATCGGCGTGCCGTGTTTAGCGAGATATTCTGGTGAAGCACATAGCACTCGTCGGCTTGGTGATAAGCGTCTAGAGATCAAACTACTGTCAACCAATTCACCGTAGCGGATCACGATGTCCATGCCTGATTCAGCGATATTCGATAAGTTATCGTTCAAATACAAGTAGGGAACAACGTCTGGATACTGCTGACAAAACTCAGTCAAAATAGGAAGAATGTACTGTTTCCCGATGTCTTTTGGCGCAGCAATCTTTAACGGACCTTTAACTTCTTTGACGCCATTTTGAATCAGGTTTTCGGCCTCACTGACGTTGTCTAAAATCTCCAAACACGCCTTGTGATACAGCTCTCCAGAGTCGGTCAAAGACACATGGCGCGTACTTCGATTCAACAACTTCACACCATATCGTTCTTCAAGTGCTTGAAGCCTTGCTGTCATGGTCGCGGGTGATAAACCCAGTTCACGTCCCGCAGCAGCCAAACCTTGATGTTTCACGATACTGACGAACATCGCCATGTCTGAAAACTTATCCATGCTATTCGTGCTCTCGCCATATTGTTCATTTAAACCGAATAATGAATTTATATTTTAGCCAATTATCAAATTTAGTCGAACAAATATAATGACAACCATCAGCAGAACACGCAGGAATTCAGACCATGAGCAACACAATAGCGAACCAAGAAAAGAGCACTTTCGTCATCATTGGTGGCACATCTGGTATCGGCAAAGCATTAGCAATGCAATTGAGAAACGAAGAAAATACGGTACACATTGCCAGTCGACACACAGGCCTCGATATCAGAGATGAAAAGTCAATTTGTGCTTACTTTGAGTCAATTGGTGCCTTTGATCATTTGGTAATAACCGCAGGCTCATACGCTCCGGGCGGAAAAGTGACAGACGTTGCTATCACAGACGCAAAAGCAGCATTTGATACAAAGTTTTGGGGAAGCTTAAACGTAGCCAAGCACGCCGCACGTTACATGACTCCAAACGGCTCAATCACACTCACAACCGGCATGCTGTCACGCAAAGTGGTTGCTGGTACTTACGTAAAAACCGCGATTAATGCCGCACTAGAGAGCGTGACTAAAGTACTGGCGAAAGAGCTATCACCGATTAGAGTCAACGCCGTCAGCCCCGGCCTTACCATGACTGAAGCCTACAAAAATATGGATGACTCAGCTCGTTCAACAATGTACGACAACGCGAAAAACAACCTACCAGCAGGCAAAGTCGGAGAGGCTAAAGATATCGCAATGGGCTATTTATTCGCGATTAACAACCCATATGTAACGGGGTCAATCATCGACATCGATGGCGGTGCTCTACTCGGTTAACACTCCGCAAAGAACAATCGTTAGGGCGTGTATGTAAACGTCCTAACAAACAAGAATTAACACAGGTACTTCACTATGAAACCAGAAGCGATCCATAAAGAAAAGATCCCATTCCAAGTTTGGATACTGACACTCGCAGCGTTCGCTATTGGTACGGCTGAATTTGTTATCGCAGGCATCCTTCCACAAATTGCCACATCCCTTTCGATCACCGAAGGTCAAGCCGGATACCTAATCAGTGCTTACGCATTGGCTATCGTTATTGGTGGCCCGATCTTAACCATCTACCTCGCACGTTTTAACAAGAAGGTGGTACTGATTGGCTTAATGGCACTGTTCATCATCGGCAATATCTTGTCAGCCTTAGCTCCTAGCTACCCACTTCTACTTGCAAGCCGCTTTATCGCAGGCTTAGTGCAAGGTCCTTTCTATGGCATAGGGGCAGTTGTCGCGACCAATTTAGTGTCTGAGAAAATGGCAGGTCGTGCTGTTGGTCAGATGTTCGCTGGCTTAACACTCGCTAACGTTCTAGGGGTTCCCGCAGGAACTTGGGTGAGCTTGCAATTCGGTTGGCACACCACTTTCTTTACCGTGGCAGCACTTGGCACCATCGCCATGATTTCAATCTTAACGTCAATAAAATCTTCAGGTCACAGCGAAGCGAAAGACATCAAAACTCAGCTGTTGGCATTCAAAAATCCAATGCTTCTCATCAGCTTGGCGATCACCGCTTTTGCTTGGTCTGGCTTCATGACGCTTTACGGCTACCTTGCGCCTATCGCGATGCACATCACGGGTTACGGTCAAGAATCAGTCACTTGGATCTTAGTGATTGTTGGTGTCGGCTTAATCATCGGTAACACCTTGGGCGGCCGCTCTTCTGACAAAGATTTAGGCAAAGCATCGATGTTTTGGGCTATCGCGATGATCGTTTCATTAGTAGTGGTTGGCCTTGTTGTAGACAACAAAATCCTATTCGTTGCAGCTGCATTTGTCTTTGGTATTGCATCATTTGCGAACGTTCCTGCTATGCAGCTTCGAGTAATGAATCACGGTGGCGAAGGCCAAGAGCTAGCAGCAACCGCGAATATCTCAGCCTTTAACTTGGCCAATGCCTTCGGTGGCTTCCTTGGCGGCATGGTACTCGACAGCCAACTAGGCGCAGGAATGATTCCATTCACTGCCGTTGTCGTTCCTTTCATCGGCTTGTTCTTGATTGCTAAAGCTAACCGAAACGGAAAACCACAAAGCAACTCAATATTCGCACCAACAGAAGCTAAGTAATTTAAGAACTCAGAAACTTCAAAATGCCAATTCATTCTCAAACTGGCATTGGCACAGCAGCTAAAAATTCACAAAGG
The DNA here is from genome assembly GCF_029890535.1 of Vibrio sp. S/42/10. Classification (NCBI taxonomy): domain Bacteria; kingdom Pseudomonadati; phylum Pseudomonadota; class Gammaproteobacteria; order Vibrionales; family Vibrionaceae; genus Vibrio; species Vibrio sp. S/42/10. The sequence goes on along the minus strand of NZ_JAKMZC010000009.1, from coordinate 50,074 downwards.
TAGAGACCATGAACAAATTATTCGAAACATCAGAACTAAAAGGCCTAGAACTGCAAAACCGCGTGGTTATGGCACCTATGACGCGCGCTCGTACTAGCCAACCTGGAAACGTGCCAAACGACATGATGGCAACCTATTACCAACAACGCGCAAGTGCTGGGCTTATCATCACTGAAGCCACGCAAATCTCAGATGATTCTCAAGGTTACTCATTCACACCCGGCGTTTATACCGATGCACAAATCGAAGGTTGGAAGTCAGTAACCACAGCCGCAAAAGAGCAAGGTGCCGCGATATTCTGCCAATTATGGCATGTGGGGCGCGTGTCTCATCCAACCTTCCAAAAAGGTGAACTGCCAATCGCGCCTTCGGCACTGGCTCCGGTAGAAACTCAGGTTTGGATCTCTGATGAGAATGGTAATGGCAACATGGTCGATTGCATCCAACCAAGAGAAATGACCCAAACCGATATCGATCGCGTTGTTCAAGATTTTGCTAACTCAGCTAAAAAGGCTGTCGAGGCAGGATTCAACGGCGTCGAGATCCACGGTGGCAATGGCTACCTCATCGATCAATTTCTACGCACCAATTCAAACAAGCGCACCGACAACTATGGTGGCAGCCGCGAGAACCGACTTCGCTTCCTAATCGAAGTGGTCGATGCGGTGATTGAAGCGATCGGCGCCGATAAAGTTGGTGTGCGTTTAGCTCCTTTCATCACCTTCAAAGACATGAACTGCCCAGACATCGTGCCAACGATTCTAGAGACATCAAAGGCGCTGCAAGCGCGTGACATCGCTTACTTGCACCTATCAGAAGCCGATTGGGATGACGCGCCTGTGATACCTGAAAGCTTCCGTGTCGAGCTAAGAGAACTATTCTCTAACACAATCATCGTCGCTGGCAGCTACACACCAGAACGCGCCGAAGAAGTGTTAAGCAAAGGCTACGCTGACCTTGTCGCATTTGGTCGCCCATTCGTAGCTAACCCAGATCTCGTATCACGCCTACAAAACGGCAACGAACTATCCGATCTCGACGGCGCCACTCTGTTCGGCGGCAACGAAAAAGGCTATACCGATTACCCAGCATTGTAGTGAATTTGGAGGAGATGATGGTTTCTAACCACTAGAAACATTTCCTTCAGGCAAAAGAAAGGCTCGCGTGACTAGTGCGAGCCTTATGCAGTTTAGGGGGTAAACCACAATCTGATATTAATCTTAGACTAATTATTTAACTTATGAGCCTTTATGCACTTGCGCGCATTGATATTCTATTTTTAAATGATTCACTGCAATTAATCAATCGATAAAAGTTAGCGTTTGGTCAATTTAAACCACACAAAAATTAGCGATTTAGTGAGACACATCTCGAAAGTAATCATAAACCCCATATAAATCAGAGCTATAGACTTCTGATTTGCCAATACCCTTCACCATTGGTCGCGAGTTGGCTGTGTAAATAATCGAGCGTATCTGCAACTGTCCCAGCAATGCCTTGTGGTGGATTGAACAACAGTAAACCACTACCGATCAGGCGATCATCACCCTTAGGATCTCGAAGGCGAAGCTCCGATTTAATCGGACTTGGCAGTAAACCATCTTTCACTGCGGTCACACAGTGGTTCAAAATCAGTGAGCTCTTGTCATCCGTGTAGAGCGGGTACCAAATTAGTGCAGATACTTTCTCCGACTGCTGATATGCCTTAACTAAGGCATCAATCACCGCGAGATATTCTGAATCGGTTTCATAGGGTGGGTCGATAACAATCAGATGATGATTGTCATGTTTAGCTACGTCATCAGGTAACGCTTTAAGCCCATCACCTGCGCTAATCGTAAGCTTGCTTGAAACACCCAAGTTACGCTGTAACTTATCGATATTAGTTTGCAGTAAATCAGCTTCATCTTGCTGAATGTCTGAAAAATAGAAGCTATCTTGGCTGCGACCTTGTTGGTAAGTGATGGCGGCAGAACCCGGATACAAAGAGATAAGTTGATTCGGATTGTAGTATTCCAGTACCGACATAAAAGAAGCGAATGCCGGAGGAAGATAAGCCTTATTGCGCCACAAGTACCCGACCCCTTCAGCAAACTCACCTGCATGATTACTTGGTGCGCTGGTGAGGTCATAACACCCTGTACCTGAGTGCGTGTCGATAACATTGAGGCGTGAATGCTGCTGCATTAATGACTGAACAAGTGCACTCAATACTGGATGCTTCAGTGCATCACCATGGTCGCCTACATGACATTGATGTCGATATTCCATTCCCTTGCCTCATTTCTACTAACGTCATCTAAACATACTTCATATCATGAGGGCTTGCCTGCTCAATCCATCGTTTTTTGAAATAGGCTCACTTTTCTCTAACCAGTTGACTCTTATATAAAAAATAAAGCCCCTGAACTTACTTAGGGGGCTAAGTAAGTTCAAGGGCTTCATTATTGGGTTCAGTTAATAGCGTAAGTAAATCGGCCTACCGTGCATAAGCTAGCTTAGCTTGACTAAGGGTACTCACCCTCAACTTCCACTGGCGCTTTCACTTGGTAGTGACAAGGCTGTAGGCCAAATAACTTAGGCAGTGTGATGCCGACAGACACTGAAGACCACGTACCGCTGACAATGCCGACAACCAATGCGATTGCAAAGCCTTGCAGCGCAGAACCGCCAAGTAGCCAAAGTGCCGATACGGTGATTAGCGTTGTACCTGAAGTCACCATGGTGCGTGAGAAGGTCGCTTTAACCGATTCGTTAAGCAGGTTATCAGTATCACCGTTTGGATTGCCGCGCAGCATTTCACGTACACGGTCGGCGATGATGATTGAGTCATTGAGTGAGTAACCCAAAATCGCTAACACAGCCGCCAATACCGTCAGGTTGAACTCAAACTGAGTAAAAGCGAACAGACCCAAGATGAGCGTCACGTCATAGATGATCGCGGCAAGCGCACCAAGTGCCAAACGCCACTCAAATCGTACACTCAAGTACAGCATGATCATGAGGAAACACACCAATACCGCCAAGCCACCTTGGTCAACCATGTCTTGGCCTACTTGAGGGCCAACCACGCTGCTGTTGAGCACTTTCACTTGGTCGCTAACCGTTGTCAATGCATCCACTAAGTTTGGCTGTGGAGTATCTGTCAGTTGGCTGTAACGAATCGTCCAACGATCCTGTTCTGCCATACCAACCACTTGAACGTCTTGTTGGAAAGCCGTGTCGAGTTTTGTTTTTAAGGCGTCTTTAGTCACTTGTTCAGAGAGTTGCACCTCGGCAACTACACCGCCTGTAAAGTCCAAACCCCAGTTAAAACCTTTTACTGCCACCAGCATCACAGAGCTCATGAACAGCACAATAGAGATCATAGACATCACCTTACGAAGGCGAGTCATATTGCTGTTTGAAAAATAGCGGTCTGAAATAGTCATTTTTGAAATACTCATGCTTAAATCCTTACATCGTGGCGTTGGTCACGCCCCCAAACCAAATTGATGATCGCTCGTGAAGCAAAAATGCCCGTAAACATACTGGTTAGAAGACCTAAGCCCAGTGTCAGAGCGAAGCCCTGAATCGGTCCATTACCAATGGTGTATAGGGCTACAGCAACAATCATGGTGGTGACGTTGGCATCGAAAATAGAAGAGAACGCACTGTCAAAGCCACGATCGATAGAACTCGCAAAGCTGCGCCCTTCTTTCATCTTGTCTCGAATACGCTCGAAGATAAGCACGTTGGTATCTACCGCCATACCGACAGTCAATACCAAGCCCGCAATGCCCGGCAGGGTTAATACCGCACCTGGTAGCAAGGCAATCAAGCCAAACAATGTGGTCATGTTCACCACCAATGCACAGTTCGCGACCCAACCTAAGCGGCGATACCATAGCGCCATAAACGTCAGAGTAAGACCCAAGCCAAGCGCCAGAGCAGCAAAGCCGTTGGTTACGTTTTCTGCACCCAGAGATGGGCCAATAGTACGTTCTTCAATGATGGTAACGGGCGCGGTTAATGACCCCGCACGCAACAGTAACGCAAGCTCTTGTGCGTCTGCCAAGCTGCCTGCGCCAGTGATTCTGAAGCGGCTACCCAGTTGAGATTGGATGTTTGCTACACTAATCACTTCACTGTCTTGCTTGCTGTTGCCTGCTCTATCACGGCTGTATTCGCTGTAAACAGTCGCCATTGGCTTACCAATATTATGGCGAGAAAATTCAGACATTTTTTTGCCGCCAGAAGAATCCAGTGTGATGTTTACTTCTGCGCTGCCCATCTCACCAATGCCACTACGAGCATCGATAATGTGTTCGCCACTCAACACAGCCTTGCGGTCGACTACCACGCGGTTGCCGTCTGTGTCCTTCAGCGTTTGAGTGCTGCGCGTTGGGTTGTCGTACACAGAATAGAAAGCAAGTGATGCGGTTGCACCAATCACATCTTTCGCTGCTGCAGGGTCTTGTACGCCCGGCAGTTCAATACGAATACGGCTTTCACCTTGGCGTTGAATTGATGCTTCTGTGATGCCTAACTCTTCAATACGGCTGCGCATGATTTGCAGGTTTTGTTGAACCGTTAGGTTACGTAGCGTTCTTTGCTCTTCTTCAGATTGGGTTAACGTTAGCGATTTATCTGAACGATCACGTTGCCATTGTGGGAACTCTTCACGAATCAGCTTTTGAGCTTGTTCAAAATCAGCATCAGTGCGGAAATTAAACTTAACTTGGTTGTTCACCACTTCACCACGGGCATAACGCACTTCGCTAGTGATCTCGTCGACCACCGCTTGAGCTTGCGCGTGATAAACCGGTGCCATATCCACTTCTAGCAAGAACTGCACGCCACCGCGTAAATCAAGACCTAGTTGAATCGGCGCAAAACCCATATCAGTTAGCCATTTAGGTGCAGCTGGCTCCATCGCTAGAGCAACGGTTGCGCTGTCGAGGAAGCGCTCATTAAGCACTTCTTTGGCTTTCGCTTGCTGCTCTGCATCTTCTAAGATCACAACTAAGCGTTTGTCTTTTTGAAAGGCTGATGTCGCTTGAATGCCTTCGCTAGCAAGGTATTGCGTCACTTGAGTGGCGTCGATCGTCTGCTCAGAACGGTTACTGATTTGAACCGAGGCGTCCTCACCAAACCAAGAAGGTAAGGCACTTAGAATCATGATAATGATGGTGGCGATAAGCACCACGTATTTCCACTTTGAGTAGTGGTTAATTTGTTTTCTTGGAATGCGTTTTTTCACAGTCAAGATCTCTTCTTTGTACCAATCACCGTAAATACGAGCTCAAAAATAGAGCCGAAAAAAAGCAGTGTTCGAGCATTTTAACCAGCTTGGGTGACCAGTCATTTACTACGATTGGTATAACTGATGTTTTGCGAACACGAGCGATAGCCGAAACCAGAACAAGCTGATTGAACGGTAATGATGCTAAAGCTGATGTCGCTATGTTTGTCTTGGTTAACTGGCGAGCTCAACGGGCACAAGTGACCATCGAGACGACCAATTTAGGGTCAAACGATTAGCTAAGAAGTTCTCGGAAATGCGAGTATTGGATGTTGCCCTCTTTCCACCCCGAAAGCCGGGAGGACGGAGAACTCACAATGCTGGTCCAATGCTGCTTAGTATCCAACATCGGCGTGTTGAAGAGCAGAGAAGCCAGTAGTGATGGGGGAGAGAAGTCGATCAATAGATGATAAGCAGGCTCAAGGTCGGCCACGCTTTCTTGCTCGTTGCTGAGCATACGTCTAAAGGTTACCGCTTGGAGACTCGATTCAGTGTCGTGATAATTGGAACTATCACCTAAAGACGCAGTGTCAAACTGAACCTGATCACATTCCATGTAGCTCGACGGATTATCCGCAGCAGCTTGTTTACAAAGATTATTCTGCGAAGGCTGCTCTTGAGCGGAGTGGATTTGGAATGGCTTAGAAGGGAACGAATAGCCGTTAGAATTCACTAAGCCAAAGCTCAGTAAAAACAACATTAAGACTAATCGGGTACCTAATTTAAGCAATCTAATATCCAAACAACATTCTCGTAGATCGCCAATTTACAATACAAATGAAACGCTGTCTTGATTTAAAACATTTTTTTAGAAAATGATACGAAGCAACCGATTAAGCGCTCTCGCATTTAGAACTACATGCCTTTAAATGCGGCCAACAACACCTAATACATTGATGTTATGAATAATGTAAAAAAACAAAAAACCAAGCAGTGCATCAGTGCATGCTTGGCTTTGAGTTAAGTCTTTCTGTTTGCTTATAGCTTTAGGCTTTAGGCTTTAGGCTTTAGGCTTTAGGCTTTAGGCTTTAGGACGCATGATATTTTTAACCTTACGGCTGTTTTCACCAAATATACGCTGCACAAGTTGATTCATGTCTTCACGAGAAATTGAGCGAATCGTCGCTTTTACGTTAAACAAAGCTGCTACGCCATAGTCGTGCAAAAGATAACGAGACACGAACCATGCTTGGTCAACAGTGCTAGCATCTAAAGGCGTAAAATCCGCTTCTAATTGCTTGCCCGCCGCTCTAACTTCATCTTGTGAGACCCCCTTCAAAAGGTCTGCAACCACTTTATCAATCGCCACTTCTATCTGTTCAGTATTTTCAGGGGCGATCATCGCACCAATAAACCAATCATGACTTGTTTCTCCATCTTGAGATACATAGTAAGAATAAGGTGAATAATCTAGGCTTAAATCTTCACGAATGTACGCATCTAAACGAGTAGAAAGCACGCGTTGTAGCAGATCTTCCATAAAGATATCTTTCGCCGTTTGCCCTCTTACCATTCCTGTATTAACGGAAGGCTCCGCAATCACTCTTAGCATGTACTCAGTACTGTTGGCACTGTTAACCGCCAAATCAATACGCGCTTTGGAAGGGTGCTTGTACGCGACGTTAAAGTCAGGTGCAGCGGTTTTCTCCAACGGAATAGAAGCCAAGTACTGGCGAACCAAAGGTTTCAGTTCACTAGGATCAATATCGCCCACCATAACCAGTTGGTTACTTCGCAATTGCCCGAATAACTGCTGATGCACATTCTTTACATCCTCAACGGAAACCGCTTCAACACTTTTTCCGTCTAACAACACATGGTCGCTGTTTGCTTGATAAGTATTTTTGTTCATTGCATAGGCGAACTGACCAGCTGGGCTTGCTAAGTAGGATTCTCGGTTTTGAATGAACTCTTGCTTAACCGCCGCTAGTTGCTCTGGTGATACTTTCACTGATGTCACGATCGCGTTGAGTGCGGCAAAAGTTTCCGCTAAACCACTCTTTTTGATCTTAAACTCGACGCCGTGGCGAGTCGGTTCGATGAACGGATAAACTTTAATATCTTCACGATCAAGATGCGCATCAAGCTCCGTTCCTGTAAAACTGCCAACACCACTTCGACCAATAGCCGCAAGAGCCAACTCGGTCGCTGGATATAAGCTTGAGTCTAAAACGGCCTTGCCCCCTAAGCTTGTGTAGTACATACCCACTTCATTACCAGCAAGAGAATCACGCAGATACCACATATCGATACCATTACTGAGCGTCCACTTTTGAACATATGGGTCAATATACATCTGTTCGACCAACACAATATCACCTTGAGAACTCGGTACGGCAAAAGCACTGCTGGTCACTGCAAGCACAGGTTTGGCGCCCGCTTCGCTATAGGTTGCTTTTAAGCTATCGATAGCTTGGGTAACCGCAACTTTATCTTCGCTTTCACTCATCCCTACCACTAAAAAATAGTCACTAGAAAGCAAGGCATTGATACTGGCATTAATCCCTTCAAGATCGAGATTCGCGACAAACTCTTCAAGGCTCGCTTCATAGTCTCTTTGTGATTGCACGGTTTGCTCGTTCACTAAAGCCAACGTTTTCTGATTAGCGTGTTGAGCACTGTCCATGTTGTCCCAGTCGACCTCAACATTATCGAGCAAGTCTTGATAATAGTTCTGCTCGCTGATGATCTCACTTTCAGAGACACCATAATCACGTAGAGATGCCAATGTCGCGATAAGCTCTTCTTGAGTCACCTCACGCGCACCAACAGGGAAACCAACACTGATCGATGAATAGCGCTGATATTCCATTGAGTAATGTTCAGCCACCACCCATTGAGTCGCTAAGGCCGCGTCATTGAACTTGGTGTTGAGTCGTTGTCGAATCAGTTGTTGTGCAGTTTCATCGAGCCAAAGTTGATGCTGTTGTTCGCGAGTCGTTATCTCGCTTGAACCTCGGTTGATCATCAAAGAAATACTTGGGGTTTCCCCTTCTGCATACTCGATATAATCACCGTCATTGAACTTTATGATTCTTTGTTTTCCTGGCTTTGGTGTTTCACCACGTTCCCAGCTAGAAAACTTCGCTTCAATGAGTGGAATAGCCGTTTTTTTGTCAATGTCACCCGAGACAATCACCTCGACAATTTGGGGCTGATACCAAGTCTGATAAAAGCTATTTATCCCTTGAGAAGTCGCGTTGAGCACAGATCCTTTGGAACCCAATGCATCTTGGTCTTCATACTGGCTGCCCTCTATAAAGTGATCGAAGAACTGCTCTGCGAATGGTTTATCATCTAAGCGTGCATAACGAAATTCACCAATAATAACGCCTTTCTCTTTTTCTACTTCCGTATCGGCGATTTCAAGGCCATCACCGACATCACGCAGCCAGGTTAAAGCCTGCTCTAATTGTGTATTATCTGGTAAATCTAATTCGTATACGGTTTCTTGGTAAGAGGTATAAGCATTAATATCAGCACCAAAGCTAGCGCCGGCATCTTCAAATAAGCGAATCACGTCATTTTGAGAGAAATTCTTGCTGCCATTGAATGCCATGTGCTCCAAGAAATGAGCATAACCTTCTTGTTGGTCAGTTTCTTGGAACGAACCCGCGTGCACGACTAACCGAACAGATACGGATTCTTCATGATCTGGATAAACATGGTAGGTAAGACCATTTTCTAGCTGGCCTGATGTCCATGCCGGATCCGGCTGGATTAAGGTTTCGGTGATATTTGATGTTGAACTACAGCCAACTAAGGTAAGGCATAGTGCCGTCGCTAAATAATATATTTTCATAACAACCTCTTAATGTCATTCATCAACAATATACAGATTGAATTAATGATTATTATTTAATATTTAACCCGATGAATATCTTTGTGATCTGCATCCTCATTTTATAAACCATCACGCGCTATAAAAAATCGACAGTATTCGTTTAAAATGGCGTTTTGATAAGAACTTATTACGTCCCTTTAAAATCAATGGCTACATCCCTTTAAAGAGCACTTGCGACGCTCGACTAATAGGTAGCTTCTCGCCTGATACATACGCCGACATTTGACCTGAGAGCCCTTTCTTCACCTTATCAATGGCCGAGACTTTCACCACGACAGAACGATGGATCTGCCAAAACTCATCAGGATTAAGCTGGGCGATCAGCTCTTTTAGTGATACGCGAAGAATAAACTCCTCTAACGAACCGCCTTGGCCTTTTTTGAATATCGAGACGTACTTGTCTTCCGCTTTGAAGTAAGCCACATCATCAACGGCGATAAGGTGGATGTCTTCCCCAACGCTGGCTTTGAGCCAAGTGAGATGCTTTTTCTGAGATTGAGAAGGAGACAGCATTTGCTGTGACGTCGATTGTGATAACTGTTGAAGCTGAGCCATTAACGCCGTGATATTCGGTTGTTCTGGCGTAATACCTGATTGCGCTTGGTTACTCGACAGACGCGCTTGCACCTTCTTACAGGTAGCGAGTAAGCGCTCTTCATTGATCGGTTTAAGCAGGTAATCCATCGCATTGTGCTCAAAGGCTTTAACTGCGTATTCATCATAAGCGGTAATGAAAACCACCAAGGGCGGCGAATCTAGCTTGTTCAATTGTTTCGCCAACGAGATACCATCCAGCTCCGGCATACGAATATCAAGAAAGACCACATCAGGCTCAAACTGCTGAATACTCTGCATCGCCTCCAATCCATTTGTTGCCTTGCTGACAATCTCTAGCTCAGGCCAAACCTCAGCAAGGCTCTTGTCTAGGTGATGCCTTAACAGTGCTTCATCGTCTGCGATAATTGCCGTTACGTTCGGCTTTACTGCTGGGTTAGTCATTATTATTCCTTTAAATTCACACTGTAAATCGTCTGTTTTTAGTTGCTGTTCTTAGAGTTTCGGCTCATCGCTCTCGGAGCCAGTTTCGCTTATGAGCGGTAATAAGATCGTCGATACCACCCCACCCTCAGCTTGCTCAGTGATCGTCAGGCTAGCTTTCTCACCGTAAAGAGTTTCTATTCGCTGACGAATATTGCTCAACCCAACACCGTGCCCCGTATTCGCAGAAGGCGTTTTTAGCCCAGCGCCATTGTCTGAAACTTCGATTTTTAGCAGCTGTGCTTGTTGAGTAATGCAGATATTCACTTTACCACCTGCGGCTTTGGGCTCGATGCCGTGCGTGAGTGCATTTTCGACTAAAGGTTGAATCAAGAACGGGGGAATCACCTGCAAATAGCTAATCTCGTGTGTTTCAATAGAAAACGCTAAACGCTCACCCAAACGTATCTTTTGGATATTAAGATATGCGTCTAACAAGTCGACCTCTTGTGCGATGGTCGATTGCTCAGTACGGCTGTTTTTCAAAGTCACACGCAACAAGTTAGTCAGTTTTTCGAGCATCAACTTGGCTTTCGTGCTGTCACTCTCAATCAATACATTGATGGTCGCAAGTGTGTTGAACAAGAAGTGCGGTTCAATTTGGCTTTGCAATTGCTTAAGCTGGCTTAGCACCACCACCTTTTCTTGATCGGCCTGACGACGTTTGGCTACTTCCAATTCGTTGTCGGCACGTAACTGTTGCTCTCGGGTGTAGAAATAGTAATAGCAAACCGAACAGAAAATCACACCGAGCAACACCACAGATTTAAGGTCCGAGATATTGGCTCCGAAATATCCGTTCAACCAGTAGTGCGCATTCAAGGTACCAACCGTCATCGCGAACACCATTGAGATCCCCACTTCAAGCGTTCGGGATGTTCTCTTGAACAACTTAACCAACATGAAAGAAGAACCCACCGCGCTGTAGCCAAAGCCAAAACTGATTGCCAGGTTAACCGTTAATCCACCGCCCCAAATCGTATGGGTTGTAATCGCAATAAGAACACAAAATAGCGTGGTGAACGCGAAGCTTTTAATCCATGAAAACCGACTGTTTGAAGAAGTGTTCATTAAAATCGTCCTTTGATATTTAAGAGAATCATATGACTATCAGGTAAGTTGGCGTAAGCAGAATCATTTTTACCTTCTAGAAAGCGTGCAGCAAGTTCCAAATCCAACGATGAATTACCATTATCTAAAGCCTGATAGTTGAGCCACTGCGTTGCAATAAAGCCGCCGTCTTGTGGAGATAACATGACGTCGAATGTCGGCGTGATATCTTCAAGCCAGCCATGTGTCGAATCCATAGACCAGTGAAACATGATGTTGTGTTGAACTAAATTGGCGTGCTGATAGCCTTGCGCATAAGAACCTGCCAACGAAGCTGTCATCGGATTAACCGACAAAGACACTGCACTTTCTATCGCACTTTGCCATTCAGAGTTACTCCAAGCTCGGCTATCAAACCAATATTCCAGAACCACATTGTGCCCCGAGTCATTGGCCCATGTTAGTCCTGCCAACGCTTGATAAGCCTCGCCCTGCTCTTCTAGATAAACCGGTTTAAGCATTGAGCTCGGCTGACTGTAGCCTAGGCTTTGTCGCTGATAAACCACAGAACCGTGAAACTCCCACGCGAGGTTTAATACCGAAACCAAACTAGCCCCGAGCAAGCCGTGGCGTACATCATCGTAATAAGCGACCCATTGATATTCGTGATCGCCCACTAAGTTATAACGACGTATCCCAAGCCCTTGTTGCTGATTCTGCTTTTCGAATTCATTTACATCTTGGGAAGTCCATGACGAATCACTGTAAAGCAATGTCCACTCGCCCGTCATATCGAACAGTGACGCCGAAGCGACTCCCGCCCCTTCTTCAACCACAATACCCACAGGATTTTGGCGATAAGGTTTGATGATGTCTAAAGGCCGATAGCCATAACCCCCCCCCCAATCCAAACGAACCTTACCAAGCGTCACATCAAGATAGTGGTCACCGATTACTGAATTCGACATCTCAACACCACCTTGCCAAAACAACTCACGCACAATGAATTCAGACTCAAAGCTCGCGTCTTGTTGTTGAGGGTTGTTGCTTAGAATATCGTTGGCTTTCACGGCAAACAGGCCAAGCCAATTGCCATAGCCAACCTCTAGATCCAGCAAACCATTGAGTGACTGACGATTATCTGATGCTAAAGGACTGAATGGCGATTCTCGCGATTCAACCGACTCAGCGCTCAGTTGCCAATCCCAGGCCAAGCTCAGATCGTCTGCTTGAATCGTGTTACTCACACAAGACAAAGCAAGCAAAGTAGTGATTGAAGACTTTATGTGGAATCGGCGATTGGGCGCTTTCATGACGTCCACCTACAGACCAGAAACACTGTTACGCGATAAATAAGCAGGGTTGTAATATTTGTCTTCCAAGCTTTGTTCAATCACTTTGCGGTACTCAATCACGGTTTTCTTGCTTGGTTGAATCTTATCGAGCAAGGTCATCGACACCACTGTGGGTAAACCATCACGCACGCCCTCAGTAAACCAAGCTTGTTTTGCCAGCTTTCCTGAACGCAGATACAGATCCGCTTTAACTGGAAACGCTCGGTCTGCCGTTAACCACAGATCAATCGATTGATAGCTGGCACCCTTAGTTTTCGCCGCGAGCTTTAGGTGATGGGTATCGAGCTGTTCACCATTGGGCATCTCAACCTGCTGATCGGCAACCCACTCGCCTTGGTAATCTTCGCTCCAAGTCAGCGTCGAGATATCGCCAACCGACGCTTCACCTAATAGCTTTTGCATTGGTGTGATACGAATTGGGCGGCGCGATTTCGGCATCAGTAACCAATAATTATCTTCAATCATCAGCATCTTTTGACCTGCCTCAACAGCTGATTTAAAGACGACTAATGACTCTCGATTTGGCCTTGTGTAGACATTGTATTCTCGCGTTTTATCCAATTGCTCGTCTTGATATAGCGCCACCAAAGACACTACCTTAGACGCCTGTTCGCTGTTCAAGCGATAGCTATCCGCTTTGGCAATCATCTCAGTGACTTGTTGTGAATCGACAGCCCAGCTTGGTGTCGATGCTAGAACCAGAGCCAAAACAGAGCCCAACGCGCAAGCCAAGATATTGAATGAACGAGTTAATTTACACATAAACGAGTGCCTCCGTGATTGGCTTATTCACGCCTTTGCGAGCAGAGAAATAAGCAGCCAGCAAACATATCGTCAGCACACCTAAAGTGGCGTAACCAACCAGTTCCAATGAGAAGTAAATGTTGAGTGGATAACCTTCGGTTCGACCCGGAGGTGGTGGCATTTGTATATCAACCACCAGCAATAACACCGACACTAAGCCACTCACTAGCGCGCCAATCATGCTACCAATCACCGCCAGTAGTCCCGCCTCTTTTAAGAAACCCGCCACGATTTCAGAAGGGTAACTGCCGAGTGCTGACAAGGTGCCAATTTCACGAGTGCGTTCGGTCACCGACATGGTCATGGTGTTAAACAACGACACAAACACTACCAACGCCATCACTGCACCCATGATGCCGAAGATCCGGTCGTAAAGATCTTTAACCTTGGTATAGAAAAACGCGCGATCTTGCCATGGAGTGATCTCGATCTCTGATCCTTGTTCGCTTTGGCTAGCGCTATTTCGATCTAAAGCAGTTTGGATACGTTGTTGAACGGTCGAGGTCTTGCTTGTTTCAAATAGGAACACCGATAAGGTACTGACTTTGTCTGAGGCCAAAAGCTCTTGAGCGGCAGTGATATGAACATACAGCTGACGCTTATCCAACTCTGGCACGCCTGTCGAGTAGATGCCCTGCACCTTAAAATCAAAAGCGTTCAAAGCACCGTCACTTGTTGTAGCGAGCAGAGTCACCCAATCTCCTACCGCAGCTTTAAGATTACGAGCCAAGTCAGTACCCAGCATCACTTGTGGCTCTTGGCTATCGTATCTTGGGGATTTCACATCCGACAGGGTTTGCCCGCTGCGCACATCAAGGAAAGGGCCTTTCATGTCGAACTCACGCTCATTGACACCCGTTCCCATAAAGATGGTCGACTTACTGCCGTTAGACACCAAACCACTGAAATAGACTCGCGGCTGCACACCACGCACGTCACTATCACCGATAATGCTCTTGGTTAGCGTTTGTACGTTATCCAGACCATTGCTCAGCGGCATGTCTTCATCTTGTTCAAAATAACCTGGCGTACTCAAAGTAAGGTGGCCAGTATCACGCGCAGTCGATTCTCTCAGTGACTCATAGGTGTAAAGCCCATAACCACCAGCACTGGTCAGTGCAAATACCGCAATGGCGATGATCAACACCGACAACAAACTACGTCGACCATTTCTTAATAGATTAAGCCACGCCAAACGCACCGAAGTTGGAAGTAAAAACGTGCTCATTCTTTGTGTTAACTTGCCCATGAGATCGTCTCCGTTGCTGTGGCTTGTGGAGCCAATTGTCCGTCGATAAGTTCAATCACTCGGTCACAACGCTGCGCCATTCTTGGGTCGTGCGTTGCGACGATAAAAGTCGTACTCATTTCGTGACCAAGCTCTTTCATAATGTCGATCACAAGGTTCGCAGTGTGGCTATCTAAGCTCGCGGTCGGCTCATCGGCAATCACTAAGCTTGGGTTGTGGATCAGTGCTCTGGCAATCGCGACACGTTGTTGCTGACCTCCAGACAAGTTGTCTGGACGATGATTAACGTAATCCCCTAGCCCAACACGCTCTAACATGTCTTGCGCTCTGCTCTGCTGTTCTTGCTTTGAGCATTGGTTCAACATCAATGGGTAAGCGACATTCTCAAGCGCAGTCATTACAGGAACCAGATTGAATCGCTGAAACACAAAACCCAGCGACTGACGACGAAAACGTGCAGCGGCGATTTGCTCTGTCGGATACGGTTGGCCATCAATATTAATCTGCCCTCGATAATCCATATCCAATAAACCAAGAATATTCAAAAGTGTGCTTTTTCCTGAACCCGACGGCCCACATAGCGCCACCATTTCACCGCGTTGGATCTGACCATCAACGCCCTTGAGTGCATCTACGCTTTGACCACCAGTCACATACGCTTTGCCGATACTGTTAAATTCGATCATTTCATTGTCCTCTGAAGACCAGCTCGTTAATGAGATTTAGTAAACCGTTATTTAGCATTTGCAATGAGCGCCTTCGCAGTCATAGTTTCGATATTGCCAGCATCAGCAGTTCCCATTTTTTCAAGCCACACTTGTGCTTGTTTGAAGTCTTCAGCGCGAAGCGATGCGGTAATGGCGTAACGGTAAATCCAGGATGTCGCTGCGAAATGTTGTTGCTGGAAATCATCTTCCGCGAGTAACGAGAGGAACAGGTCATAACCACGGTCAAAGTGGTTAAACATGTCTGGCAGAGAGGTGTAAGTCACCGCAGCCATGGCGCGAGTTAGGTAAGAATCTGGCAACCCTTGAACGCGAGGTTGTTCATGAATCGGTTGGACTTCGTCTTTAAGCAGCACCAGTGATTTATCAATTGTCGATAAGCCCTTCTCCACATACTTCATCTTGTTCCAAGGCAAGAATGCATCACGTCCCATTAAAGTTTCAGTGCTGCCTAGGTAAACCAAGGTTAGTGGCGTAGCACCATCTTGTTGTAGCGTGTCGTTCAGGCGTTCGTAAGCCACTTCCACCAAGTCTTCATTGCCTTGCGCGGCTTGGTTGTAGATATCAAGCACGTCTGAACTTGGGTTAGCTAAAGCTAACGTAGGAGCGAAGGAAACAAGCCCAATCAAAAATGAGCGCTTAAATAGAGAAGTAAGTAAGTAAGTCGTGTTTGCAGTAGTCATGATTTCTAATCCCTTTCAAATGTTGACGTTGAAAGGTTAACTAGAATTTGTCATGCAGTTTTATCAATGCGACGAATGGTCATTACGAGGAGCGAATGGTTGAGCTGGGGCGTGAGTGGAAAATTCAAAAAAGAAAGAGTAGCGAAAGAATAAAATGGATGGATCAAAACATAATCTGATATTGCCCATTTCAGGCCTTGGACAGAGCTGACTCAGTTCTGCCCCATTCCGTGTTTCGACCGAATGAGCACACAACTACACCTAAGTATCATTTGACTTACTTTTCATAATGTCAGTATTTTATCTAAATGACCGCAACTAATAAATTAAGGTGGGTATTGATGCAACTATCAGCAAGTGAGTGTGAGGTATTTTCAAAGCTGTTAAAAGAACTAGCTCGTACACATAAAGTCTGGTTAGATGATCCTGAGGCTTACTACCAAAAGGTTAAAATGGGCAATGCAGTATTGACATGGATTGATGCTCCTAATGACCTAAAGGAAGAAATGAGAGAAAAATGGGAAAGTAAGGAACCTTGCATTTATCAGTTGCACCATTCATCGTGCTCCCTATCTCTAATCCGAGAATTAGCGACGCTTATACATAAGAGAAACCTCAATTGTTTATCCTATGAACTAAACCCTATTATTGAAGAGATAGTATACGAGTATGCTAATTCTGATTTGGATGGTTTTGCTCAATGCATGATACATGACGGAGAGCAATTCGATGTTAAATTTCAAACGTTAAAAAACATTATAAGTCGTCGAGTGTGGGCCTTTAAAAAAGAGTTTATGCGCTCTGTTTATCAGTTCCCAGTAACGATGTTTAACCTGAGCAATGAGTTACAAATAAGCAAAAATATTCGATTAGTGCCTGCATACGAGATTGCTCTGACGGAAAAGGAGCTAACCCATTTTAAAGATACGAGAACATTTAACTATAACTATAACTATAACTATAACTATAACTATAACTATAACTATAACTATAACTATAACTATAACTATTATCTAGAAGTCTCTGTACCAACACAATGCAGTAAGAAACTATCACGACAACTAGCGGAAAGAGCTAGAGATGCTACATATAACGCATTGAAGCTTTTAGCCACTAGATTATCACCCCAAGCCATCCCGCTACTGGCGTCCAATGATAGAAATAATCACCTGTTTGATTTTTACAGAGTAGGAAAAGATAGAAATAACATGGGTAAAACGACAACTCGTAATTTTCACTCTTTCCAGTCCGATTCAGAACAATTTTGGCTAGCTTTTCATGAGAGTAGAGCTTGTGAAACAAACTATATAGACACCGTATTTCAGATACCTGAATTACTATTAACACCTAATTTTTCAAGTCAAAGGGTCGTCGAGCGTTTAGAGCGAGCTTTATTATGGTATGGGGATGCTACCAGAGAACCTAACTTCTATCAGCAAATACAAAAGCTCGTCAGCTCAATGGAAGCACTGGTCAATTTTCACGAAGATAAACTTACAGAGGTCTTCAAACGAAGAGTTACTCATTTAAACATCACTCACAATGGACTTAGTGATTTGATTGAAGACAAAGCAGAAAAACTCTACAAAGCTCGTTCAAAAATCGTTCATGGCTCATCAGTCGATGAGAGATTGGATTTTTGTGCCATTGATTTTTGTTCGGAAACTCTAGTAAGAGCTATCTACTATTTTTCTCTCTTTGGCTTTGAAAAAACAGGCTTCAACAAAAAATTACCTAAATTTCTGGATGAGTTGCCAACACGTGAAGAATTACAGCGCGATAGGAGCTTAATTGCATAAGTAGACTAAAGCTCTGTCTTACTGGTTGCTTTTCGAACTTTTGAATACTTGAGTGGCTTTCTTCATTAGATAACGGCTCATTAACGTGTACTATGTTAGATCGAATTTTTTGAAGGGGGAGCATTTTGTCTCAGTATAAGTATCTTAATCAGGTAAGTGTGTTTATACGTCATAACTTCATATCTAAAGGATGCGAGTTAACCAGTCCCGTCGTGTTAGATCGATATCCTCAGAATAGTAAGTATGAAGCTCTTGAGTTCTCAATAGATGGAAAAAAAATACTTTATAGAAAGGGAAATGTTACACCAGATAGACCAGGTAATTTTCTATCAATATGGAAGAGACCTGATGAAAATAGTACCGATCCGAGAAGAACGATGCCTTACGAAGAACATGATTTAGATTATCTTTTTGTTGAGGTTAGTGATTGCGACATATCGAAGAGAGGTATTTATATCTTCCCGTTAACTGTTTTGGTTAATAAGGGAGTTGTAACCTCAAACAAAGCTAAAGGGAAAATGGCTTTCAGAGTTTTTCCGCCGTGGACTTCAAGCCGTGGAGAGTTAAAATCTAAAGTTTTTTCCGATTCAGCAAAGAAAACTCAGAGGTGGCAGAGTAATTTCTTTTTATGGATTGAAGATAATGAGATTGTTGACTTAGACAAATTCAATAATATTTTCATTAATTTAAATTAGGTTTACTCAATCCTCTTAGACCAAACCTTTTTACTGGTGTGACGCGATTTTATTCATCATACTAGCTTTCCAAAACCCCGTTTTTTCTCCCATACAAAAAGTGATTGGTCAATTGCTAACTTAGGAAATTTACTGGCTCATTTATGTCCAGAACTTGGATAGTCCAATATTTAACTCTTGGCGCTTTATGACTCAAAGTGCCCTAAACGAGTTCATAATAGATCGCTCATCAAGATAAATACTTCTA
This sequence comes from Vibrio sp. S/42/10, assembly GCF_029890535.1. NCBI lineage: Bacteria > Pseudomonadati > Pseudomonadota > Gammaproteobacteria > Vibrionales > Vibrionaceae > Vibrio > Vibrio sp. S/42/10. The sequence continues at coordinate 31,301 of NZ_JAKMZC010000009.1, read as the reverse complement.
TGGCCTGATAAATTCATCCCAATAAAGTGTCCATTTTTTAGTACGCTGATTTGTTTATATAATAATCAGCGACCTTGATGATCGATTTTTTTACCTGAGCAATTTGTTTTGAATGTGGACACCAAAGGGATATAGGAACCATTATTTCTTGTTTGATCTCGTCACATTTTATCTCTACCAAATTTTCAGTCACATATTCAGACTCAATTATCGACTTTGGTAAAAGAGCCCAACCAAAATTATCTTGGACAAGCTTAATAATGACCGCTAATTGATCAACATATTCATGTTTTGAAGAAACGACAACCTTCTCCGTCATTTTATCATCGACCATAGATTTGAGTACAAACTGGCGTAAAGATTTCATCGTTGAGAGCGTTTCGTTTGAAGGCTTAGCCGATAATTCACTTCCTGCATGAGCAAATGGAACAAAAGGCATATTCCCCAAGAAAGTAAAATCAATACTATTAATCACTTTGCTTTCGTATATGTTCACAATCCCAAAATGGATGCTTCCGTCTTCAATCCCTGCTTTTATTTCTGGTTTCGTTCTGACCAAAAAATTAACGCGCATAGATGGGAAGTCTTCATAAAGCTGTCGACGAATTTTAGAAACAACGTGATGAGGTAAAAAGCTCGCATAGGCTATCGTCACCGATTCTAGCCCGCCAAATGAAAGACTTAATGCAAATCTATCAAGAGTTTTAGCCTGCTCTAGAATTTGCTTTGCGTAATGATAAAGGAGAACTGCATCTTCAGTGGGTTCAACACTGCGGCTCAACCTATCGAATAGAGTAATCGCTAACTGGTCTTCTAAACTCGTGATGACTTGTGCAACCGTTGTTCGGTGCTTATTTAATTTTATCGCAGCTTTACTAAAAGCCTGCTGTTCATATACCGCAACGAAAGTATTTAGTTGCTCAAGACTAAAATTCATATCATGCCCTGCGAGTCTTCATATTCGATAATAAATCTTACCACCAGAGTCTACATTAACCAATACAGCGTCTGTTTCTCTTATCAAATAACACATTTCTATCATCACGCTCTAATTTCAATTCAAAATATCTTCCCAAATACACTTTAAACAGGCGAATAGATATATTTTTCACCACGAGAAACCGAGCTCACCCCCTTTCCTGACGCTGCTTAGATGGCAGCGATGGTTCGAGCCCATCGCTAGAGAGTTAATGAGTCTAAAAACCTTATGTAAAGTTGCGTCATTGCTTCGGCAACTTAACTTAAATAACTCAGGAACGTACCATGAACACTCTAAAAATGACCGCTTTGTCTACTGCTTTACTTGCTACCATTTCTATTTCTGCATTTGCTGGCGATGATACTCAAAAAGTCGATCCATCCGATATGACTCGTGCCAGCTCTAATATGTATGTTGCAACCAATAACAAAGGTGACCTAAAACTATCAGGAGCACTATCATACGCTTATGACAACGGACAGATGTCTATGTTCACATTGGAAGGTTCGATGGATAATGAAGGTAAATATAAAGACAGCCGAGCTCAATATTTCCATGTGTTCAACATAAATAATGCTATTACACCTCGCGTAGCCGCATCATTAGATATCATTGATAATGCAAGCTTTACTACTGCTGCAGTAGGTGGTGTCGCTATTTTCAGAACTCCAATCGACTCTCTGACCTTTTTCGGCCGTGCAGCAGTAATGGGCGGTGAATATTCAGACAGCACAACAAGTGCCTTTGGTGTTACAGACAATAGTATCGTAGGTGGTATGGCTGCTGCTTATGCAGTTTGGAAGCCAGGCGCCGATGGTACTTATTTTGCAGCCTACCCAGAATTTACGTACATGGATGGTGATATTGAAACGAGTACTGTTAAAACCACCCTACTGGCAGCAACTCCTTTTTCGCCAGACAAAACACGTTGGGGACAAGTCAAGGTTGAAAATACTTATGGAAGCATGGAATCAACCACTCAAAAACTAGACATTGACGACACCGTGGTTTGGTTCCAATACAAAGTATTCTTCTAAAACGATCAAAAACCATCATACGTTAAAAGGAGAATCGAGAGATTCGCCTTTTTTAAATTTTGTTTCTCTTACATCCTCTCACTTTTCTCTATTAAAATAGCCACGATTTACTATTCAGTTCGGCCTTACCTTGAACTGACTCTCTATCTCTATCTCTATCTCTATCTCTATCTCTATCAAGTACATCTACATCCCGTATTGATTCAACACTCAAAACCTTATTCCAGCGAGCGAATTCGATGCTTCTATTGATTGATATCTAACTGTTTACGTTTGCTAGTGCATACCTAAACCCATCAAGATAAGTGAATTCAAACGAAGCCTCTCTTGAACTTACACTGCATCCTAACCCTACGTGTATTGCCAATGAGTATAGGGTAAGAGGAGCGAATGTATCGTCTGAATGCAATGAGTAACGGGAAGAAGCTCAAACAAGTCGTATCTATATGATGACGTAAACTTATTTAGGCTCTGACATCGGTGTTTAACCACGAGCCTAAAACGCATAACAGTGTTACTACAGCGATAATGGATAGTGCTGTAGATAAATAACCTAAAGGTTTCGTGATGCTTAATCACCCGCTCGCAAGGAATCAATAACCAAACTCAGCAAACAAAAAACGCCAGTCAGGCGACTGGCGTTACAAAAAAGATAAAACTTATTCAATGTTCAAATCTATCAATGATTGGTCACATTAGGTGGTAATCATCGTGCATAATTAGCGGCTAAAATATTTCGCAATCTCACGAGCATAAGTTTCTTCTTGGTTTTTACCGTTACTGGTTGAAAAGAAAGATATAACTAAGTCTTTTTCTGGTGAAATATACACACCTTGACCGCCAACACCTGCCTTGAATAAGTCGCCATCCTCAAAGATTGCATCAAATTGATAACCATTCTTGATGTTTGTGTCGTTGTAGAAAGAGTTTTCCATCATCTTGCCAACATAACCACCACCGTAAGCTTCTGAGTTACCAGAGTCTTGAATTAACGTAATGACTTCTTTGCTAACTCCACCATTACCCAACTTTATGGCGGACGGAGTAAGTAACATGCCGAATTTAGTCATATCTTCAATTGTGGTATTCATTGAGAAAAACATTAAAGGGTATCCCCCTTGTGGAGAAACGACAGTATAAGCGTCATTATTAGCCCCCATCTTCTGCCACATATCACGGCTGACAATCTCATTCATGGGTAAGTTACGAACGTTCTCAATAAGCCGAGCTAGAACAAACGTATTAATTGAATTGTATTCGAATGTTTTTCCGCCCGGTGCTCTTCGCTTCATTTCAGCAAGTACTTCAAGTGGGCTTTGGTTGCCTTGACCTTCAAACACGCCAATGGAAACCGCCCATTTAAACCAAGGTTGTTCTGGGTTTATACGTGAGTCTGCCTCTGGCTCATCATGCTCTGTTGCGTTCAAGCCTGTCGCCATATTTGCAGTATCAGAAACGGATACCATGTCCCAGTCAGATCCCTTTAATTCAGGAATGTATTTAGAAATAGGGTCTCCTGGGTTAACTTGCCCCTCGTTGACCAATTTAGCCAGCTCGATACCTACTGTAATTTTCGAGTTTGAAAACCAATTATGCTTGTCTGTTTTTCGCATCGTGTTGTAACGCTCAAAGACAACCTCTCCGTTCTTAACAACAAGAAAAGCATCGACAGGATAGGAATTGAGATGTTCGTTTAGAGTCTTGCTTTCACCGTGTACAGTCGCTGATATTTCGCCAATATTTTGGTCAATTTGATATGGGAATTGATAGACAGGCCCATCCCGTTCTATTTGAGCGGTAGGGTAGAAACGACTTAGGTTCTGCCAAGCAAACTTGGATTGCTCGATAGGAAACTGAAGTTTAACTCGATTGCCTTTTTTCAAAAAAAAGTCATGAGTGTTGTAAACATCTACATTTGTGGATGATTCATTAACGATCTCATTAGCACACGCTGAGCCTGCCGACAGAGCCGTTACTATGGATATAGCGATTAAGCTTTTCATATTGGTTTTCCTATTGGTATATAAGTGCTGTAGGGCGGACTGCATGCAAAAGCTGCGAGTCAGTCGCCTTTGTTAATACAGATACGGTATAAGGAAAACGGAATAACACCTCATCGCCTCCGATGGATTGCCCCCCTCAAAGATCGAAGTGGGGAGCATGAAGATAAGTGAGTTAGACAGTACATAGTGAGCCGATTGAACCTAACGATTCCCCCGTTAGTCACCATTTTATATTCTAAATTCGTTGAACAGATTTAGTGGTACAGCTCAATATCCGACGCATCAATGACGTATCCAGTTTGAATATCTTGATTGCCATCAGAAAGTGCAACCGACGTATCAACCGCCCCTGTTTTAATATTCCCTGTCACCCATACTGGTGTGTATAAACTTTGTAATTCATGGCCTTCTGGAAATTCGACTAAAATCGTTTGGTTTACAGGTGGGGGAGGTGTGTGAATGCAAGCCCCTGCGGTAGGCACCAATATAAACTGCTTTCCTATTAAACCTTCCATTTCGAGCGGTACTAAAAATCCGGCTAATTTCATATCGTTAATACTAAGGTCGGGAACAATATCGTTCGTTTGTTGTGTTCTTTGTACAAGCAGCTCACGTACGTTTAAGCCAAATTGTTCAGCCAATACCACACGTTGATTGTATCCATCTTTTTCCATTGGACTTAACTGACGAGTTTTTTGAACAGCCTCGTAGGCGTAAATCTCAGAAAGTAGCGCCTTATTCCCAGGAGAAAGAACCTGATACTGATTCTGCACAGGTCTTAATGACTCCCAAGATATCGTTTCAGCAGCTTGTGTGAACAAACTAAAACAGCAAGCCATAACCATTAATAATGTATTTTTCATGTCAATATTTTCTAATTAGAACAAGGGCTAATGAAAAAATGGCTAAGAAAATCTTAGCCATCGTCTCGTTTTATATGAGTCAATAATATTTAAATTACAAACTTTCGAGGTTATCCATTAGTTGGTAGAAGAACCCAATAGAGCGACCGTATTCTTCAACTAAGATACGTTCGTTCACGCCGTGGAAGCCTTCGAATTCTTTTACGCTTTCTAATTGTATCGCCGTCATTGTATATACATCAGGGGCAAAATCTCGCGCTTGGAAGTGTTTAGAGTCTGAACCACCAATAACAAAGAACGGTGAAACAATCAGATCATTACCCCAAGTTTGGCGAATCGTTTTCTCTAACATGGCATAACCTGGACCACTAGGATCCGCAACATTGGTTGCAGGCGTTGATGCTGAGATATCACGAATGGTCATTCTTTCATCGCCGATCGCTTTCTTCACATGTTCGATAATCACCTCAGGAGTGTCACCCGGCATCGGTCTAAAGTTTACAACTGCGGTAGCTGCTGGCGGTAATACGTTGTCTTTAATACCAGCATTAAACATAGTAACCGCCGTTGTAGTATGAAGCATGGCGCGAGTAACCTCATTTTTAGACATCACATCAATAAATTTTTTCTCTAAGTCCGTCACCGTGTCGTTTTCGCCATAGGCTACGGCTTTGTACAGTGGTTGCTGCGCTTCTGGGAGTTCCGGCCCCATGTATCGATATTGGTATCTCACCGCATCATGAATTTTGTAAGGGAATTGCGCTGCTTCAACTTTCTCAACTGCTTTTGCTAACGCGACAATATTCGATTCTTCTCCCGGTTGTGATGAGTGACCACCAACACCATTGATAGCAATCTCTAGACTAACGAACCCTTTTTGAGCAATGCCGATTAATGCCGTGTTTTCACGGATGCCAGGAAATATACCTGGGACAAGAGGAGCAGATTCATCCATAACAAACGCAATTTTCTCATAACGTTGCTCAATGATATCAGCCGCGTGCTTGGCACCTTCTGGCCCACCCACTTCTTCGTCGTGGCCGAATACAAACAAAATGGTACGTTCAGGCTGGAAACCTTCTTTTAGCTTCATCTCAGTAGCTTCTAACAGCGCCTGAAGTTGGTTTTTGTCATCTAATGAGCCACGACCCCAGATATAACCGTCCTTAATCGCGCCTGAAAACGGCTCTTCTTTCCACTCATCACGAGACTCTTCTGCAATTGGTACTACATCTTGGTGCGCCATAAAAATAGCGGGAGCAAGTGATGGATCTTTACCTTTCCACGTGTAAATCAAGCTGAAAGGGCGCGGGTCACCGACTTCTTCTCGCTTGAGTGTTTTGTGCACTAATGGGTACGATTCTTCAAGAAATTGGTGATAGTCACGAAAAGCCTGCTCGTCAAAATCACTGCGATCTTGGTTAGAGATAGTTTGAAACTGAACCGCTTGCGATAAGCGTTGCGCAGCACCTTCTATATCAACTTGAATATCCACTTTTTCGACGCCTTGCATTTGCATCGAACTAAAATCTTGCTCATCAGCCCATACTGAAACACTAGCGGTCAATGCCAAAGCAGAAGCGATACTGGTAAAGAGTTTTGATGGTTTTGTCATGATTTGAAGCCTTAATTAGGTAGAGAGTAAATCTGTGTTTTGGTTTATGCGGTAATTATTAACGAACAATACAGGCCAAACCAATCTCTAGCGATGGACTCCATCCATCAGAAGGCGTCGGGAACAATTTTTAGGGGGATGAGTAAAATTAGACATGACTTTGTAGGGGGAAAAGTTTTTACATTCTCGGAAATGCTCCGAGCTCACCTTAAGATATGAGATTTGTGACAAGGTTTTGTTCGATGGTGAGTTTCAGAACCAACGCTTTCACTGCATTCCTAAGTTCACACAAACAAAAATAGCCGCTAATCAGCGGCTATTTTTAATTATCTAAACGAAGCTTTACTGCTTATTCGCTGGGACAATTTCTTTGTTTCTTCTACTTCTTCGTCTCTTCAACGACAGCTTTCATCAATACTGACGTATCCATGCGGCCTTGTCCTTCAGCAGACAATGCCTTGTATGCGTTGTTGGTCTTTTCCGTCAATGGCAATTGGATACCTTGACGCTCTGCTTCATCTAGGCAGAAACCTAAGTCTTTGATCATCCAGTCAATTGCGAAACCGAAATCGAATTTGTCTTGCGCCATTGTGGTCGCGCGGTTTTCCATCTGCCATGAGCCAGCTGCGCCGTTTTTAAGGCAATCGACCAGAGTTGGGATATCCAAACCTGATTTCTCTGCAAGTACCAAGCCCTCAGATAGGCCGTTCAATACACCTGCAATGCAAATCTGATTGACCATTTTCGCGCGTTGGCCTTGGCCGACTTTGCCCATTAGAACTGACGACTTACCGTAAGCTTCAAATACAGGTTGAAGGTCGTTGAATAGCTCTTGTTCTCCACCACACATGATGGTTAATACGCCGTTTTCTGCGCCCGCTTGGCCACCAGACACTGGTGCATCCATAAAGCGAACACCCGCTTTCTTCGCTGCCACTTCAAGCTCTTCAGACAGAACCGCAGACGTTGTGGTGTGATCAACAAGAATCGCGTTTGGCTTCATTGCGGCCAGAGCGCCTGTTTCACTGGTCGTCATGCTGCGCACGTCGTCGTCGTTGCCGACACAAACCAATACTACGTCAGCTTCGGCTACACATTCAGCCACGCTCTCAGCAGCTTTACCTTGGTGTTTATCAGCCCAGTCTAATGCTTTGCTGTGAGTGCGGTTAAATACCGTCACTTCAAAACCGGCTTTGACTAGGTGGCCTGCCATTGGGAACCCCATTACGCCTAGCCCGATAAAACTTACTTTCATTTCTTACTCCTTTTTATTTAACTCAGCTCATCGTGATGGAATGACTGAACGCTCTCAATCAAGGTTTCGATAAGCAAGGTCAAAGCCTTCGGCTGATATTTTCTTTCTTTGTACACTAAATACGCTTGGCGATCACCCCGATGATACTCAGGGAGCACTTGAATCAGATTCATTTCTGGAGAAACATGGCGAAAAGGCAGTGAGGCGATACCCAGCCCCTTTTGCGCTGCGGCCGCAACGGCATAAATATCATTAACGATGAACTTGGGTTTAATCGTCACCATCTGCTCTAAGCGATCGGATTTGTAGAGCGGTATATCAAACACATCATCGACATTAATCCACTCTTGATGCTCGAGATCGTCTGGATTTTTAATTTCTTCACGAGAATCTAAATATTCTTGGCTCGCAAAAAAGCCATGCTTGGCCTTAAACAGTGGTCGAGCAATCATGCCGTCCATGTCGGAAATTTTAAACGTGATCAACAAGTCACGATCGGTTTCAGGCACTACTTGCTGCTGACTCAAAATGAGATTGAGCTGCACGTTCGGATACTGAGTGAGGTATTGCTCAACCGTTAGCCGAAGAAAACCACTATAGAAGTTATGAGGCACCGCGAGCTTTATCTTGCCTTGAATCGCATCGCGCTCTTCAAGCAGGCAACTAAACCCTTGATGCAAAGATTCCATACCACTGCTCAGCGCTGCAAAGGCCGCCTCACCGTCTTTGGTGGCCACCAGCTCTCGTCCTTTCTTTTCCAGAAGGCGGATGCTCAAGCGCTCTTCCAAGGCGGTTAACCGACGCGACATGGTCGACACAGGCAATTGCAGACGTTTCGATGCTGAAAGCAAAGAACCCTCTTCAACCACTGCGCAGAATAAAAACAGATCATCAATGTTTCCAAATATGGAATTCATACTTCTATACGTGCCTATTTTTCTCATTAATGGATATATGTAACCTTATCTCATCAACAACAGAAAATCACGGGAGAAACATACCATGAACAATAAACAATTTTGGGTCACCGCCCTTTTGTCTTCCCTGACCATGGCAACGATTATGTCTGGAGTTATCTCAGGTTATAAAATGGGATTCAGCCACGAATGGCCGTCGATTTGGCTGCAAAGCTTCTTTATTGCTTGGCCTTGCGCATTAACGCTCAACCTAACCGTACTGCCATTGATTCGAAAATTCGCAGCATGGATTTGCAAGCCAAAAGCTAAAACGATGCCGACCCCATTGCCTGAAACTTCAACTTCACCGGAAATGATGAACTAAATGGGTTACTCAACTAGGTCGATCATGTCGCCAATATAGAACGATGATCAAGGGAAATTCGTCCGGTAGTTTCGAACAAATACGGGAAATGAAAACAACGATCAATCTCGGCCTGCAAGCAAAAACAAAGAAAACAGCCAACACCCAGAGTCACACTTTTAAGTTCTTCTATCTCTGAATAAACGGCATAAAAAAACCGAGCACTAGGCTCGGTTTTTTAATAACTGTTGTTACTGTAAAGATTACAGCTCAGCGTTGTGGTAAACCTGCTGAACGTCATCACAGTCGTCAAGCATGTCTAAGAACTTCTGGAACTTCTCAGAATCTTCTTCAGCAACTGGTGTAGTCGTTTGAGGAACGAAAGTGATTTCCTCAACGTCTAGAGTTAGCTCTGGGAACGCAGTGTTTAGTGCAGTCTTCGTTTTGAAGAACTCAGTCGTTGGAGCGAATACAGTGATAACACCGTCTTCTAGCTCAACGTCAGTCACGTCTACGTCTTCCATCATTAGCGTTTCTAGAATGATCTCGTCATCTTCGCCTTTAAACTGGAATACAGCTTGGTGAGCGAACATGTGAGAAACAGTACCTTCAACACCGATTTTCGCGCCAGTCTTAACGAAACATTGGCGAACGTCTTGGAAAGTACGGTTGCCATTGTCTGTTAGACAGTCAACGATTACGCTTGTGCCACCTGGGCCAAAACCTTCGTAACGAGCTGGTTGGAAGTCTTCACCGCCGCCGCCGTTAGCTTTGTCGATCGCTTTTTCGATAACGTGAGCTGGTACTTGGTCTTTTTTCGCTTTAGCAATCAGGTGCTTAAGAGGTAGGTTCATGTCTGGGTCAGAGCTACCGTTCTTAGCCAGTACGTAAATCTCTTTACCGTATTTAGAATAAACTTTAATTTTTGCGCCTGCAGTTTTCGCCATTGAGGCCTTGCGCACTTCAAAACTTCTTCCCATCGGGATCTTCTCTCTGATTCAGTTAACGGAGCAAATTCTAGCAAATTACTGTGTCATTTCAATTCTACAGCTTTGCTGGGTAAGGTTTGTCTGCGTTTATGCGACACCCATTACCCGTTTGTATTTTTCTACAGACTGTTCAAACCAAGCCTTTTCTTCTGGATCACCTAGCTTCATTGCTTCTTCAACAATGGCTTCAGGGCCACATTTCGCTTGCTTCAGTTTCCATACAAGAAACGATGCCTGCTTATCCAGTTCGATTTTATTTTTCTCGCTGGGTGGAAGGAGTGAAAGGTTGATAGACATTATTAGCCTTCGTCTGTAATACACTTGGCCGAGAAATATATCATAGAGCAGCCTCATAAAACCAATACTATGAGCAATAGTGGGGGTTGTAGGACGAGAAAGCGGCAAGTCACTGATGCAGGTCAAGCTAGTTTGGGAGAAGTTACACCCTATGATACGAAAGTATCGCTTATTCAACTCATACCATGAGTTGATTAAGGTGATTATTCAGCTCACCTTATGAGCCGAATAATGAGGTAATAACACCACATAAGGTTGCAAGAGTAACCCCTAACCCAAAATACTATTCACTCACAGCAAGCACATCACAGCGTGAGGCGCAGATGAAATCATTCTTGTGCAGGCCTTTGATTGAGTGGCTCCACCAAGTAACCGTGACTTTGCCCCACTCCAATAAGATCGAAGGGTGATGGAATTCTTCTTCTGCCAACTCCGACACTTTATTGCTGAATGCCCATGCTTGTTTGTAGTTCTTAAACTTGAACACCTTCTCAAGCTGTGGGGTACCGTCTCTTTCGATGATCTGCCAATCAGACAACTCCAACAGTAAAGACTTTTGTTCGTCTTTACTTAGGGCAATCGCGTCGATACTGCAGGCTTCGCATTTTTGTTCATTCAACATGTGTTGGTTCCTTAGGTTCAAAAAGTGGTGGTAATAATCCCTCATCTATCGCTAGATCAGCTTGCTGCAATAGGTTTTCCTGGCTGATTTTGAAGAGTTCAGACAGCTTATCAATCACATAATATTTCGGTTGTATAATATCGATACGATAAGGTGTTCTTAATACGGTTTGCAGATCAAACCGCTCACGAACGGCCAAATCCGCTCCCAGCGCATACATGGTTTCCGCCGGAGACGAAAGAATGCCGCCGCCATAGATTTTCAGCCTATCGCCTTCTTTTACTAAACCGAACTCGACCGTAAACCAATACAAACGGGCAAGATAGGCGCGCTGTTTAGGTGTTGCTGCTTGGCCTAGTTTTCCGTAATGCTCAGTGAATGTCGCAAAATCGATATTGGTGAGCATGGCACAGTGTCCGAAAATTTCATGGAAGAAATCGGGCTCTTGTAAGTAATCGAACTCGTCTCGCGTTCTCAGAAATGTCGCGACTGGGAATTTCTTATTGGCGAGCAAATCAAAGAAACGGTCGAAATCGATCAACGCAGGCACAGGCTGAACCTGCCAACCTGTTGTTTTAATTAGAACTTTATTTATTTCTGGAAGCTGGGGAACTCTGTCTAATGGCAGATCCAGCAGGGTCAAGCCATGCAAATAAGCATCGCATGCACAGTCATTAATGACGTCCAGTTGCCTTTTTACCAAGTCGTGCCAAATAGCGTCTTCTTCGAGGCTCCACTCAACCCATCCCTCTTGGCTCACGGGCTTAGAATGATATTGAGTCATTACACACCTCCTTTCGAATGTCTCACTTTAAGCCTATCTCCACTCGTTATATCCGCCAATTTGCGCGACTTTTCGAAACAGGCGATCGTGTAACATTTTATTTACACAATTCCGACAGCCCCTTATTTTGCTGATCTTTTGACTTTGTAAAACCTAAATACCAGACTGAAAACGTTAACTTTTTGTTAAAGGTAAAGGAATGCACGAAAGCAATAAGCCAGTTTGGCAACCTAGCGAGCAGCGCATCGCAGACGCCAACTTAACCCAATTCATGGATAGCCTTGCTCAGCAGGGCGTACTCGGACGGGAATTACAAAACTACACGGATTTCCATCAATGGTCCGTGGAACATCCCGAGTCGTTTTGGCAGAACGTTTGGCAGTTTTGTGGAATGGTGGGCTCGCAGAACAGTATTGATAACGCACAAAGAGAGCTCATCAAAACTCAAGGAGAGAGCCGCTGGCTGCAGCCTAAATCGAATCGCGATGCAGTTTGGTTTCCGAATGCGCAAGTAAACTACGCCGAAAATTTGCTGCGCTTGGCGCATGAGATACCGGATGAACGTGCTATTTGGTTTGAGAATGAGCGTGGCGAACAACAGAGTTATACATGGCAAACCCTAAGTGAAGGCGTCTCTAGCGTTCAACAATGGCTTGTTGATAACGGAGTTCAACAAGGTGATGTGGTTGCTGCTTATACGCCTTATCTACCGCAAACCGTGATAGCGATGTTGGCGACCACCAGCTTAGGGGCGATTTGGACATCGACCTCTCCCGACTTTGGCGTAGAGAGTGTGATTGAACGATTTGGCCAAGTGAAACCTAAGGTGCTATTCACCTGTGATGGCTACACCTTCAATGGCAAAACGTTCGATATGACGGACAAGAACCATGAAATCATCGAACACTTAACCGAGCTAAAGCAGGTGTGTCAGATCGGTTATTTAAAGCCAAGTGATGATTTAGAGAAGAGCAATTTGGAGAAGAACAAAGTTAAACATGGTGTGTCAATCCAAAGTTGGATAAACATCATTAGTCACTATCAACCAAAGCCTCTTCGATTTACTCGTGTGAACTTTAATGAACCACTGTTTGTACTCTACTCTTCTGGCACAACGGGCAAACCCAAGTGTATTGTGCATTCTGTCGGTGGCACCACCATCAATCACCTAAAAGAGCATCAACTTCACTGCGATGTTAAGCCACACGATCGCATGTTCTACTACACCACTTGTGGTTGGATGATGTGGAACTGGCACGTCTCTGCGCTCGCCAGCGGGGCTTGTTTGGTGATCTTTGATGGTAGCCCGGTTTATCCGCAAACCAATGTACTTTGGGACTTGGCACAGCGCGCGAATGTATCGTTGTTTGGCACCTCAGCCAAGTATTTAGAGGCGATTGAGAAAGCCGAACTCTCGCCAATAGACAGTCACTCGCTTCCTCATTTGAGAACACTGTGCTCGACGGGATCCGTGCTTTACCCAGAGCAGTTTGATTACGTTTACAAACACATCAAACAAGACCTGCATTTAGCCTCAATTTCTGGCGGCACGGATATTTGTGGCTGCTTTGTATTGGGTAACCCGATCTCGCCTGTGTATCGCGGTGAGTGCCAACAGGCAGGGCTTGGAATCGATATCAAGGTGTTCAACTCTTCTGGTGACAAGGTCAATCACGAACGTGGCGAACTCGTGTGTACAAACTCCCTACCCAACTTCCCTGTTGGTTTTTGGAATGACACAGGGGGGCGCTACCACAGCACTTACTGGGACAGGTTTGATAATGTGTGGCATCACGGTGATGAAGTCGCACAGAGCATACATGGTGGCTACCTGTTCTACGGGCGAGGCGACACCACTCTCAACCCTGGTGGCGTGCGAATTGGTACTGCCGAGATCTACCAGCAAGTGAATACCATTGAGGGCATTGTTGATTCGATAGCAGTCGGCAAAGACATCGACCGCAATGAGCAAATATGGCTGTTCGTTCAACTGCAGCAAGGTGTGAGCTTAGATGATAACTTACTGACAGCCATCAAAAGTAAACTCAAATCCTCTTGCTCACCGAGGCATGTACCAAGCCAGATTTTTGCGATCAGCGACGTGCCAAAAACACGCTCTGGTAAATTGGTGGAGTTGGCAGTGAAGCAGGTCGTGAATGGCAAAGATGTAGAAAACCTCGGAGCAATCGCTAACGCCGAGGTTCTAGAAGAGATAAAGCGTGCTGTTTCGCTGTAGCGCTGAGACCTAGAAGAACATGATTTAGAAATAAAAAGTCCTCCGTGGAATTTAACGCCGCGGAGTTTTTTTGATCTTCGTATTCGATTTATCTAAGTGGGCTAATCAGCACGAGCCTGTCATTATCAATCAAGGTTTGAGCTGTTCCAATCGGTTGTCCAACCATCTGTGCCTCAAACCTCGAACAGCTAAATTCAAAACTCAAAACTTTCAGTATAAATTTGTGCTGCTGGGACGCCTATTGAAACTAGGTACTCAGTCATATCCCTCATAAATTGAGTCGGCCCACATATATAGGCTTGCTGGCTAGCCGCATTCGGCACCACCTTTTCCAGTGCATCTTCTGTCAACCGCCCCTGACGACTACTAATGATATTTATGTAATTGAAACTAGGGTAATTCATTGCTCGGCGTAATAATTCTGATTGGCTAATGAGGTGCTTTTCATCTCTTTCTATGTGGATCATAGTAATGTTGGTTTTGTCTTGTAGTGAAAATGCGCCGATACCACGAACCATCGCCAGATTAGGCGTAATACCAATGCCAGCACTCAGTAACAGCAAATGTTTAGGAACGACCGGTTTTTGCGTTTCTATGTCCAATCGAATTGCAGTCATTTCGCCTTGAACACCCAGCAATTTAACTTGCATGCCGAGCTCCGCATGGTCGTGTAACCAGTTCGTTAGCAACCCATTTGGGACACGCTTCACCGTAATATCTAATGTATTGTCGCCATTAATACTGTTAGGAGTTTCCGATAGAGTCCAAGTACGTACCTCAAGCGGTTCACCATCGGGAATATTGGAAAATTCAAAAGTAGCATATTGACCAGGCAGAAAAGCAATACGACGCGGTATCACAAAGCGGAAAGTCTTAACATGCTCGCTTTCGTCCACAATTTTCGCCAACGTTGCCACTTGCGGATATTCAGTTTCAGAATCTAAGATTTCTGCACCCGCTACCACAGGGTTATAAGGAGAGTAATCTAAGCGTTGCCAACGATGGCTGGTAACATTGTCTGTTCGGATAAGACTTGTTATGTGAAAGACTATTTTCCTTGAAGCACCTTCATAACTCCCATCGTGTGCCCAATCTACAGTTGCTCGGCCTGTCATTTGAATCATGCTACCTGATTCAAAATTTACTAAAGTAACTCCAGCTCTATCACAAGATTCCAAATTACCCGAGGTAAAAAACATGCCATTACCACGATACTCAGGCCACTCTATGATAGATGGTGATATTACTCGTATAAAACCTGGTTGCCCGCCTCTATGATTGCAATCAGCACCGACATTAGGTGCATAACTGCCGATCCACAAAGTATCGATTGTCCGAACAAACGCTTGATCATCAGGAGTTAACTGAGTGCGGATTACTGCCTTTGCATCTTTGTTTAAGGCAGACGCTTCATTTGATGCATGGATGATTTGTCTACGATTAATGTATTTAGGGCAGTTGGGGCTATATTCCTCAACTTGTAAATTCAATCCACGGCTCTCTTGATTCATTGAAGTTAGCGAAGTGCCGCTAATGCGATGTCTTATTCTTCTATTTAAATCAATTCCTAATAATGAAAGAGGCGTGCCAGGCTCAATAAATTTAAGTATTTCAGAGTTTGGGATGCAACTTGCGGAGATTGAAATTTCGTGTTCTGAGGTAGCCGTTAAATCACCAGCTTTGCCGAACAAAGGGGTTACCCACACAGACTGACTCTTTATATCAACACTTGCTAAAGCGGCAAATGATTGAGCTGCCAAAAATGCATCATGACTAGAAGAAAAGCTAAGGGCACTGCGCTTACCGGCAGCGAGTTCAGCGGCTGCGCCTCTTGTTCCCGCTTTGTCTTGGGCTGCTAATTCCCCCGGATGATAAGATAAAAAAGACATAGTATCCCTTATTTTTTCGTTGTTAATTTGCTTGCTTCAGAGCTTTAAAACCATCGAGGCTTTCTACCGAAAAAAGCCATGTTTATAGCTGAATCCGTGCTAGTCATGGATGGTGATTAATTAAAAAACTGACGGTGCTGTCCAGCATGTGCGGGCAAACAGCCTGTCGATAGAAATGAACGATGATCTATCACGTCCCTACTCGTACCAGCATATTAGCTCTCCCTTATAAAAGGGAGAGATGTCACTTTTCAGATCGTGTAATCGTCTATTTATGAGCGTGCCTCGTAACGCTTCTCACGCGAAATAGCCGTGTTAGGCATAGAGCCCTACAGCTGTGCGAGGCATCGCTTTGAAGCCATCAAGATTCTCAATGTTGCTTAGCAGACGGAGTACATTCGGGTACTTGTCTAGCGACACGTTACCTTCGGGTGCATGAGCCACATATGAGTAGACGGCAATATCCGCAATGGTTGGTCGACCACCAACCAAGAAGTCTTTGTTAGCCAATAAAGTATCGAGTTTGGTAAGTGCCTTTTCAGCAACAATTTGACAAAACTGAGCATCGAATGGCGCGTCAAAAACAGTAATTAGACGGGCAGCAGCTGGACCAAAAGCTATTTCACCAGCGGCTAGTGTTAAGAACTTTTGCACTTCAGCTTCTAGCATAGGATCCGAAGGAAGAAAGTCTGGAGCATATCGGCGCGCCAAGTAAACGAGGATGGCATTTGAATCGCTGATGACAATGTCATTGTCTTCAATGACCGGTACCTGTCCCAAAGGGTTTAATGTTAGGAACGGTTCTTTTTTGTGCTCTCCTGATGGAAGATCAACATAAACAATTTCGTGTTTAATATTGGCAATGCTTACAAAAAGTTCCACACGGTGTGCATGGCCTGATAATGGAAAACTGTAGATTCGAATACCATGTGACATTCTAGCCTCCTAAACGGACTGGTTTGATTGTGTATGCTAGGAGTATATAAGGTGTTTAATAGGTTATAATCTACCCATATATACAATAATAATGTACATTTTGTAGATAATTATAATTCTGAGGTCAGCAGAGAAAGGGAGTTTATGGACACTATTGAAGCGATGCGGGTTTTTGTTAATGTGGCACGTCAAAAATCCTTTACTCAAGGAGCAAAGCAATCAGATCTGAGTACGAAGCTAGCAAGTAAGTATGTTCGTCAACTTGAAGCGAGATTGGATGCTCAACTTTTTTATCGAACTACACGCAGCGTGACATTAACCGAAACGGGACGAGCTTACTATAAGCGTTGTCAACCGATACTAGAGCAGTTTGATGAGCTCGAAGACTTGGTACAAGACCGTCAAAAAGAACTTTCAGGGACTATCCGGTTAACAGCATCCACAGGCTTTGGAAGTAAAGAGTTGATAGAACCGCTGCTAAGCTACCAAAAGCAGCATCCCGAAGTAAAAGTCGATCTTCGCCTGTCAGACAACCATATTGCGGTCGTGGAAGAGGGCGTCGATATTGCAATAAGATTTGGTAAGCTGCAAGATTCTAATTTAATGGCACGAAAGCTGAAAGATATGCGAGTGGTATTTTTTGCTTCCCCAGACTATCTAAGTCTCAATGGCTTACCTACTCATCCTGAAGAACTTGTCGATCATAACTGCCTGCTTTTTCGTAGCTCTACTGATTCGAAAAACTGGCATTTTAACCTCAATGGCCAAATCGTCTCTTGCCCAGTGTCTGGGACTTTCAATGCAGACTCACCAAGGGCAATTACCAATATGTCGCGTGGTGGTTTAGGTATCGGAATTGGGCCGTATTACGCCGTCGAAAACCATGTCAAATCAGGTGAGCTAACGTTGCTTTTCGAAGAGATGGAAGTAGAGCCAATGGGGTTATACGCCGTATATCCCGAGAACCGACATTTAACCGCAAGAATCAGAGCTTTAATCGATCATCTTGTTGCTTGGTTTAACGACTAAGCGCTAACCAGTATTAGGAATTTAGGTGCCTCGCTTATATCTAGTTCTGGGCGAATTCTGACCGGCTCATTTACATTCTAATGAGTCTCAGAAATAGTCTTAGTGTGCTCTAGGTAAGAGCCAAACTACATCAGTAAATCCCCGTATCTCACTTTATTGGTATCTACGATTTTTTTCTCAATAAAGTCTAAGAATACTTTAACTCTAACGGGTAAAACTCTGCCAGGTGGCCGTACCGCCCAAATTTTTGTGTCGTTCACAAGCTTATAATCCGGAAGGATTTGAATCACTCGACCAGATTTTAACGAAGGCCCTGCATGCCAGTAAGAAGCCATACCAATCCCCATACCAGACTCAACAAGATCACTGACCGCATCCCCTAAGTTTAAGGAGATCGGATTTGCTACAGATACCTTGTGTACTTTCCCGTCAGCACTCATAAACGCCCAATCGACAGCATGACCCAAGGGCAAACATCGATGCTTGAGTAAATCTTCTGGGCTTTCAGGCGCACCATATTTTTCAATATAGTCTGGTGAAGCAACTAGCATAATTGGATTGTCAGCCAGTCGCCTCGCTAACAGGTTACTTGAAGACAAGTTACCAATACGGAAGGCTAAGTCGTAGCCATGCTCAATTAAATCCTCGGTTTTATCGTTAAAGTCAATTTCCAATTCAAGATTAGGATACAGCTCGAGTAACTCAGGGATAAAGGGAACAATGTAATGTCGACCATATGAAGCTGATACAGCCACTTTTAATCGCCCTTGAACATTGCTTTCGCTACCTTTGAAGACATTTGCCACCTCTTCAACATCGTCAACAATGCGTCTGGCATGAGGTAGAAACATTTCACCATCATGAGTCAATGTGATGGTTCTTGTTGAGCGATGGAACAGTTTTACGCCCAGCTCCGCTTCTAATTGTTGCACTCTTTGGCTGGCATTAGTCGTTGAAAGCCCAAAGTCTTCGCCAGCACGTCCAATTTTTCCTATTTCTACAACTCGTAAGAATAACGCTAAGGTTTTTAGATCAAAGTTCACTTCATCCGCCTCTCTATTAATCCCGAATTTAAGGATAGTATTTCCTTAATCTGCTAGATGATACCAAATAATGGCATATATATAATCATTTACGAATTCACCAACGGAGACAAACCAATGAAAGCAATTATTACTCATCAAGCAGGCGGCATTGAAAACCTACAGTTGCACGACGTAGAAAAGCCAACAATTAGAGCCAATGAAGTACTAGTAGAAACTCGAGCCATCAGCATTAATCCTGCGGATACCAAAGTGAAGTATGCAGAAGAAGCGTTACTTGATTTGTATGGCGAAGAGCGTCCTATCATTTTGGGGTGGGACATAGCAGGCACAGTGATTGAAGCTGGTGCAAACGTCACCAATTTCAAAGTGGGTGATAACGTCTTTGGTATGGTGAATTTTCCAGGAAATGGTAAAGCGTATGCGGAGTATGTTGCCTCTCCAGAATCACATATCGCATTAATACCTGAGGGCGTTAATTTTATCGATGCAGCAGCAACCACACTTGCTGCCATGACAGCCTATCAGGCATTAAACGGTCGGGTAAACCAAGGTGATAAAGTTCTAATTCATGCGGGATCTGGCGGCGTGGGCCACTTTGCCGTTCAAATAGCCAAACAGATGGGCGCTTATGTTTATTCGACAAGTTCGGTTCGAAATAAGGATTTTGTGATGTCACTTGGTGCAGATGAGCACATCGATTACCGTGAGCAAGACTTTGAAAAAGTACTTCATGATATTGATTTAGCGTTCGACACGGTGAGTCCAGAAAACGCTGAAAAGTCGCTACAAGTGCTGCGTTCTGGTGGTCAACTCGTTTCAATTACTATTCGAGAGCCTTCAGATAACATGCAAAAAACTGCGTTTGAATCAAATTTAAAGATTACTCCGCTTCTTGTTCAATCTAACGGTGAAGACGCTTCAAAAATTTCTGAAATGCTCGCCAACAACTCGATCAAACCACACGTATCTCAAATTTTCGAGTTTAAAGATTTAGCTCTGGCGCACACTGCTGTCGAAACTGGCCGAACCGTAGGTAAAGTTATCGTAACGGTTTAGTTCCCATAAGTCATTGAAGTTAAAATTAAAAATCTAGCAAGGTGTAGAGTAATGATTAACCAAATTGTAAAGTTCACAGTAAAGCCAGAATACGAAGACGAATTTCAACAACAGCTATTGGAGCACCAACTGGCGAGTAGCCAAGAAGCTGGCAATGTGGAGATGCGAATCTATGTTGATAACCAAGATTCGAATCTATTTTTTGCCTACGACCGTTGGGTTAATCAGGAGGCTTTGGATTCACACTTACAGCAGGCACACACTCAAAAACTCATCAAACTGACAGAAACTGCTTTGGTTGAGCCTGCGATGGTTTTGAACCTTAGTGAAACAACCCCTGCGCCTGTGGCCTTGAAGCAAGCAGATAAAGAGGATGAGAAATTTAATATTTTCTTCATTTTCAAACTAAAAATGGAACATCGTGAAGCGCTAATCGCCCAGTTCGAGGAGCATATTCAACACACTCGCACCGAGACAGGTAATTTGTTGTTTGATTTGTTTACCATTAATGGCAATGACGACACGTTAGCCGTGTATGAACACTGGAGAAAAGAATCGGATGTTTGGGATATCCACTTTAATCAACCTTACTCGAAAGTGACTGGGGCATTAATGGAGAAAGCCGTGGTAGGTGATATGAACCAGTACATGAACTTTGTCACTCAAATAGCGGGTTGATTGGAGATAATAATGACGGCTTATTATGTAGTTAATTATGATATTGCGGATGAAGAACTTTATGCGCAATACAACCCTGGGTTAAATCATGTCACTGCTAACACGGTTGCAAAGCATGGTGGTGAGATTTTGGTCGCAACAAGTGAAGGTCAGACACTGTCGGGGCAATGTTTACAAATGAAAATAATCATTCAGTTCCCAAGTAGAGAAGCTGCATTAGCATGGGATAATGACATTGAATATCGTGACGCAAAACTCATACGCCTTGCTGCCACTACCAATATAGATTGCTACATTGTAGACAAATTGGTTGTTCCGTCTTAATACCAAGAATCTTATTTAAGTACAGGTAGTGGAAGGCGTAGCGGATGAGTAAAGTTGATCGTTACTTTTAGGTGATTCGAATACTTTGTAGCAGCAGAGATTATTTGCATCACCTTAATTCTATTGGCTTCTTAACAAGCTTTTGTCCCGCGGCGTTCAATCTAACCCTCACCATAGTTTGCCAGGACGAAAAATATCAAAGCAAAAGGATGACTAGAAATACCAACATAAGGCTTTCTAACCTCGGAAAAGCCTGCAGCTATAACTAAACAGCGGTTTCCAAGATGGTGGGGATTCGCTTTGCTAGTATCTCAGCAAACTTTTCATGCTGGGATGCTTGCCAATGTATACCTTCTTTTGGGCAAGGTTGGATTTCGGTTGCAGCATCAAAGAAATGACAACCCAGTTCTTGGGAGCGAAGTTTAAAATAGTGTCCTAGCTGCTTTGATTTAGCTTCAGCGTTCGTAAAACCCTCTTTTAATGGATTCACTTCAAGGACATGAGTAGGTGACACTAGCAAGACTTCAGCAGGCTTAGTCATAAAACCGTGTTGATAGTTTTGTATCAGTTGAACGAGTCTTGCAGCCCCTTTAGATATATCACTGGCAGTCAAATTGAAACGAGATTTGAGGTCATTGGTTCCAAGCATCAGTATAACAAGATCGGGGTGATGGCTTTCTATGCACGGTAAAAGGTAATCTAGCCCTTTTTTTCCTGCTTCATAAGGGTCATCTAAAACGGTTGTTCTGCTGTTTAAACCCTCTTCAATCACGACATAATTAGGGAGTTTTGATTGAAGTAACATCGTCCAGCGCTCTGCACGGTTATATCTACGCGGTAAGTCTGGGGAACATCCCCAAGTGTTGGAATCGCCAAAACATAGAACTGATTTCATAGCCATTTTATTCGTTGATTTAAAGATGTTTAATTGTATTACAAATGAAATGAAAATTGTTAGCACTACGTCAGACACATCTTAGATATTTGTGGTGTATCGTATTGCAGTCGAAATTAGCCGTAAATTGTTGCCATTCGTTCACATCGGTACATTCGCATCCGCTTGGTTCTCTGGCATCGCCTCAATAAAAGCGGGTAACTGATTACACGCTTCGACAATTGAGTTAATCAGCGGATACGGCGACATATCAACATCAAAGCGCAACGCGTTATACACCTGCGGCACTAAGCAAATATCGACGATGCAAGGCGAATCAGTGAGGCTATACACCGAATCACCGTGTGTTTTTCGGTGTTTGGCCAGCTTCTCTTCTAACGCTGAAAACCCTTGGCTCATCCAATAGTGAAGCCAATCCATTTTAGCCTCTTGCCCGCATGACAATTCTCGCTCCAAATACTGCAACACGCGCAGGTTATTAAGAGGATGAATTTCCATCGCAATATCCTGAGCCATCGCCAGTGCTTGATAGCGCAGTGGTGTTTGATCAGGAATCAGCGAGACTTCCGGGCTACTCACACATAAATAGTGCTCGTCGAGATATTGCAAAATAACTAGTGACTGATTGAGTTGAACGTCACCATCCACCAGCACCGGCACTAATTCACTGGCATTGAGAGCGCGATATTGTGGGTCATGCTGCTCGCCACCATTACGCACCAAATGCACCGATTTAGACTCATAGTTGAGTTGCTTTAGGTTCAATCCAATACGCACTCGATAGGCTGCGGACGAGCGCCAGTAACCGTAAAGTAAAATGTTCTTGTTCACGATGCTCTCGCTCATACTGAAACCCTATTACGTGGATTATAACGCTCGATACTGGCTCACTTTTTGGTCAATCGCACCAAAAATGGAGTCACCCGCTGCATCAAACATCTCAAGCTTGATCGAATCGCCAAACGACATGAATTGAGTCGACGGTTTACCATCACGAATCGTCTCAATCATTCGCACTTCGGCAATACATGAATAACCCACACCGCCTTCGGCAATTGAGGTGCCGTGGTCAGTCCCTTGCTTATTAGAAACCGTGCCCGAGCCTATGATTGTGCCTGCCGACAGTGGACGAGTTTTCGCAGCATGGACGATCAGCTCAGCGAAATTGAAGGTCATGTCCACACCTGCATTTGGACAACCAAAAGATGTGTCGTTGTAGGTTGAAGTCAGTGGCAGATGCACCTTGCTGCCTTTCCACTGTTCACCTAGCTCGTCAGGTGTAACGGCAACCGGAGAAAACGCTGAAGAGGGTTTAGACTGGAAGAAACCAAAGCCCTTCGCGAGCTCTGCCGGGATCAAACCGCGCAGCGACACATCGTTCACCAGCATCAGCAGACGAATAGAATCGTGCGCTTGCTTAGCGCTAGCACCCATTGGCACATCTCCGGTGACAACGGCGACTTCGCCCTCAAAATCGATACCCCAATCATCACTAGCAAATTCAATATTGTCACGAGGACCAATAAACGCATCTGACCCGCCTTGATACATGAGCGGGTCAACCCAGAAGCTTTCTGGCATTTCAGCACCACGCGCCTTACGCACCAGCTCAACGTGGTTTACATACGCGCTGCCATCTGCCCATTGATAAGCGCGTGGCAGAGGCGATTCACAATATTGAGGCGCAAAGACTTCACTGCCTATCACATGCCCAGTATTAAGCGAGGTGTATAATTCTTCTAACTGAGGCGCAACACTGTCCCAGTTATCCAAAGCTACCTGCATGGTTGGCGCCAAATGCATCGCGTGAAAAATCTCCGTCGCTGGCACACACTGTTTAAGATCTCTACTCACGACCATCAACAGACCATCGCGAGTACCATTTTTCTTGGTTGCTAATTTCATCCTTGTTGCCCCTTACTT
This sequence comes from Vibrio sp. S/42/10, assembly GCF_029890535.1. Classification (NCBI taxonomy): domain Bacteria; kingdom Pseudomonadati; phylum Pseudomonadota; class Gammaproteobacteria; order Vibrionales; family Vibrionaceae; genus Vibrio; species Vibrio sp. S/42/10. The sequence continues at coordinate 7,585 of NZ_JAKMZC010000009.1, read as the reverse complement.
CTCTTGCCAACTGTAGACATATTCTTTGTTCTCAACGCTATCGAGTTCATCAGAGAACTGCAGCGCGTGGCGAGTATCGATCATCACCGCCACTTCATCGGTAAACTTCTTCTTGTGCGCTTGCCCTGCCTTAAAGGCTTTAGGGTGAGGCCCATGCGTAAACCCAGCCGGATGGAAGGTCACCATGCCCGCCTCAATGTTATCGCGACTGAAGAAGTCACCTGCGTGATAGAACAGCACTTCGTCGTAATCATCGTTGTTGTGGTAGAACGGCACTTTTAACGCCCCAGGATCGCTCTCAATCGGGCGTGGCACAAAGGTGCACACCACAAAGCCTGCGCCAACAAACGTTGTATGCGCAGAGGGTGGCAAGTGGTAGCGATGTGACATCAGCGGTCTGATATCGCGCCAATTTACTTTCACCACAGCTAGGTCGCCATGCCAACCAATTGCATCCAATGGATTGAACGGATAAGTAATAACGCTGACTTTGTCGTGGCGTTTTACCTGAACCTGAGTTTGATTTTCTGAGTACTGAACGCGGAATTGATCATTGATAGAAGGGATGTCGAGCACAGCAGGATCAAACACCGCGTGATTACCGACCATGCCTTTCTCTGGCAAGGAGTAAGCCGCGTCTGTGTTCTCAATCATCAAGATAAACATCGGCTCGCTTGGCTCTAAACGCCAGTTGGTCGAGCGCGGGATCATCACGTAATCCCCTTCACTCACCTCTAGATGACCATAGTCACAATAGAGATCGGCGCTGCCTTGATGAATGAACAGCAGCTCATCACCGTCGGAATTACGCACCAAGAAATCCATCTTCTCGTCCATGCGCCACACACGAATTTTGCAGTCCGCATTGTGCAAAAGATGAGGCACAGCCCAAGGCGTTATCTGGCTGGCTTTTTCCACTAGCGTGAAATCAAAAGCGCGAGGGCGCAGATCACCCTCCCACTCCGACCAACCTGTTGGGGCATGTTGGTGATGAAAGTGAGCCGCTGGGCCGAAGAACCCACTTCGGCCCGCCTCTCGCTCATAAATTGCCTCTTCGGGAAAATCGGCGTGCGCTTGTTTAGAGCACACACCCTCCCGATGAGGAAACGAGATCCATTTATGCATCGTCTAATACTCCTCGACGAATCTGGTCCTCTTCAATCGATTCAAACAGCGCTTTGAAGTTACCTTCGCCAAAGCCTTCATTACCTTTACGCTGAATGATTTCAAAGAACACAGGCCCGATTACCGTCTGTGTGAAAATTTGCAGCAAGATGCCATCTTTGGTCGGCGCACCATCAATCAGAACGCGTAGGTCACGCAACAGATCGGTATCTTCCCGGTGGCCTTTTACACGATCGTCAACTTTCTCATAGTAGGTATCTGGGGTTGGCATAAAGTCCATGCCGCGATCACGCAGGGTTTTCACCGTTTTGTAGATGTCATCCGTAGCAAGCGCGATGTGTTGGATACCTTCGCCGTTGTATTCACGAATGAACTCTTCAATTTGTGATTTGTCATCTGAAGACTCATTGATTGGAATACGGATCTTGCCACATGGTGAGGTCATGGCACGGCTCACAAGGCCTGTCAGCTTACCTTCAATGTCGAAGTAGCGAATCTCACGAAAGTTACCGATACGCTCATAAAAACCAGACCACAGATCCATATTGCCTTGTTTCACGTTGTGCGTGAGGTGATCGATCTCATAAAGGCCTACGTCGGCTTTCGCCATGCGCTCTTGCGCGTCATCATAGAATCGGAAATCAACGTCGTAGATGCTCTGCTTGCCGTAGCGATCCACAAAATAGAGCAGGCTTTCACCGATGCCGTAAATGGCAGGAATGCTAAGCTCCATCGGCCCTATTTCTGTCCTGTACTCTTCACCGCCACCCTTAAACGCTTGCTCCATTGCAGCTGTTGCTTCGTTGACACGAAACGCCATGCCACACACCGATGGGCCGTGAACTTTAGCGAACGCTTCCGCTTGGCTGTGAGGCTGTTCATTGACGATAAAGTTGATGTCACCTTGTCGATACAGCCAAGCCTCTTTTGAACGGTGCTTGGCGATCTCAGCAAAACCAAGTGACACAAACAGCGCTTTAAGTTGCTCTATTCCCTTGTGGTCAACGGCCGTGTATTCAACAAACTCGAATCCATCTGTGCCAAGCGGGTTGTATGACTCCACCATGAATTTTCTCCTTGTACCTACTGGTTTTGTGTTAAGTGATTTTTGTCCTTGATTAAATTTGGCCCACAAGCGGAAAGATTGGAATGGATGGAAGGAAATGGGCAGTAACGCTGAAAACTCGTCAAGTTGTAAAATATTTGTTACACACAAAACCTCACAACAAGAAAATGAGTGCTATCAAGGGATTGAAAGAGGGTGGTTTGATTTACAGGCGAGCAAGAAATGTTATTGAATTGTTACATGTGGATTTTTAAGCGAAAGGGATAACATCGACTTAGTGCCGCCTTCGATGTTATCGGAAAAAGAAGGCGACTTTTGAACTTCATCAATTTAAAAAGTTACAGACGAGATACTCTTGAACGCATAGAAAGCACGGACATCAAACTGATAAGCACCAATAACCCGGTACCGGCACCACTACGTTCAACATCTTCAGCGCTATCATCACTTCTTTCAGCAATGTCTTCACTTGTTGCTCCAGATATCGGGATAAGTTTCACAGCCACCACCCTCTCGTCACCTACTCCATCATTACAATATGCAAAGTGCGCGGTTGAATCATAAGCCATAGAAGAGGAGCTACTTTCACTCGCAAAACATTGTATTGCCGTCCCTGAGATAACACCCGCATCATTAATGTCGGTTGCGTCCAATATTCTAAAGTGGTTGTTGGCATCACTGTAGTCACCACCGTTAGTTAGGTCGTCTAACCACCAAGCTTGATCATTATATCTTGCACGTCTATCAGCATCGGTACCAATGTCGTTGTAAGGGAAAATGAAGCCGCGATGCCTCCTTTCATGGCCGTCTACTTCAGAGTGAGTTTCTGCGTCAACATAGCCAACAATTTCATTGTAATTATTGATCTCACTTGCTTTTCCTTCTGCACTATCAAAGAAAATGTCTTCACCTAAACTTGCGAAGAATGTAGCTGTTGGCGTTGTGTCATTCGCATCAGCGACAAACATACGATTGTCAGACACACGATCCGACGGATAATCACCATCTCGTTTTGCATAACCAATAACCATCATGTTTTCATTAATATCTGTTGCGACAGAATTACTGTGGATGTATGAATCACTCACTTCTACCGTCGCATTAGCGATAAATGTCGTCGTCCAAGCATTTTCCGAAACGCTGAAATTTGACGTACTGCTTGGCCTAAACACAGCAGCCTGCATAAGAAAGTTATCAGAATCATCTAGCTCTGTATTGTAACCAACTAAAACAGGATAAGAGCTATATGTCCCTCTAGATGAAATCGTTGCAGCCCTCACACTCGCCTGTGCTGAAGCTTCATCATCGTTGTAAGAGTAATAGGTCGAACTGGTTTCCCAATCAGATACTGAGAAACGGTTTCCATCATCATTGGGGCCATTCGCATCGGTTATATTCCAGACAAAAGCTCGATTAGCAAAAGCAAAGTTCTGACACTCTGGATATAAAGCAGGCTCAATATCTTCATCGATACAATTATCTAGATCCTCTGCATCACTGTCGGATGTGTACGGAGAATCATAATCTTTATACTCATCACTGTAATAAAAAGTCGCAACGGACGCACTTCCGACCACATAGCTTTCTCCTCCATAACTGAAAGAATCAAAAGCCATCGTTCTTCCCATTTGGGAGATTATATTCGCTTCGCCGTCAGCATCGCTGATCGTAATGCTGGTATCGGCTTCAGGTTGGAGAACCGTAAATTCAGTGCCTGTATCGTAGTAACCACGCAGCCTATACAACTGAATATATTGGTTGTTATAGCTGTAATAACCACTGCTGGTGTTACCAAGAACAAAACCATTCTCGTCAACTTTAGTGATCACCTTCTCCTCTGTTCCATCAACAAAGGAATAACTATAACTGCTCACATCAGGTGGATTACTGCCAACATCAGGGATATCACTTAACGAATAAGAGTCATAGAAAGCCGTGGAATTCGTCTGATAGCTCAGCTCGTAATATGCATCACGCTCATTTCTCAAGCCTCCAATGCCTGCATCCTCATCGCCATACCACAACAAAGAACTCCAAGCTTCACAAGTCGCGTAGCCAAGTTCACTTGTGCAGTAGCTATAGATATCGTCATAATCCAAATAGTAGAACGTGTTATCGATACCAAAAGGGACCTCCTCTTTAAAGGAAAAACCTGGTTCTGCATTTTGAGCTTCCCCTGCGAATGCATAATCGGTGTCACCACAACTGGTACTAAAGCAATCCGTTGTACCAAGCTCTGGTTCAACTGCAACCCCATACACCGATTCCGTTTCTACTGGTGATTTCTCCAAAACCACCCTATAAAGAGCAGCGTTACTATAAGAAGCAACCAACAACGTAGAAGAGACAACGACTGATTTTTTTACCATTGCCTTCATTCTACGGCTCCTAAAAAATAATCCATTTCAATACCAACGATAGCTTTCTGCCTTTATTGCTAAAGGCATTAAATTCATGAGTTCAATAATGGACTAGGATAAAAATAGAAAATGTGGAAACTATGTAGAAACAATGGAGGTTTAAACAACCTGACTTGATGGGCTGATGAACTGATGCCCTATTAAAGTTAAACGCTAACTTTCATCTCCTAGATTTATCCATTTTCTCTGCTAATTTGATCGCTAACCTATTTACGTCAAAGAAATACACTTATATTTGGTTACGAATAGGAATTAAATTATGAAAAAAATCACGACAGCATTACTTTTACTGACATCGACATTCGCGCTTCAAGCGTGTGCTGAAAGCCGTGAAGGTCCAAGAGAAATGCCAAGTTTTGAAGAAATGGATGCAAACGGTGATGGCGAGTTACAATTAGAAGAGCTCAGAGGTCCACTCGCCGATGACTTTGACAAACTAGACGCAGATGGAAGCGGTGGTCTATCGGAAGAGGAAGTTCCGCCGCCACCACCAAGACGTCAATAATTGTTAGAGGGTTATCCAAAAATAGTGATAATTCAATGCGAGCTGATGGGGTATAGCACCCTGTCAGCTCGCTATTCGTTTCTAACAAAAAGATGCTTATACATGGCCTAAGATGAATAAAGAAATCAATGTCCACATTTCCCACACGATTGGTGACTAATATTGGTTTAACTCACTTTTGTCTTAATTCATTTTACTGTCCTAATTCACTTTAACTTCTGGAGAGAACGTGCGCATATCAATTTTCACTAAACTGTTTGTTTCAATACTAATGGTATGCGTGACCATGCTCTTTGTACTGACCTATTTTATTAACTCCAGTTTTCAAAGAGGGCTCCAAGATTTCACAAATAATAATGAGATTGCCCTAGCTCAAGAACTCGCCAATAACTTAAAGCAATATTACTCACCTTCCGAAAAGTGGAGGCGGCTAGAACGTGAACCACATTTAATCGCCAGTAGCATTGGTGGCCCCTCACGACCACATGCTCGTGACAGACACCCATCGCCACCACCATTAAGAGAGCCGGAAGCGCCAGATCTTCAACCTATTTGGCAACGACTCAACATTTTAGATCAAAACGGGCGAGCTATAATTGGACCTCCTGAAAACCTACATCACCTTGAAGATGGTCAGCATCAAGCACTAGTCGAAATAACACGGGATGATCAAGTGATTGGGTATATCTCCATCGTCCAGATGGATGAAATATCAGGGCCTTTGGCAGAAAGCTTTTTCAAACAACAAACGACGCATGTAAGCACTATCGCTTCGATTACCGTGTTGCTTTCATTCCTTATCGCTTTATTTCTTGTTAGGCGATTTTTGAAACCATTGCGTGCTTTGTCGAAAGGTGCCAAATCTATCGAAAATGGCGATCTCGATTTCTACATTGAAAAAAGCGGCAATGATGAATTGTCCGATCTCATCGGAATATTCAACGGTGTAGTCGAAACACTAAGAAAACAAAAAACACTTAGAGAACAGTGGTTATCGGATATTTCACATGAACTTAGAACGCCTATCACCGTGCTAAGAAGTGAACTAGAAGCGCTACAAGACGGTATCCGATCTCCTGAGCCAAAATATATCGACTCGTTACATCAACAAATCATCACACTGGGTCAACTCGTTGAGGATCTTCATCAACTCTCCCTGTATGACATCGGATTTAACCTCAATGTTAAAAACAACGTTGATATACATAAACTGATTGATTCTGTGATCGTTCAAAACTCGATCCGTTTAGAACAGAAAAGAATCACATTAACAAAGCACTATGACCATTCAGCCCCACTGTTTACCTCGTGTGATGAGAGATTACTGACACAACTGTTTGTGAATCTGTTGGAAAATAGCGCACGATACACTAGCGATAATGGGCATGTATCGATAGATGTTACCGACATTAGTGATAGTATTATTATCAACGTTGAAGACAGTGATCCAGGTGTACCTGATGCATCACTTCCGCGTTTGTTTGAGAGGCTTTACCGCGTTGATAAATCGCGCAGTCGCTCAAGTGGCGGTTCTGGGCTTGGCTTATCTATCTGTAAAAATATCGTTGAAGCGCACCAAGGACACATTACTGCCGACCACTCAGAATTGGGTGGACTACGAATCATCATAGCGTTACCAAAGGAAATAAAATCGTGATCTTAGTCGTCGAAGATGAGCCTGCATTAGCAAGTGTACTGTGTGAGTACTTAGAGCACTCTGGCCTTGAAAGTCATCATATTATCGATGGTAATCTTGTCATTGACTGGGTAAAACAAGCATCGCCTAAACTCATTATTCTCGACCTAATGCTACCCAATCGAGACGGGTTGGATATTTATCGAGAGCTGAGAACGTTCAGTGACATCCCTGTGGTTATGGCGACAGCCAAGGTCGAAGAGATCGATCGACTCGTTGGGCTTGAATTGGGTGCAGATGATTATATATGTAAGCCGTACAGCCCGAGAGAAGTAGTCGTGAGGGTGAAAAATATTTTGCGCCGTTCCAACAAGCCCCAAGCCACGTCAGCAACGAACGCCATTGATATTGATGAATTGAGTATGACCGCCGTCCTATGTGGTATTAAGCTAAGTTTAACGCCAGCTGAGTTTCGGCTTTTGCACCTTCTTTATCAAAATGTTGGCCGCATTTATAGTCGCGATCAATTGATTGATAAAATCTACGACGATAGAAGAGTGGTCAGTGATCGCACTATCGATAGCCATATTAAAAACTTACGTAAAAAAATGGTCTCGATAAATGAAAAATGTGACTACATTAAATCCATTTACGGGATAGGTTACAAACTAGAAATAGAATAATACGAACGAAAAAGCCGCTTTCATGAAGTGACCCCGTAAAGTTGGACATTTCTGTTAAGCGGCTTTCAAGGCCTGAGTTCGATATTCTATCGGAGTCAGGCCTTTTAGTTTCACTTTTATACGTTTGGTATTGTAGTACTCGATGTATTC
>NZ_JAKMZC010000008.1:0-193838 GCF_029890535.1 Vibrio sp. S/42/10 | reverse complement strand
TCGCAACTTCTCACGTTGAGTACGACACTCCAGCACGTCACTACGCACACGTAGACTGTCCAGGACACGCGGATTATGTTAAAAACATGATCACTGGTGCTGCACAAATGGACGGCGGTATCCTAGTGGTTGCTGCGACTGACGGCCCTATGCCTCAAACTCGTGAGCACATCCTACTTGGTCGTCAAGTTGGTATCCCTTACATCATCGTATTCATGAACAAATGTGACATGGTTGATGACGAAGAGCTACTTGAGCTAGTTGAGATGGAAGTTCGTGAACTTCTTTCTGAATACGACTTCCCAGGTGATGACCTACCAGTAATCCAAGGTTCAGCACTTGGCGCACTAAACGGCGAGAAGCAATGGGAAGACAAGATCGTTGAGCTTGCAGAAGCACTAGATTCTTACATTCCTGAGCCAGAGCGTGCAGTAGACCAACCGTTCCTACTACCAATTGAAGATGTATTCTCAATTCAAGGTCGTGGTACTGTTGTAACTGGTCGTATCGAGCGCGGTATCCTACGTGTAGGTGACGAAGTAGAAATCGTTGGTATCAAAGAGACTACTCTTACTACTTGTACTGGTGTTGAAATGTTCCGTAAACTGCTTGACGAAGGTCGTGCAGGTGAGAACGTTGGTGCACTTCTACGTGGTACTAAGCGTGATGACGTTGAACGTGGTCAAGTACTTTCTGCGAAAGGTTCAATCAACCCACACACTAAGTTTGAGTCTGAAGTATACGTACTTTCTAAAGACGAAGGCGGCCGTCACACTCCTTTCTTCAAGGGTTACCGTCCACAGTTCTACTTCCGTACAACTGACGTAACAGGCGACATTACTCTACCTGAAGGCGTAGAAATGGTAATGCCAGGTGATAACGTTCAAATGACTGTTGAGCTAATCGCTCCAATCGCAATGGACGAAGGTCTACGTTTCGCAATCCGCGAAGGTGGCCGTACAGTTGGTGCTGGTGTTGTAGCTAAAATCTTTGCATAAGATTTGACGAACCACTAGTAAAAAGGGCATCATTTGATGCCCTTTTTCTGCGCTGAAAAAAGAGTTGGATGTTTTGACATCGATTTTCGCTATTAGCAAAGAATTAAACGGTCTTTTTGACTAAAATGACTGTTAGATGTGTTGTTTTGCAACGCAAAGGAATGTGCCCTGCAACAGCGGGGTTATTGTCGTCTATATTTAAGACTTATCACAGGTTGGTTTTATGAAAGCAAACGCTGAAACTCCTGATAGCTCAGGTGCAGCAGATACAATGAAGTGGATCGTCGCTTTTGTTCTGTTGGCTGCTGCTGTTGTGGGTAATTACCTGTATGGTGAATTGTCTGTTGTAATTCGCGCTGCAGGTGTAGTTGTGCTGATTGCTGCCGCACTAGGCGTTGCAGCAACAACAACTAAAGGTAAAGCTGCGATCGATTTTGCAAAAGAATCTCGTATGGAGATTCGTAAAGTTGTTTGGCCTACTCGCCAAGAAACTATGCAAACTACATTGATCGTTTTAGCTGTATGTATTGTTATGTCTCTAGTGCTTTGGGGAATTGACGGCATTATGGTCCGTCTAGTTTCTCTAGCAACTGGGGTGTAGAGGGTTCTGATTCATGAGTGAAGCTCCAAAAAAACGTTGGTATGTAGTTCAAGCCTTTTCTGGCTTTGAAGGTCGTGTTGCACAATCGCTACGCGAGCATATTAAAATGCACAACATGGAAGAACTATTTGGCGATGTGCTAGTACCTACTGAAGAAGTAGTGGAAATGCGTGCAGGTCAACGCCGTAAAAGTGAACGTAAGTTCTTCCCTGGCTACGTATTAGTTCAAATGATCATGAATGATGAATCATGGCACTTAGTACGCAGCATTCCGCGTGTTATGGGCTTCATTGGTGGTACCTCTGATCGTCCTGCACCAATCACTGATAAAGAAGCTGATGCTATCTTGAACCGTCTAGAGAAAGCGAGCGAGTCTCCACGTCCTAAGACAATGTTCGAAGCGGGTGAAGTGGTTCGTGTGAACGATGGTCCATTTGCTGACTTTAACGGTACTGTTGAAGAAGTAGATTACGAGAAAAGCCGCATTAAGGTATCTGTATCGATCTTTGGTCGTGCAACACCGGTTGAGCTTGAATTCGGTCAGGTTGAAAAACTGGACTAATACTCGAACCTTTGATCAAGCTGTGGATAAATACTTCATAAGCTGTTCAAAATAAAAGAGTATAAAAAATCACCTTTTTAGGGTTGTTAAAGGCGCGAATTATGATTATAATTTCGCGCCTTTTTGCTTCTTCGGAAGTAAAAAAGAGTTAATTTAATTTATGGGGAGCTTGCCTTACGGTTAGCGCACGTACCCAAAATATTAGGAAATATCATGGCTAAGAAAGTTGAAGCTTATATCAAACTGCAAGTTGCAGCTGGTATGGCAAACCCAAGTCCACCGGTTGGTCCTGCTCTAGGTCAACACGGCGTGAACATCATGGAATTCTGTAAAGCGTTCAACGCAAAAACAGAATCTGTTGAGAAAGGTCTACCTACTCCAGTAGTTATTACTGTTTACAATGACCGTTCTTTCACGTTCGTAACTAAGACTCCACCTGCTGCTGTTCTTCTTAAGAAAGCTGCTGGCGTTAAGTCTGGTTCAGGTCGTCCAAACACTGAGAAAGTTGGTACTGTAACTGACGCTCAAGTTCAGGAAATCGCAGAAACTAAAGCTGCTGATATGACTGGCGCTGACATCGAAGCAATGAAGCGTTCTATTGCTGGTACTGCTCGTTCAATGGGCCTAGTGGTAGAGGGATAAGATCATGGCAAAACTTACTAAGCGTATGCGCGTAATCCGCGACAAAGTTGACTCAACTAAAGAATACGAAATCAACGAAGCTGTTGCTCTTCTTAAAGAACTAGCTACTGCTAAATTCGTTGAGTCTGTAGATGTTGCTGTTAATCTAGGCATCGATGCTCGTAAATCTGACCAAAACGTACGTGGCGCAACTGTGCTACCTCACGGTACTGGCCGTGAAATCCGCGTTGCTGTGTTCACTCAAGGTGCAAACGCAGAAGCAGCTAAAGAAGCTGGCGCAGATATCGTTGGTATGGAAGATCTTGCTGAGCAAGTGAAAAAAGGCGTAATGGACTTTGACGTTGTTGTTGCTTCTCCTGATGCAATGCGCGTTGTTGGTCAACTAGGTACAATCCTAGGTCCACGCGGTCTAATGCCAAACCCTAAAGTTGGTACTGTAACTCCTAACGTTGCTGAAGCGGTTAAAAACGCTAAAGCTGGTCAGGTTCGTTACCGTAACGACAAGAACGGCATCATCCACACTACTATCGGTAAAGCATCTTTCGAAGCTAACCAGCTTCAAGAGAACCTAGAAGCTCTTCTAGTTGCTCTTAAGAAAGCTAAACCTTCTTCAGCGAAAGGTACTTTCCTGAAGAAAGTAAGCATCTCTACTACGATGGGTGCTGGTGTTGCTGTTGATCAAGCTAGCCTTGATACTCAAGCAAACTAATTTGCTTAGGCGCAGATTTAGTGTATACTTCTGCGCCTAATATTTGTGGTTGGGTGGTTTTTGAAGCAATTCAAAATCATCTATCCCAAGACCGTAGGCGCTAAATCTTTTTAAGATGAAGCTTAATAAAACCTACGTAGGCGATGTTGTTGTTTGAAGTGAATTTATTTGCTTTTAAATAACATCGTAAACGCTCAATACATTTTGTACTGAGTGCTGTAATCACAACCAGAGGTTAATCCAAATGGCTTTAAATCTTCAAGACAAAAAAGCAATTGTTGCTGAAGTCAACGAAGCTGCCAGTGGTGCACTTTCTGCAGTTGTAGCTGATTCTCGTGGCGTTGAAGTTGGCGCAATGACTTCTCTACGTAAACAAGCTCGCGAAGCGGGTGTTTACATGAAAGTTGTTCGTAACACACTAGCACGCCGTGCGGTTCAGGGTACAGACTACGAGTGTCTAGTAGACACTTTCACTGGTCCAACTCTGATCGCATTCTCTAATGAGCACCCAGGTGCTGCAGCGCGTCTTTTCAAAGACTTCGCTAAAGAGAATAAAGATTTCGAGATCAAAGCTGCTGCATTTGAAGGCGCAGTTACTGATGCTGAAGTACTAGCGACACTACCAACTTACGACGAAGCTATCGCACGCCTAATGATGTGCATGAAAGAAGCTTCTGCTGGCAAGCTGGTTCGTACTATCGCTGCTGTTCGCGACCAAAAAGAAGAAGCTGCGGCATAAGCCTTGCTTTTCACTGGTTGCTATTTAAACTTATTGTTGACTTAAAAGAGAATTGTTATGTCTATTACTAACGAGCAAATCCTAGACGCAGTTGCAGAAATGTCTGTAATGCAAGTTGTTGAGCTTATCGAAGCTATGGAAGAGAAATTCGGTGTTACTGCTGCTGCTGCAGTTGTAGCTGGTGGTGCTTCTGCTGAAGCTGCTGCTGAGCAAACTGAATTCGACGTTATCCTTACTGCTGCTGGCGCTAACAAAGTACAAGTTATCAAAGCTGTACGTGGCGCAACTGGCCTAGGTCTTAAAGAAGCTAAAGGTCTTGTAGACTCAGCTCCTGCAGCGCTTAAAGAAGGCGTTGACAAAGCTGAAGCTGAAGCTCTTAAAGCACAGCTAGAAGAAGCTGGCGCTTCTGTTGAAATCAAGTAATTATTACTTAATTTCTTAGCCGCAAGGCTAATGGCTGGTGGTTAATTAACCACCGGCCTTTTTGCGCTGTAGGGCTATGACGAATTTTCCGCTGTTTAACCGTCATAATCCGAGCAAAAAAACAGTCATTTTTTCGAAATGATTGTTCACTACAGTAAACAGCTGTTTGTCACCGCCCCCTCTGAAGAGTGTTTTGGGTGGTTTGGGTCACTTATCAGCGAGCTGAGGAACCCCATGGTTTACTCTTATACCGAGAAAAAGCGCATCCGTAAGGATTTTGGTACTCGTCCACAAGTTTTGGACATTCCATACCTGTTATCGATCCAGCTTGATTCTTTCGATAAATTCATCGAACAGGATCCAGAAGGTCAATACGGTCTTGAAGCTGCTTTCCGTTCTGTATTTCCAATTCAGAGCTACAACGGCAATTCTGAGCTGCAATACGTTAGCTACCGTCTTGGTGAGCCAGTTTTTGACGTTAAAGAATGTCAAATCCGCGGTGTTACTTACTCAAAGCCACTACGCGTAAAACTACGTTTAGTTATCTTTGATCGAGATGCACCAGCAGGTACTGTAAAAGACATTAAAGAACAAGAAGTCTACATGGGCGAAATTCCGCTTATGACAGACAATGGTACTTTCGTAATTAATGGTACCGAGAGGGTTATCGTATCCCAGCTGCACCGAAGCCCAGGCGTGTTCTTCGACAGTGATAAGGGTAAGACCCACTCATCAGGTAAAGTTCTTTATAACGCACGTGTAATTCCTTACCGTGGCTCATGGTTAGACTTTGAGTTCGATCCTAAGGATAACTTATTCGTACGTATCGACCGTCGTCGTAAACTACCTGCATCGATTATTCTTCGTGCACTTGGTAAATCGACAGAAGAGATCTTAGATCTGTTCTTCGACAAGGTGAACTTCGAAGTGAAAGACCAAACTCTACTTATGGAGTTGGTCCCTGATCGTCTACGTGGTGAAACTGCGTCATTCGACATCGAAGCAAATGGTAAAACTTACGTTGAGACTGGTCGTCGTGTTACTGCTCGCCACATCCGTCAACTTGAAAAAGATGGCGTTGAGCACATCGAAGTACCAGTAGAGTACATCGTTGAAAAGATTGCTGCGAAAGATTACATCAACGAAGCAACTGGCGAGATCATTGTTGGTGCAAACCAAGAGATCAGCCTAGAGGCTCTTGCTAACTTATCTCAAGCAGGTCACAAGACTCTAGAAGTTCTGTTCACGAATGACCTAGACCATGGTCCATTCATGTCAGACACTCTACGTGCAGATAGCACAGTAGATCGCATTTCTGCATTGGTAGAAATCTACCGCATGATGCGTCCTGGCGAGCCACCAACGAAAGAAGCTGCAGAATCATTGTTCGAAAGCCTATTCTTCTCTGAAGATCGTTACGACCTATCAACTGTAGGCCGTATGAAATTCAACAGCTCTATCGAGCGTGAAGAAGAAGAAGAGCGCGGTACTCTGGATGAATCAGACATCATTGAAGTGATGAAAAAACTGATCGGCATCCGTAACGGTAAAGGCGAAGTGGACGATATCGACCACCTTGGTAACCGTCGTATCCGTTCTGTAGGTGAAATGGCAGAAAACCAATTCCGTGTTGGTTTAGTTCGTGTAGAACGTGCCGTTAAAGAACGTCTAAGTCTTGGTGATCTTGACGCAATTATGCCTCAAGACCTTATCAACGCTAAGCCGATCTCTGCTGCAGTTAAAGAATTCTTTGGCTCTTCACAGCTTTCACAGTTTATGGACCAAAACAACCCATTGTCAGAAGTTACGCACAAACGTCGTATCTCTGCTTTAGGTCCTGGTGGTCTTACTCGTGAGCGCGCAGGCTTCGAAGTACGTGACGTTCACGTAACTCACTACGGTCGTCTATGTCCGATCGAAACGCCTGAAGGTCCAAACATCGGTCTGATTAACTCGCTATCTGCGTTTGCACGTTGTAACGATTACGGTTTCCTAGAAACTCCGTACCGTCGTGTAGTAGATGGTGTTGTAACAGAAGAAGTTGATTACCTGTCTGCAATCCAGGAAGGTCAATTCGTTATCGCACAGGCGAACACGGTTCTTACTGAAGAATCTACGTTTGCAGATGAGCTAATCACTGCTCGTCAAAAAGGTGAATCTGGTCTTCACCCACGCGATCACGTTGACTACATGGACGTTGCGACAAACCAAGTAGTATCTATCGCTGCTTCGCTTATCCCGTTCCTAGAACACGATGATGCGAACCGTGCATTGATGGGTGCCAACATGCAACGCCAAGCGGTACCAACACTTAAGGCTGATAAGCCTCTAGTAGGTACTGGTATCGAACGTAACATCGCAGTTGACTCTGGTGTTACAGCGGTTGCTAAACGTGGTGGTCAAGTTCAGTCTGTTGACGCTTCTCGTATCGTAGTTAAGGTTAACGAAGATGAATTGGTACCTGGCGAAGCTGGTATCGATATCTACAACCTAACTAAGTACACGCGTTCGAACCAAAACACATGTATTAACCAACGTCCAACTGTACTTCCTGGTGAACCAGTTGCACGCGGCGATGTTCTTGCTGATGGTCCTTCAACTGACCTTGGTGAACTTGCTCTTGGCCAAAACATGCGTATCGCATTTATGCCTTGGAACGGTTACAACTTCGAAGACTCGATCTTAGTATCTGAGCGCGTAGTTCAAGAAGACCGTTTCACGACAATCCACATTCAAGAACTATCTTGTGTGGCTCGTGATACTAAGCTGGGTTCTGAAGAGATCACAGCTGATATTCCAAACGTAGGTGAGTCTGCTCTGTCTAAACTAGACGAGTCAGGTATCGTTTACATTGGTGCTGAAGTTAAGGGTGGCGACATCCTAGTTGGTAAAGTAACCCCTAAAGGTGAAACTCAACTGACTCCTGAAGAGAAGCTACTACGTGCTATCTTCGGTGAGAAAGCATCTGATGTTAAAGATACTTCTCTACGTGTACCAAACTCTGTTTCAGGTACTATCATCGATGTACAAGTCTTCACTCGCGATGGCGTAGAGAAAGACAAACGTGCACTTGAAATCGAACAGATGCAGCTTAAAGAAGCTAAGAAAGACCTAACCGAAGAGTTCCAAATTCTCGAGGGCGGCCTTCTTAACCGTGTTAAAGCTGTACTTCTGTCTGGTGGTTACTCTGAAGCTAAGCTTGATACTATCGGTCGTAAGCAATGGCTAGAGCAAGTTCTAGAAGACGATGCGCTACAAACACAGCTTGAGCAACTTGCTGAGCAGTGGGATGAGCTAAAAGCTGACTTCGATAAGAAGTTTGAAACTAAGCGTCGTAAAATCACTCAAGGTGATGATCTAGCGCCTGGCGTTCTTAAGATTGTGAAAGTTTACCTAGCGGTTAAACGTCGTATCCAGCCTGGTGATAAGATGGCCGGTCGTCACGGTAACAAAGGTGTAATCTCTAAGATTAACCCTGTTGAAGACATGCCATACGATGAGAAAGGTCAGCCTGTAGACATCGTACTTAACCCACTGGGTGTACCATCGCGTATGAACATCGGTCAGATCCTAGAAGTACACTTAGGTTTGGCTGCGAAAGGTATCGGTGACAAGATCAACCAAATGGTTAAGGAACAACAAGAGCTGCATAAGTTCCGTGAGTTCCTACAGAAGGTTTATGATCTTGGTGATACTCGTCAGAAAGTTGATATTGCTGAACTGTCTGATGATCAAGTTCGTACACTGATTAAGAACTTACGTGGCGGTCTACCGATTGCTACCCCTGTGTTCGACGGTGCTTCTGAGTCTCTAATCAAAGAGCTATTAAAACTGGGTGATCTGCCAGAATCTGGTCAGCTTAAACTGTTTGATGGTCGTACTGGTGATTCGTTTGAGCGTCCTGTAACTGTTGGTTACATGTACATGCTGAAACTGAACCACTTGGTTGATGACAAGATGCATGCTCGTTCAACTGGTTCTTACAGCCTAGTAACTCAGCAACCACTTGGTGGTAAAGCTCAGTTCGGTGGTCAGCGTTTCGGTGAGATGGAAGTATGGGCACTAGAAGCATACGGTGCTGCATATACTCTACAAGAAATGCTAACAGTTAAGTCGGATGACGTTAACGGCCGTACTAAGATGTATAAGAACATCGTAGACGGTAACCATAGCATGGAACCTGGTATGCCAGAGTCGTTCAACGTACTGTTGAAAGAGATTCGCTCGCTAGGTATCAACATCGAGCTAGAAGACGAAGAGTAATCCCTCTTTTTAAAAAGATTGGATTACTTGGTAAAGGGGGCTCACTTTAGTCGGTGAGCTCCTTTAACTCCTTACAGGAGCTGAACGTGAAAGACTTATTAAACTTTCTAAAAGCACAGCATAAGACCGAAGAATTTGATGCAATCAAAATCGGTCTATCTTCACCAGACACGATTCGTTCGTGGTCTTTTGGTGAAGTTAAAAAGCCAGAAACAATTAACTATCGTACGTTCAAACCTGAACGTGATGGTCTGTTCTGTGCACGTATTTTTGGTCCAGTTAAAGACTACGAATGTCTTTGTGGCAAATACAAGCGCCTGAAGCACCGTGGTGTTATCTGTGAGAAGTGTGGCGTTGAAGTTACACAAACTAAAGTTCGTCGTGACCGCATGGGCCACATCGAACTAGCTTCACCAGTTGCTCACATCTGGTTCCTAAAATCACTACCGTCTCGTATCGGTCTACTAATGGATATCCCTCTACGTGATATCGAACGTGTTCTTTACTTCGAAATGTACGTAGTAACTGAACCGGGTATGACTGATCTAGAAAAATCTCAGATGCTTACTGAAGAAGAGTATCTAGATCGTCTAGAAGAGTGGGGTGACGAATTCACTGCTAAGATGGGTGCTGAAGCGATCAAAGATCTGCTTTCAACAATGGACCTTCATCAAGAAGTGGAAGAAATGCGCGAAGAGTTAGAAACGACTAACTCTGAAACTAAGCGTAAGAAAGTTACTAAGCGTTTGAAGCTAGTTGAAGCGTTCATCTCATCAGGTAACAAGCCTGAGTGGATGATCCTAACTGTGCTTCCAGTGCTACCACCAGATCTACGTCCTCTAGTACCTCTAGATGGCGGTCGTTTTGCGACTTCAGATCTTAACGACCTTTACCGTCGTGTGATTAACCGTAACAACCGTTTGAAGCGTCTTCTAGAGCTAGCGGCTCCAGACATCATCGTACGTAACGAAAAACGTATGCTGCAAGAGTCTGTTGATGCCCTTCTAGATAACGGTCGTCGCGGTCGTGCGATCACGGGTTCTAACAAGCGTCCTCTGAAATCTCTTGCTGATATGATCAAGGGTAAACAAGGTCGTTTCCGTCAGAACCTTCTTGGTAAACGTGTAGACTACTCTGGCCGTTCTGTAATCACAGTAGGTCCATACCTTCGTCTACATCAGTGTGGTCTTCCTAAGAAGATGGCACTTGAGCTATTTAAGCCGTTCATCTACAGCAAGCTAGAAACTCGTGGTATGGCTACGACAATTAAAGCTGCTAAGAAGATGGTAGAGCGCGAAGAAGCTATCGTTTGGGATATCCTAGACGAAGTAATCCGCGAACACCCAGTACTGCTTAACCGTGCACCTACACTTCACCGTCTAGGTATCCAAGCGTTTGAACCAGTACTAATCGAAGGTAAAGCGATTCAGCTTCACCCACTAGTGTGTGCGGCATACAACGCCGACTTCGATGGTGACCAAATGGCGGTACACGTGCCTCTAACTCTAGAAGCACAGCTTGAAGCTCGTACTCTGATGATGTCGACGAATAACATTCTGTCGCCAGCGTCAGGTGATCCTATCATCGTACCTTCTCAGGACGTTGTATTGGGTCTTTACTACATGACACGTGACAAGATCAACGTGAAAGGTGAAGGTATGTACCTTGCTGGCCCTGCTGAGGCTGAAAAGGCATACCGTACTAAGACTGCTGAGCTACACGCTCGTGTTAAAGTACGTATCACTGAGACTGTAGTAGATGAAGATGGTAATAGCACTACTGAAACGAAGATGGTTGATACAACTGTCGGCCGTGCAATGCTATGGCAAATCGTTCCAGCTGGCCTACCGTACAGCATCGTTAACCAGAAGCTAGGTAAGAAGCAAATTTCTAACCTACTAAACGAGTGTTACCGTAAGCTTGGTCTTAAAGATACAGTAGTATTCGCTGACCAAATCATGTACGCAGGTTTTGCATACGCTGCACTTTCAGGTGTTTCTGTTGGTATCGACGATATGGTTGTACCTCAAGCGAAATACGATGAAATTGAATCTGCTGAAGAAGAAGTTCGTGAAATCCAAGAGCAATTCCAATCTGGTCTTGTTACTGCGGGTGAGCGTTACAACAAAGTTATCGATATCTGGGCATCTACGAATGACCGCGTTGCGAAAGCAATGATGGATAACCTATCTTCTGAAACAGTTATCAACCGTGATGGCGAAGAAGAACAGCAAGAATCGTTTAACAGCATCTACATGATGGCCGACTCGGGCGCACGTGGTTCTGCAGCTCAGATTCGTCAGCTTGCAGGTATGCGTGGTCTGATGGCGCGTCCAGATGGTTCAATCATCGAAACGCCGATCACAGCGAACTTTAAAGAAGGTCTAAACGTCCTTCAGTACTTTATCTCAACGCACGGTGCTCGTAAGGGTCTTGCGGATACAGCACTGAAAACAGCTAACTCGGGTTACCTAACTCGTCGTCTAGTAGACGTAGCACAAGACGTTGTAGTACACGAACATGACTGTGGCACGCATGAAGGTATCGACATGATGCCTCACATCGAAGGTGGTGACGTTAAAGTTGCACTTTCTGAGCTTGCTCTTGGTCGTGTAGTTGCTGAAGATGTTCTTAAGCCTGGTACTGAAGATGTACTGATTCCACGTAATACTCTGATTGATGAGAAGTGGTGTCAAATCATGGAAGACAACTCTGTAGATAGCATGAAAGTGCGCTCAGTTGTTACCTGTGATGCAGACTTCGGTTGTTGTGCACAGTGTTACGGTCGTGACCTAGCACGTGGCCACCTAGTAAACCAAGGTGAAGCAGTTGGTGTTATCGCTGCACAATCTATCGGTGAACCGGGTACACAGCTAACGATGCGTACGTTCCACATCGGTGGTGCGGCATCTACTGCTGCGGCAGAGAACAGCATCCAAGCTAAGACAACTGGTACTGTGAAACTTCACAATGCTAAGTTCGTAGTGAACAAAGATAAGAAACTGGTTATCACTTCTCGTGCATCTGAGATGACGATTATTGATGAATTCGGCCGTACTAAAGAGAAGCACAAACTTCCTTACGGTTCGATGCTAACCAAAGGCGACAACGCAGCAGTTACTGCTGGTGAAGTTGTAGCTAACTGGGAAGCGCATACTATGCCAATCATCACTGAAGTGGCAGGTCGTATCCAATTCGTAGATATGATCGATGGTATTACAGTTTCTCGTCAAACTGACGATCTAACGGGTCTTTCTTCAAGTGAAGTAACAGACGCAGCAGCTCGCCCAGCAGCGGGTAAAGATATGCGTCCAGCTATCAAACTTGTTGATGAGCAAGGTAACGACGTAATGATCCCTGGTACAGATATGCCAGCTCACTACTTCCTACCTGGCAAAGCGATTGTAAACATCGAAGATGGCGCTGAAGTTGGCATTGGTGACACACTATCTCGTATCCCTCAAAAATCGAGCGGAAACAAAGATATCACTGGTGGTCTACCACGCGTAGCTGACCTATTCGAAGCTCGTAAGCCTAAAGAGCCTGCGATTCTTGCTGAGCACACAGGTACTGTGTCTTTCGGTAAAGAAACGAAAGGTAAGCGTCGTCTAGTGATCACTCGTGAAGGCGGTGACGCTTACGAAGAGATGATTCCTAAGCATCGTCAATTGAACGTGTTTGAAGGTGAGAAGATTGAACGTGGTGATGTAATCGCCGACGGTCCTGAAACTCCACACGATATCCTGCGTCTACGTGGTATCCACGCTGTGACTCAGTACATCGCGAACGAAGTTCAAGAAGTTTACCGTTTACAAGGCGTTAAGATTAACGATAAGCACATTGAGACTATCGTTCGTCAAATGCTACGTAAGTGTACAATCACCCATTCTGGTGACTCTCAGTTCCTACCTGGCGAACAAGTTGAGTACCACAATGTTAAGATTGCTAACCGTAAACTAGAAGCTGAAGGTAAAGAACTAGTACGTTTCGAACGTGATCTACTAGGTATTACTAAAGCATCTCTTGCAACTGAGTCATTCATCTCAGCTGCATCGTTCCAAGAAACGACTCGCGTACTAACAGAAGCTGCGGTTTCTGGTAAGCGTGATGACCTTCGCGGCCTGAAAGAGAACGTAATTGTTGGTCGTCTGATCCCAGCTGGTACTGGTTTCGCATACCACCAAGAGCGTCAAAAGCAACGTGAAGAAGAGCAAGAAGGTCCTTCAGCTGAACAAGCTACTGACAATCTAGCAGCACTTCTAAATGCTGGTTTCTCTTCAGAAGAGTAAGCTCTACGAGTAGTCTCTAAGAGATAAAAAAAGGCACCTTCGGGTGCCTTTTTTGTATCTGAAATATAAGTGAATCATGGCGACTGCGAGCAGTCTTAACTCTTTAATACCAATCACAGTAAGTAAATGATCAGAAATAGCGCAGGAAAAAGATTTGAGAACAAGGCGAATTTTTTTGATAAGTAGTTATTTTACAATCAAAAACTCTAACTCAGTTATCGAGCGTTGGCTGGTGGATGCTGATTTTGGAATGTAGTTTTGTCCAGTATCGAACATTAAGGTACTGGGGGATCTTAAAATCTTCCACTGAACGTGTAGGGTGGGTTATATAATCTATAGACAAAACGAAAAGCTTGCACAGAGGCAAGCTTAGAAGATGTTAAGCCAATTATGCCCCTGGTGGAACGGCTAAGCTATCGGCAATTTGTTGTATCAGTTGATCTTCCACTTCAAACCTTGCCTCAATAATCTCACCAATTAGAGACAAATCACTATCAAAACTTTCTAGCGCATCACTCGCTTCAATTGCAGCGTACTTATCGGTAAAGTTAAGTAGTGGCTCAGTGGTAAGAACGATATGACCATAAGACTGGTTAATTTCGTCTGTTGCTTTGAAGCCAGTAGACTGCCATTTATCCATCACCATGTCATATATTTTGAAATGACCTTCAGAGATGTAATCAACAAGATGTTGGCTGAATTTTTGGAGCGCTTCTGGAGATGGTAGTTCAGTGATAGCAGGTGTTTTTGACGATGAAGGCTTTAGAGCGGCAAGCTTACAATACTCAACGATTAGAGACTGTCGAGTTTCGAGCCAATGATCGATGACCTCATTAGAGCCACCCCATTGTTCTTGTACTTGTTTGAATTTATTTAGCATGACCATGTCCTCATGATCTGATCACAACCTTGTGATCAAGTAATTGCCTAAGCAGGGTCCATTTTATTGGTAGCTACTAAAAGTAATAGTTTGAATTATTCTCTGCTACAACTCTAGTATGAAATTAGATTGCCAGTAAAATGAACGAACTGCAAGCAATGAGGTATAGGGATGTTAAAAAAAAGTGATAACAAAATGACAGAGCAAGCTTATTGGTGCGTCGTTTCAGGTAGTGATATTTGGGTTAATAATGATCAGTTTCCTTATGGGTCTGCTGATGAGTTAGGGCTGAGTGTTGAACACGCGATCTGTATCGGTCAGCATCAAGGTCGTAAAGTGTATTGGCTCAACGACTGTGATGTTGAGAGTGAACTAACCATGGTTAACCTGAGGGAGTTACTTCATTGGCCTGAATCTAGTTTCCTTACCGCAAGTAAAGCTATCCAATATGGGCACATGACACAAAGTATGCGTTTCTGCCCGCAATGTGGTGGTCGTAATCACCTCAACCATAATCAGGTGGCGATGCAATGCGGAGACTGTCGAACACTTCATTATCCTCGTATCTTCCCGTGCATCATTGTTGCTGTACGTAACGACAACAAGATATTGCTTGCACAGCACCCTAGGCATAAAACTGGTATGTATACCGTGATAGCGGGCTTCCTAGAAGTTGGAGAAACCCTAGAGCAGTGTGTTGCAAGAGAGGTTAAAGAAGAAACGGGCGTTGATGTGGATAATATTCGTTACTTTGGCAGTCAACCATGGGCTTTTCCATCGAGTATGATGATGGCCTTTCTCGCTGACTACGCTGGCGGTACGCTCAAGCCAGATTACAGTGAACTGTCGGATGCCCAATGGTTTGATGTAACAAGCCTGCCTGATATAGCTCCAGTAGGAACGATTGCGAGACAATTGATTGAGAAAACTGTGGGTGACGTGATGAAAAATGGTGTGGCAGAGCAGACGATAGAGTACTAATTTACCTATGATAGTATTTGGTCTATAGGTGGTCAAAAGCTAAAAAAAACCCTCCACAAGTGGAGGGGGTAAGTAAGATGTCGTTATGAGATGCTGAGTAGTGACTACTCAGATGTTATAATTGTAATTTTCGCTAGCGAACAAATTTTTAACATGCTCCTGCAATTGGGTGCAAATTAAGCATTGATTTAAAAGTTAATAACTTGATCTAGGTTGCAAAGCACACAGCTTTTACCCTTCAATCAGTGTTAGAATACTTGCCATCAAAACTAGACAAGATTGAATTGGAATTTAACGGAATGACCGAATTAAAAAACGATCGCTATTTACGCGCACTTTTAAAACAGCCTGTTGATTACACACCAGTATGGATGATGCGCCAAGCTGGCCGCTATCTTCCAGAGTACAAAGCAACGCGTGCTGAAGCGGGCGATTTCATGTCTTTGTGCAAAAACGCAGAACTAGCATCAGAAGTAACACTTCAACCTTTACGTCGTTTCCCGCTTGATGCGGCAATCTTGTTCTCTGACATCCTAACTATTCCTGACGCAATGGGCTTAGGCTTGTACTTTGAAACTGGTGAAGGTCCTAAATTTGAACGCCCTATCACATGTAAAGCTGACGTAGAGAAGATTGGCCTACCGGATCCCGAAGGTGAGCTTCAATACGTAATGAATGCTGTTCGTCAGATCCGTAAAGATCTGAAAGGCGAAGTGCCATTGATTGGTTTCTCTGGTAGCCCATGGACTCTAGCGACCTACATGGTTGAAGGTGGAAGTTCTAAGGCATTCACTAAGATCAAGAAGATGATGTACGCAGAACCACAAACGCTGCACCTGCTTCTAGACAAGCTGGCTGACAGTGTTATCGAATACCTGAACGCGCAAATTAAAGCGGGTGCTCAATCGGTAATGGTATTTGATACATGGGGTGGTGTGCTGACTCCTCGTGACTACAACCTATTCTCACTGCAATACATGCACAAGATCGTTGATGGCCTAATCCGTGAAAACGAAGGTCGTCGAGTACCGGTTACTCTGTTCACTAAGAACGGGGGCATGTGGCTTGAGTCTATCGCAGCAACAGGTTGTGATGCGGTAGGTCTAGATTGGACAATCAACATCGCAGATGCAAAAGCTCGCATCGGCGACAAAGTGGCACTGCAAGGTAACATGGACCCTTCTATGCTTTACGCTCAACCAGAACGTATTCGTGAAGAAGTGGGCAGCATTCTTGAAGGCTTTGGCGACGCAGGTACAGGCCATGTATTTAACCTAGGTCACGGTATCCATTTAGATGTGCCGCCAGAAAACGCTGGTGTATTCGTTGACGCTGTTCACGAACTGTCTAAGCCTTACCACAAGTAATCCTGTGTAAGACGATTGAAAGCGCTGCTGGGCAACCTACAGCGCTTTTTTATTGCCTGAAGATTTGTTGAAATTCGTTGTGTGCAGTTAATTAGGCGTTTGAAACATGCTAGGCCAAATGCTCTGAAATGTGTTTCCTGATATAAGGAATGACTTCACTTTCGAACCAAGGGTTCTTCTTAAGCCAGATATTATTGCGTGGTGAAGGGTGGGGAAGTGGTAAAAACTCTGGTGCCCAAGCCTGCCAGTTCTTGACTGTCTCTGTCAGTGTTTTAGTTGTCTTTTCCTTTAAATAATAGTTTTGCGCATACTGACCAATCAGCAGTGTCATTTGAATGTTGGGTAGGGATTGCAGCACTTTCTGATGCCACAACTCAGCACATTCTGGTCTTGGAGGGAGGTCGCCACTTTTTCCTTTCCCCGGGTAACAAAACCCCATAGGCACAATCGCCACTTTTTGCTCGTCATAAAAGGTATCGCTGTCTATCCCTAACCATTCTCTCAATCGTTCACCACTGGCATCGTTCCAAGGGATGGATGACTCATGCACCTTGATGCCCGGCGCTTGACCTATGATCAGCAAGCGCGCGTTTGGGTGTGCTTGAATCACAGGATTAGCCCCATGTGATAGATGAGGCTCACAAGCGGTGCATTGTCGTATCTCGGTGAGCAGTGATGAGAACATCAGTAACCTTTGTCGAAGTCGATAGTGTGGTTCAGTTTAAAGCCATCTCGCCACTGTTGGTAATTCTCGGCGAAGATTTCTACTACTTGCCTTGGCTCACTCAGTGCTGCAATGTGTGGAGTGATGGTCACTTGCGGCAGTTTCCAGAAAGGGTGATCTTTGGGTAGAGGCTCATTTTCAAACACATCTAGAAATGCGTGCTCCACCCACTTATTTTTAATCGCTAACAGTAATGCTTTGTTATCTAGGCTTTCCCCCCTGCCAACATTAAACAGCAGTACATTAGAGCAATAGCCTAGGGTAGTTTCATCCAACAGTTGATAGGTTTCAGCAGTTGATGGCAAGGTGTTGACCACAATATCCGCTTGTTTAAGGGCGGCTTCTATCTCATTGATGTGGAAAGTTTGTTTAAAGGTCTCTTGCTTTGATGGGATACCCGTACGGTTGACTCCAATGGTATAAATACCAAACGCAGCGGCAGTTTTCGCTAAATGACTTCCAATTGAACCTGTCCCTAAAATAACCATAGTTTTGCCAGCTAGGCTAGTATAAAGCTGTGGATGCCAATTCTTCTCGGCCTGTTGCTGGTGGTAATGAGGGAAGTGTCTGAAGTGACTGATCGTGTAACCCAACACGTATTCAGCGATCGCCGGGCCGAAAATACCTTTCACATTGGTGAGTGTATAGTCTTGGCGAAGATCTGGTTGGGTGAGCTTGTTAATTCCAGCATAGGTGCTATGAACCCAGTCGAGTTGTTTAAACTCATCAAGGCGTTCAGCTATGAGTGGAGGCGATGCCAAGACAACCTCGGCTAACTTGGGGTTTTGAGTGATTTCTAGGTCGGGTAAATCCTGGTTTAGAATTAGTTGCGTATAGGTATCGTCATGCTCAGTAAGAATATAGAGCTTATTCGTAAAATTGTTCATCGGCTTACCTTTTCCCCCTAGGGTTTATCAAGTACACTTTCGCTGTCTTTTTCTGCAATTATTGAGTGACTATGCTTCAGAATCCACTGCAGGTTCGTCTTGAAAAGTTAGAACCTTGGCAACAAATTACTTTTATGGCGTGTCTATGTGAGCGTATGTATCCTAACTATGCCATGTTTTGTGAGAATACAGAATTTGCGGAAGCTCGAATCTATCGTGACGTGTTGGATAGCATCTGGGAAATCTTAACGGTTAAAACTGCAAAGGTGAATTTTGAGCGTCAACTTGAGAAAGTTGAAGAGCTATTCCCTAGCGGTGATGATTTTGATTTTTATGGTGTTTACCCAGCCATGGATGCATGCCAAGGCTTAGCAACATTAATTCATGGTCTACTTGATCGTGAGCATATGTTGGAAGCTGTAATTAAAGTGAGTCAACAATCGGTGAAGACGGTTGCTGAGCTTGAGTTTGCTCAAGGCGCTGACGAAGTGACGAACGAAAACCAGAAAGAAAATGAAGCGGTGTGTGAAGAGTGGGATGTTCAGTGGGCGATCTTCCGACCATTACGTGAAACGGCAGAGCGCGACCTAGAATTGATTAAAGACTTACGCCACGAACTGCGTGAAGACCCTGTGAGTAACATTGGTGTTGCGTTGTAATTCGCTTTTGCGTCAAAGTATGAATAAAACAAAGGCTCCCTAGGGAGCCTTTGTTTTATCTGATGGTATGAAGCGTGGATTAAGAATCTTTTTTACCTTCGTTCTGCGCTTTGTCCTTTGATGAGCCGTTATCTGATTTTGAATCTGATGAGTTGTCGTCTACTAGAGTTTCCTCTGGCTCGTCCTCTTCATCGCGGTTTTCGATAACACCGTGTGTCTCTTTCCACGTTTCCCAGCGTTGGAACGCCAGTTCTTGCATATCGGTGGTTTTGTCCGCTTCATCGACGATCTCTTCACCAACTAAGTGTTCAAAGATATCTTCTAGGGTAATGATGCCTTGAATCGTACCGTATTCATCAACCACTAAAGATAGTTGAAGGCGGTTTGCCATCATCTGGTCAAAGGCTTTAGCCAAACCCATATTGTTCAGCAACACGTGGATAGGGCGCATAACTTCACCCAGAGCTTTTTCGCCACAACCTGCTTGCTGCAATCTAAATAGCTCTAAGCGGTGTACAAAACCAATGATGTTGTCACTCTGCTCGCTGTAAATCAACGGACGTGAGAATGGCGTGTCTTTATGTTGTTCTAGGAACGTATTCACACTCATTTCCGCATCAACACGGAATACCACTGGACGTGGTGTCATTACCTGAGTCACGGGTACATCTTGAATACCCAGTAGGTTGCTCAGAATTTTTGACTCACCTTCTGCAAACTCGCCGCTCTCTTTTGCCAAAATCGCCATTGCAGATAACTCATCACGCATTTTTGGTGCTTGGTGGTCACGAGCAAGACGTTTGGTGATCTGTTCTGAGAACCATACAAACGGTGTTAGGAAGAATACCATCCAGCGCAGCACGCTTGCCGAAGCAGGAGCAAGTTGACGCCAGTAGGTTGCACCAATGGTTTTTGGAACAATCTCAGACAACACCAAAATACCTAGCGTTAGCACGGCTGAGAAGACACCTAACCATTGGCTACCAAAAACAACAGCCGCTTGTGCACCTGCTGTCGCAGCACCGATAGTATGCGCGATGGTGTTGAGCGTTAAAATTGACGCAAGCGGGCGGTCAATATCTGTTTTCAGTTTGTCTAATGACTCTGCTGCAGGGTGCCCATTTTGTTTTAGTTGAGCAATATAGCTCGGACTAATACTCAAAAGTACAGCTTCCAAAACAGAACAAATAAAAGAAACTCCAATGGCAATGGAGACGTAAATAGTTAGCAGCAGCATGTTTGCCCTTAAATTAAATTGTACGCTTTATCAGCGATTCAGCGTGGATTATAGAGATAAAGTAGTGGTTAGGTCATCATTAATTTTGCTCTCAGCCCCTTTTAAACAAGGGCTTGCCATCGAAATTCAGTAACAAATTGTGAGTTATTACTCATATTATGGCTAAAACTCCGGCATTAGAGCTAAAGATCGACGACAAACCTTTGCCAGATGGGGCATTTATGTTTTAGAGTGAATTGAATTCAAAAATACAAAGAAGGGAAACCTAAAATGAACAAGACTCAATTAATCGACTTTATTGCTGAAAAAGCGGACCTTTCTAAAGCACAAGCTAAAGCTGCTCTAGAAGCGACTCTTGGTGGTGTTACAGATGCTCTTAAAGACGGCGATCAAGTTCAGCTAATTGGTTTTGGTACTTTTAAAGTAAACCACCGTGCAGCTCGCACTGGTCGTAACCCAAAAACTGGTGATGAGATCCAAATCGCTGCGGCAAATGTTCCAGCATTTGTTGCAGGTAAAGCGCTGAAAGATTCAGTGAAATAATCTAAACTGTACCGAGGTAGTCGTATTCCACCTCGGTACAGGTTTTATGAAAAAAGCATTTCTTCTCGTTTCACTGTTATCTACATTTCTCATTGGCTGTTCTTCAACCAGTCCTCGCACCAACCTAGAGCAATTTGAAACCCACACCGGCGGCCAAGTTATGGGCGATGCGACGAGTTTCTACTGGGTCACTAACAAGCTAACGCAACCTCATACCTCTGCTGACTATGTCACTATGGGCGATTACGGCTGGTACAAAACTGACTATGCTTGGTCAGAAGATGTGCTTCGTGAATTTGTCCGTGAAGGCGAGCTACGCGATGACTCACTCTCATTAGTTCCGTATCGTGTGCATGTGCGTTTCAATCAATCTGGTGAAGCGGTATACCAGCAATATCGCCTTGATGGAAAAGTCCTACCGCTACAGTCGGTTCAACTGGACAGATTTAAACAGGAAGCGACATCTGCTCTCGACGTTACTGAGAAGCAAAATGATGCAGGGTTAGAGCTTTTACAGGGTTACTGGAATGGTAAAGTGTTTCAGACTTGTTCTGGTCAGCAATTTACTGACATTGAGTTCAACCAAACATTGCCTAATTTTGTGATTAACCGTTTGTCGTCTGTAGAAAGCTATGGTGCTTTTGTCGGCAAGGGATCTCTTAGAAAATTATCAGTCGCTGAATTCTTGATGTTGGCAGATGATAACCATCAGTGCATCGCAAGACCATCTTTGCTGAAAGAGTAAAGAATATTGAAAAGATATAAGAGTATTTGGCCTACTATAGGCCAAGTGCTGATTAGTCAGTACAAGTACCACTAATCGGTAAAAAAGGCGCCTGTTGAGGCGCCTTTTCTTTTATTCAATTGCAGTTATTCATTTGCTGATATTCGAATTTAGCCGAATGATGATGTTGATTACTGCTCTTGTTCGCGCGCAATCGCACGATAACCGATGTCATTGCGGTGAAACATACCATTCCAGCTAACTTGCTTAGTCAACGCGTAAGCGCGCTCCTGAGCCTCAGAAACCGTGTTACCGAGTGCAGTCGCACAAAGTACACGACCACCGTTTGTCACCACATCGCCAGCTTCGTTATTTGTCGTACCTGCATGGAAAACCTTTTGGCCTTCAACTTCGCTTGTTGGTAGTGAAATAACGTCACCTTTTGCGTAGTCAGCAGGGTAACCGCCAGCTGCAAGAACGACACCAATAGACGCGCGTGGATCCCACTTAGACTCTGCTTCGTCGAGTTTCTCGTCGATAGCCATTAGGCAAAGCTCAACAAGATCCGATTCCATACGCATCATGATAGGTTGCGTCTCTGGGTCGCCGAAGCGGCAGTTGTATTCGATAACCTTAGGTGTGCCGTCAGCATCGATCATTAGTCCAGCGTAAAGGAAACCAGTGTAAGGTGCACCTTCTGCGTCCATACCACGTACCGTAGGGTAGATAACTTCCTCAAGGATACGGTTGTGGATTTCAGGCGTTACCACTGGGGCTGGAGAGTAAGCACCCATGCCACCTGTGTTAGGGCCTGTGTCTTTGTCGCCAACACGTTTGTGATCTTGGCTGGTGGCCATAGGAAGGACGCTAGAACCGTCAACCATTACGATGAAGCTTGCTTCTTCGCCTTCAAGAAACTCTTCGATAACCACGCGGCTGCCCGCTTCGCCAAATGCGTTGCCTGCTAGCATGTCTTTGATTGCGTCTTCTGCTTCTTCAAGGGTCATCGCAACGATAACGCCTTTACCTGCTGCAAGGCCGTCCGCTTTTACTACGATTGGAGCGCCTTGCTCACGTACGTAAGCGAGAGCTGGCTCAATCTCAGTGAAGTTTGCGTAGTAACCTGTTGGGATGTCATGACGAGCTAGGAAATCTTTAGTGAATGCTTTAGATCCTTCAAGCTGTGCTGCCGCTTGAGTTGGACCAAAGATAGGAAGACCTACTTCGCGGAATGCGTCAACGACCCCAATAACTAATGGCGCTTCAGGGCCAACGATGGTCAGTTCGATTTTTTTCTCTTGAGCAAACGAGACTAAACCAGCGATGTCTTCAACGCCGATGTTTACGTTCTCAAGTTTCGGCTCAAGTGCAGTACCTGCGTTGCCTGGAGCGATGAATACCGTTTCGACATTTGGGTTTTGTGCCGCTTTCCAACCCAAAGCATGTTCTCTACCGCCAGCACCGATGATTAATACGTTCATGTTTCAATCCTTAAGTCTTTAATTCTTAAAAGCCCCTCAAAATTGAGAGGCTCGATAGCTACTAATCGTTTAGATAAACTAAATATTAGTGGCGGAAGTGACGCATGCCCGTAAAGATCATCGCCATGCCGTGTTCGTCTGCTGCTGCGATAACTTCGTCATCACGCATAGAGCCGCCTGGTTGGATAACACACTTGATGCCAGCTTCTGCTGCCGCGTCGATACCGTCACGGAATGGGAAGAACGCGTCCGATGCCATTACACAACCTTCAACCTGTAGACCTTCGTCTGCCGCTTTGATGCCTGCGATTTTCGCAGAGTAAACGCGGCTCATTTGGCCAGCGCCGACACCAATTGTCATGTCGCCTTTCGAGTAAACGATAGCGTTAGATTTAACGTATTTCGCTACTTTCCAGCAGAATAGGGCATCTTTTAGCTCTTCAGCTGTAGGTTGGCGCTTAGAAACCACTTTAAGGTCATCTTCAGACACCATGCCTTGGTCGCGGTCTTGAACTAGCAAACCACCGTTAACGCGTTTAACATCAAAGCCGGTTGTCTTCGTTGTCCACTCACCACACTCAAGTAGGCGAAGGTTTTTCTTAGCCGCTACGATTTCTACTGCTTCAGCAGAAACTGATGGTGCAATGATAACTTCAACGAATTGACGCTCTGTGATAGCCGTTGCTGTTGCAGCATCTAGTTCACGGTTGAAAGCGATGATGCCGCCAAATGCAGACGTTGGGTCTGTTTTGAATGCACGGTCGTAAGCTTCTAGGATGTCTTCACCTAGTGCTACACCACATGGGTTAGCGTGCTTAACAATCACACATGCTGGCTGGTCGAACTCTTTCACACACTCAAGTGCTGCGTCAGTATCAGCGATGTTGTTGTAAGAAAGGGCTTTGCCTTGAATTTGGCGAGCAGTAGACACTGACGCTTCTTCAGGGTTTGCTTCAACGTAGAATGCGGCTGCTTGGTGGCTGTTCTCACCGTAGCGCATGTCTTGTTTTTTCTCGAACTGTTGGTTGAACGTGCGAGGGAATTTAGACTCTTCGTCGCCTTCTTTGTTCTCGCCGTAGCTAGGAACCATAGTGCCGAAGTAGTTTGCGATCATACCGTCGTAAGAAGCCGTGTGTTCGAATGCTGCGATAGCGAGGTCGAAGCGAGTCTCTAGCGTTAGAGATTTCTCGTTCGCGTCCATTTCAGCGACAACGCGCTCGTAGTCGTGTGCGTTTACAACGATAGTCACGTCTTTGTGGTTTTTCGCTGCGGAGCGAACCATTGTTGGACCACCGATGTCGATGTTCTCAACTGCATCAGCAAGGGTACAACCTTCTTTAGCAACGGTTTCTGCGAATGGGTATAGGTTTACAACAACCATATCGATAGGGTTGATACCGTGAGTTTCCATCACGTCATCATCTTGGCCACGACGGCCTAGAACACCACCATGAACTTTTGGGTGCAGAGTCTTAACACGGCCATCCATCATTTCTGGGAAACCAGTGTAGTCAGATACTTCTGTAACAGAGATGCCTTTTTCAGCAAGCAGGCGAGCAGTGCCACCGGTAGATAGGATATCTACACCACGGTTAGCAAGAGCTTGTGCAAATTCAACGATACCAGTTTTGTCTGATACGCTGATTAGAGCGCGGCGAATTGGACGAGCGTTATTCATGCTTCCATCTTCCTCAAATTCATGGGGTTAAAATAAAGATATTTGCCAAAAAAGAACTTGTTTCTACCTTCTTAACATGGGTTATCTTAGATACCGGTAAGAGATAAAATATTGGCCAGTTTTGGTAAAGACCTTTTGGGGTCGTCTTATGATTAAGCTATAAGATAACCAACTCCAAATTTGATGGCGCAGATTCTAACTAATTTATTACAAAAAAGCTCGCGCAATCGTTTGGCATCTCGAAATTAATTATGAAAAGTGTCATTTCAACCTGAAAAGTAACGATAAGGTTAATTATGGAATGGACGAAGGAATAGGAAAAACATGTTTCAGATCGGTGAATTAGCGAAACGATGCGGTGTGACAGCCGATACCTTACGGTTTTATGAAAAAAATAACCTGATCGCACCTGCCAGTCGCAGTGAATCAGGTTATCGACTATATGATGAAAATAATCAGAAACAGGTGACCTTTATTCTAAAATCTAAAGAGTTAGGGTTGAGTTTGGATGAGATCAAAGAATTACTCGAGATTCGCTTGGAAGCGACGCAGCACAGTTGTGCCGAAGTTAAATCGATTACAACAGCCAAGTTGGAGATGATTGATGAGAAAATTACAGAGCTCACTAAGATTCGCACTGCTCTGAGGAAGATTAACGATGCGTGCTGTGGCCACATAGACGACAACGCAAGCCA
This sequence comes from Vibrio sp. S/42/10, assembly GCF_029890535.1. NCBI lineage: Bacteria > Pseudomonadati > Pseudomonadota > Gammaproteobacteria > Vibrionales > Vibrionaceae > Vibrio > Vibrio sp. S/42/10. The sequence goes on along the minus strand of NZ_JAKMZC010000008.1, from coordinate 168,756 downwards.
TTGTTCTATTTTAGCCGCCTTGGACTCTGCAAACATTGATAAAGGACGCTGTTGTCGCTCTGGAGACTAACCTGCGGCTAATTGAAGAACCATAAGCAAAAAAAAAGCCAAACTCAAAAAATGAGCTTGGCTTTCATTCAAAAAATTACGAAAGAACGATTAGTTCATGCCGTATTTTTTAAGTTTCTTGCGAAGAGTACCGCGGTTAATACCCATCATGGTTGCTGCGCGAGTTTGATTACCGCGAGTGTATTGCATGATAGTGTCTAGTAGTGGCTGTTCAACTTCAGCTAATACTAATTCGTATAACTCGCTGACTTCTTGACCGTTTAATTGAGCAAGGTAATTTTTCAATGATGCTTTAACTGAGTCACGTAGTGGCTTCTGCGTGATTTGGTCTTGTGATGTAACTGTAGTTACTGTCAATGCTTCTGAAGTCAGATTTTGTTCGAACATATTCGGTCTAGCTCTTCTCGTAATTATGGTGCAACGTTATCAAAAAAACCTTCTAGCGCCTCAAGCTGCAGATCACCTGCTTCGAATGCGTTGAAGGTACGGCGAAACTCACTCGCTTGTTCATGTTCTTTTAGGTACCAACCCACATGCTTACGAGCGATGCGAGGGCCTAAAAACTCTCCATAAAATTCATGTAGAGCATGCACATGACCAAGCATGATGTCTTTCACTTCCGAAATCGGGAGTGGGTCCATCGTGGTACCGTTTTCCAAATAGTGTAGGATTTCGTTAAAAATCCAAGGACGTCCTTGGGCAGGTCGACCTATCATTAAAGCATCAGCGCCAGTGTACTCCAGCACAAACTTCGCTTTTTCCGGACTATCGATATCACCGTTAGCGATGACCGGAATAGATACTGCTTGTTTCGCTGCTTTAATGTGTTTGTATTCTGCCTCACCTTTGTACATACAAGCGCGTGTTCTTCCATGGAGGGCAAGAGCTTGTATGCCGCAGTCTTCGGCTATTTTAGCAATTTGGACACAGTTTCTATTGTCTGTATCCCAGCCTGTTCGCGTTTTCAACGTTACTGGAACGTCGACAGCATTTACCACAGCTTTCAGAATTTCTTCAATGAGTTCTGGATGCTGAAGTAGGGCTGAGCCCGCAAGCTTCTTATTCACTTTTTTGGCTGGACATCCCATGTTGATATCGATGATTTGCGCACCGTTATCCACATTAAATTGAGCAGCCTCGGCCATAAGCTGTGGATCTGCACCAGCGATTTGTACTGAACGAATGCCCGATTCGCCTTCATGTACCATACGCTGCTGAGACTTTGACGTTTTCCAAACTTTCGGATTGGAGGACATCATTTCACTGACTGCCATCCCCGCACCGTAGCGAAGACACAACTCACGGAATGGTCTATCCGTTACGCCAGCCATAGGAGCGACGATTAGATTGTTCTTAAGTTGATAATTTCCGATTTTCAAAAATGTCATCACAGTTCTGTACCAGCAAGGGCGCGCATTTTACGCATTTTTTCGCTGCGTGAAAAGACTAATATTTGAGCATTTACAATTTGTTTTTGTAATTCGCTTAAATTTCAGTCAATTAGCACCCAAAGTCTTGTCTAGCCTTGCTTGCGACCTGAGATGCGACACCATTCTTGTTGTTCAATGATCGGATCAATGTGAAGTTCATCACGATAATAAGTCGCTACATCTTCCGCTTGTGTATCTAAAACACCCGACATCGCTAGTACACCATTTGGCTTAACTAGGCCTTTGATGATGCTTGAAAGGTCACGTAATGGACCTGCAAGAATGTTGGCAACCACAACGTCAGCTAGCAAACCTTCAGGTTGATCTTGTGGTAAGAATACGTCTAATTGGTCTGCCACGCCGTTGCGCTGTGCGTTGTCTTTTGAAGCCAGCAGAGCTTGAGGATCAATGTCGATCCCGATAACTCTTGCTGCGCCAAGTTTGATTGCAGCGATCGCAAGGATGCCAGAGCCACAACCGAAGTCGATTACGGTTTTTCCCGTTAGATCTAGGCCTTCAAGCCACTCAAGACACAATGCGGTGGTTGGGTGAGTACCCGTACCAAACGCTAGACCAGGGTCCAGCATGACGTTTACTGCGTCTGGTTCTGGGATATCACGCCAGCTAGGGCAAATCCAAAGACGCTCACCAAACTTCATTGGGTGGAAGTTATCCATCCATTCACGTTCCCAGTCTTTGTCTTCGATTTGCTCTACTTTATGAGCAAAGTCAGTAGGGAACATGTTGCTAGCTTTAATCTGTGCTAGGACGACACCTGTATCAGTCTCAGCGTCATAAAGCGCGAGAATGTCAGTATCACCCCAAAGGCGAGTTTCACCCGGCAGAGGCTCAAATACAGGGGTATCTTGTGCATCAAGGAAAGTTACGGAAAGAGCACCAGTCTCTTCCATTAACATGTCGCCGATCTGTTCGGCATTTTCATTGGTAGCATTAAGCTTGATTTGAATCCAAGGCATGGCTGCATCTTCTATATGAGAAAAATTGGATGGCGAGTCTAGCAGAAAATATGAGCAAATTCACCAAAACCCCATGGAATATAAAAGGGATTATCGATTGATTTTTTCGAGTGCTCTAAAAACAAAAAATGCCCACCGAAGTGAGCATTTTACCTGTTCTTAAAAGAACGAATGATAGAGGCTAGCTTCTATTGGAGACCAAGCTTCTTCTCAAGGTAGTGGATATTTGCACCACCGTGTTGGAAGTTTTCGTCGTTCATAATAGCCAATTGAAGCTCAGTATTAACGTTAATGCCTTCAATAATCATCTCACCCAATGCGTTCTTCATACGAGCGATAGCAACATCACGGTTCTCACCGTAAGTGATCAGCTTACCAATCATTGAATCGTAGTGTGGTGGTACTGTGTAACCCGTATAGATATGAGATTCCCAACGTACACCCATGCCGCCTGGAGCGTGGAAGCGTTGAATCTTACCTGGTGAAGGTAGGAAACGAACAGGATCTTCCGCGTTGATGCGACATTCGATTGAGTGACCACGCAGCTTAATATCATCCTGTGTAAATGATAGAGGCTGACCTGCAGCAATACGCAGTTGCTCTTTCACTAGGTCTATACCTGTTACCATTTCAGTAATCGTGTGCTCAACCTGGATACGAGTGTTCATTTCGATGAAGTAGAACTCACCGTTCTCGTATAGGAATTCAAATGTACCTGCGCCGCGGTAACCAATCTCAAGACATGCACGAGTACAGCGTTCGCCGATGTATTTACGCATCTCTTCAGTGATACCTGGGGCTGGTGCTTCTTCCACAACTTTCTGGTGACGACGCTGCATAGAACAGTCACGTTCACCTAGGTGGATAGCATTGCCTTGGCCATCTGCAAGTACTTGTACTTCAATGTGACGTGGGTTTTCTAGGAATTTCTCCATGTAAACCATATCGTTGTTGAAACAAGCTTTTGCTTCTGCACGAGTCATTGCGATAGCTTCTGTTAGTTCTGCTTCAGAACGAACAACACGCATACCACGACCGCCGCCACCGCCAGATGCTTTGATGATAACTGGGAAACCAATGCGCTTAGCGTGCGCTTTGTTTTTTGCATCGTCATCATCAAGAGGGCCATCAGAACCGGGTACACAAGGTACGCCAGCTTTCTTCATTGACGTGATAGCTGACACTTTGTCACCCATCATGCGAATGGTTTCAGCTTTAGGGCCAACGAAGATAAAACCACTGCGTTCTACCTGTTCTGCAAAGTCTGCATTTTCAGATAGGAAGCCGTAGCCTGGGTGGACAGCGACTGCACCCGTTACTTCAGCTGCGCTGATGATACGAGGAATGTTCAGGTAGCTATCGATACCACGAGCTGGACCGATACAAATGGTTTCGTCTGCAAGTAGTACATGCTTAAGATCACGGTCAGCAGTTGAGTGAACCGCTACCGTTTTAATACCAAGTTCTTTACATGCACGCAGAATACGTAGTGCAATTTCACCACGGTTCGCGATTACTAATTTATCTAACATAATGAGTGCTCTCTATTATTCGATAATTACTAGAGCTTGGTCGAATTCTACTGGCTGACCGTCTTCAACAAGGATTGCGGTTACCACACCAGATTTATCAGCTTCGATTTGGTTCATCATTTTCATTGCTTCAACGATACATAGCGTTTCGCCAGCAGTTACAGATTGACCAACCTTAACGAATGGTTTTGCATCTGGGCTTGGAGCGCCGTAGAAAGTACCAACCATTGGAGAAAGAACTTGGTGACCAGTTGGAACTGCAGGAGCCGCTGCTTCTGCTGCTACAGGTGCCGCCGCAGGAGCTGCTGCCGCTGCTACAGGAGCTGGAGCTGCTGCATATTGAATCGGTGCAACAGGTGCAGTACTGTTACGACTGATTCGTACTGACTCTTCACCTTCAGAGATTTCTAGCTCAGAAATACCAGACTCTTCAACCAATTCGATTAGCTTTTTGATTTTGCGAATATCCATTGTTTCTTTCTCTTTATCTGTTAATTGAACTTACTCTATGACTGAGTAGGTTAGTAATAGTTCGTTGTTTATGTTTACTTTGAGTTGAGCTTGCTGAGCGCAGCGGTCAAAGCAAATTGATAACCTTGAGCACCTAAGCCACAAATCACACCTTCTGCTTTATCAGATAGGTATGAGTGGTGACGGAATGGTTCACGTGCGTGAACATTCGATAGATGAACCTCAATAAATGGGATAGCTACACCAAGTAGTGCATCACGCAGTGCCACACTGGTATGTGTAAAGGCTGCTGGGTTGATAATAATGAAATCAACATTTTGATAAGCACTATGGATAGCCTCAATCAGCTCATACTCACGATTTGACTGTAAGTGAGATAGCTCAACATCGTGTGCTTTCGCTTGCTCTGTCAATGAGCTAATAATCTGGTCAAGTGTTTGAGAACCGTAGTGTGCAGGCTCTCTAAGGCCTAACAGGTTAAGGTTTGGGCCATTTAAAACTAGAATGCGAAACTTTGTAGACATCGTGGGGCTATCTTCCTTTATCGTGTTTACGAACGTGAATGTTGCCATTTTATTGAAAATTTGGGGTTAATTTCCAGTGAGAAAAACCCAAAATTAAAAATTAGAACCAGATTATAGCTAATTCAGCGCAAATCGCAGCAATTTACTGGTCTAATCTCCTATTGATACAACATGGAATTGTTACCAACTTAACAAAAAACCGTTGTATCCTTAATTTTGTGGGAGATATTTGAGATCAAGATCAGCCATAAAAAAACCGCCACATAGGTGACGGTTTAGGATGAGCCTGTTTTAAACGGTAATTAGCTCGTGTTGCTGGTTGATTATGCCAGTTCGGCTTTCTCTGCGATGAGCTTATCGACCACACTTGGATCTGCTAGTGTCGAAGTATCACCTAAGTTCCCCGTGTCGCCAGTGGCAATCTTACGCAAGATACGGCGCATAATTTTGCCTGAACGCGTTTTCGGTAACGAGTCGGTCCAGTGCAGGACATCGGGTGTTGCGATTGGGCCAATTTCTTTTCGTACCCAGTCTTTCACTTCTTTATGAAGCTCTGCGGTTGGGAACTCGCCATCATTCAGTGTGATGTAAGCATAAATTGCTTGGCCTTTAATATCATGAGGGATACCCACAATCGCAGCCTCAGCGATCTTATCGAACGCCACTAGAGCCGATTCAATCTCAGCGGTACCCATACGGTGACCTGATACGTTAAGTACATCATCGACACGACCAGTAATCCAGTAGTAGCCGTCTTCATCACGACGAGCACCGTCACTGGTGAAGTACATCCCTTTAAAAGTAGAGAAGTAAGTCTGTTCAAAACGGTCATGATCGCCATGAACGGTACGCATTTGACCTGGCCAAGAGTCCAGAATAACTAGGTTGCCGTCGGTTGCACCCTCAATGATATTACCCATGTTGTCAACCAACGCCGGTTGCACACCGAAGAATGGACGAGTTGCAGAGCCTGGTTTTAAGTCTGTTGCGCCCGGCAGTGGTGCAATCAAGATACCGCCCGTTTCTGTTTGCCACCATGTATCAACAATTGGCGATTGCTCATTACCGATTGTTTTGTAGTACCACTCCCACGCTTCAGGGTTAATAGGTTCACCCACTGACCCCATGATTCGTAAACTGTCACGAGAGGTGCCTTCAACGGCTTCATTACCTTTCGCCATTAATGCACGAATCGCGGTTGGCGCAGTATAAAGAATATTGACTTGGTGCTTATCAACCACTTCGCTCATACGACTGGTATTAGGGTAATTAGGCACACCTTCGAATAGGATTGTTTTTGCACCATTGGCTAGTGGTCCGTAAACAAGGTATGTGTGACCGGTAATCCAACCCACATCGGCAGTACACCAGAAAGTCTCGCCTTCTTGATAGTCGAATACGTATTTGAAGGTCATTGCTGCATAAACAAGGTAGCCACCTGTAGTGTGCATAACGCCTTTAGGTTTACCTGTTGAGCCTGACGTATAAAGAATGAATAGTGGATCTTCTGCGTTCATCTCTTCTGGTGGGCAATTTGTAGATACATTAGCAATAGCATCGTGCCACCACACATCGCGGTGTTCGTGCCATGCAACATCACCGCCAGTGCGTTTGAATACAACAACCTTCTCGATGTTTTTCACTTCAGGGTTAGTCAGTGCTTCGTCGACATTCTTCTTCAGTGGAACCGCACGGCCGCCACGCACGCCTTCATCGGCAGTGATAACGACTTTAGAGTTGGAATCGATAATACGACCGGACAGTGCTTCTGGTGAGAAACCGCCAAATACCACTGTGTGAACCGCACCGATACGGGTACATGCCAGCATGGCAACTGCAGCTTCTGGAACCATTGGCATGTATAAACAAACCACATCCCCTTTGCGTACGCCTTGCTCTTTTAAAGCATTAGAAAACAGGCACACTTCTTTGTGCAGTTCGTTGAAGGTTAGGGTTTTATCATCAGTAGGGTCATCGCCTTCCCAGATGATAGCAACCTCATCACCTCGTTCAGCAAGGTGACGGTCGATACAGTTAGCCGAAACGTTAAGCGTGCCATCTTCAAACCATCGAATATCAATGTGGCCAGGGTCGAAAGAAGTATTTTTTACCTGTGTGAAAGGCTTGATCCAATCAACGATTTTTCCGTGTTCACCCCAAAAGCCTTCAGGGTCAGAAACAGATTGCTGGTACATGGCTAGGTAAGTGTCATTATCCGCGTGTGTGGTTGATTTAATATTTTCTTTTACCGGATAAACGTGGGCTTCACTCATTGCATCTCTCCTTGTGCCTACATTCTAAATGAACTGGCAACTTCCTTTGTGTTCAGTTTTTAAGTCTATTACAGGACTGTCGTTGTGTTATCACTCTCGGCTAGGACGACGATTTCCACAATTAGACTTTAGGATGAGACGCCGCTTTTCACTTACAAAATAGCAAGTTAAGTTCATTTTTGAGATGTTGCTCTCTATGTGGAAAGCTTGCAGTTGAATTACGAATAAGAAGAGTTGAAGCGGGGCAAGTCGCCGTGCTTAAGGCGGACAAAGATCAGTGCTGCGGAGATAGCGTCTTGTAATGCATCATGTTTATTGACCGGGATAGGTAAATCGAGCTGGCGACAAATCGCATCCATGCTGAGGTCGAAATAAGCGTTGGGTAGCTGTCTTTCGAGTTTGTCTTGATAGAGTTGGCTCACTTCGACTAATCGGTTAGGCAGTGGAAATCCAAGCTGTTTTAAACAGGCACGATCGAGGATTTTCTTATCATAACGAATGTGATAGCCGACTAAAGGACGATTTCCGATGAAGTTTAGTAGCTCAATCAGGGCTTGTTTTTCTTCTAGACCGTGCTTTAAATCTTGGTGACGAATACGGTGAATCTTGATGGAATTGCAATCGAGCGATTGTGGCGCTCGAAGCCTAACTTCAAAAGGCTCACTGGTAATAATTCGATTGCCAATGATTTTTGTGGCGGCAATGGTGACTAATTCGGCCTGATTGGGGTCGAGGCTGGTGGTTTCACAATCTAAAGATACGTATTCATTATGGGTAGGCGCAACAAACAGAGGCTGATAAGGGGACCCTTTGAGTTTGTGGTGCCAGAAATAACGAACCAATCTATTCATCGCTCAATTGCCTCAATCTCTTATCTGATAATGATAGCCGAGCCATTGCTTGAACTTTTTGACCACATGCAGGCTATGGCGAAGCAGATCTCTATCTGCTCGCTCCATCAATTTAACGTTAATTTTATTGCTGCTGTGCTGTTGGGATAGTCGCTGAGATAACCGCCACTTAAAGAACTGCTTGAGTGCCTCGTTAAGGTTGTCAGCGGTGCTTTGTTCTAATACATTTTTATTGACGAGCTGTTCAATACGCTCAAAGGTGTTGTTTACGGTGACTCCATGCTCAAGGCTGAGTGCCCGAATACCATGGACTAGAGGAAAAATACCGCCTCGTTTGATATCGAGCCCTGACTTGGACTGTTTAACATTGCCAAACAAAGTGAGGGGAACCGAAAAGCTAAGGGCAGGGCGACAAAACTCAGTGAGGATTAACTCCTGTCCCAACATCAAATTACTCAGGTGCTGCTTGACCGGTTTTAAAAGTTCTCTGTTACCCGCAACGGCGTGTGCATCCGCCATGATAGCAATATCCATGACGGTTTCTGGCGTGGCTTTTCTTACCCAACTCGTGAGGGTTTGTTTCCATTCTTGCTGAGAGTGCACCCATTTAGGGTTGTTGACCATTACGTTGCCTGGGCACAGTGGGTAACCTAATTGTTGCAGAGTGTGGGTGAGCTCGTTCATGGCACTTTGGCATTGATGCCACTCCAAGCCATCTTGAATGATGAGCGCATTATCTTGATCGGTTTTGAGAATCTGCTCTCCACGGCCTTCTGACCCCAGAACAATTAGACAGCAGTGATTATGCAGCGCGGGTGGAATCGTGAGTTCAAAGGCTTTCTCAATTATCTGCTCGTTGACCGCTGAAATGAGCTCCATGATAAAGCGCGTGCGAATGCCATTACCGAGCAGGCTTTCGACCAATTGACGTTGTTTGTTGGAGGCCATTGCCAATTCTTCAACGCTGGTAGCTCGCGCAATACGTAAAGTGAGAACGTGTGAATGAGTGGAAAACGCACTAAGAATCTGAGTCATGTCCACCATACCAACTGCATTTAAACCATCACAAACCATCAACCTTTTTACGCGATTTCTGGTCATGGTAATCATGGCATTAAACAGGAAGTCACCTTGATTGACATTCATCACTGGAAAGGTCGCTATGTCACCAACAGGCGTATCCAGAGGGCGGTTATCTAACATTACAGCATGTAATAAATTGGTTCTTGTGACAATTCCATACGGTAAGGTACATGATGATCTAAAAGCTTTTTGATCATAATGTTCTAAATGAACCAAGGCCGAGTCCAGCCCTTGTTCTTTAAGGGTTTGAGTGACTTGGTTGATAGGTTGGTTTGGTTCAAGTATCAGTGGAGGGTGATAGATCGACTCGTCTACTTTGGTCAGTATGAACTCGGCAAGATTCTGTTGCTGTTGAGCGGCTTCAATTAGCGCTTTTCTTGTCGAAAGGTTGTTATCAAAGTATGCGGCAAACTGGCCATTGGCGTGGTACAGCTCGAGAAAGACATCGGTTGGTAGTAGGTAGCTTAAAGTATCTTCTAGCGCGATATATTGGTGTTTGGTATGCGCGTCGAATTGGCTGCGGACATCAAAAATATCGTCATTGGCATAGTGAGCATAGATCTCACCATCACTGCTTGCCCGCTCTTCGACTGCGCCTTTAATCAGAATATGCAGGTGACGACTTGGTTGGTCAGCTTCCAAAATCACCTCGTGCGCTCGGTAGTAAACCACATCCAATGACGAACGCAGTGTTAACTGCTCCGTATCGGACAGGCTATCGAAAGGTGGGTGCTGCATATTAAATTTATCAGGCATAAGCATCGAAACAATTGGGAGTCTTTACTTAGTCTGGCAAATTACCAGCGAAGCTCCAGACGACTTTAGTCTAAATGCGAGAATGGGTATCGATGAGAGTGAGATATTTCATTGAAATGCGATATTCAAACTAATTGAATATGGGAATACTATCCCAGTAATAATTCCCTTTTTCATCGTATGCGAGATAGGCATAATTAGTGCTGCCTTTTTCCGCACATTTTTATAGGTTATTTATGTTTAGCCCTTCCCCTTATGGCTGGATCTCTCAGTATTTTCTTGGTTTCTTTTTTGCGTATGGCGTGTACTTGCCATTTTGGGCATTGTGGTTTGAAGACCAGGGCGTGTCTGCTGGTGATATTGGCGTATTAATTGGTATCGGTTTTGCGACGCGTTGTGTTGCCAACCTAGTGATTACTCCACGAATCCATAAAGTGGAACATCTAATGCCAGCTCTGCGTTGTTTGAGCTTTGCAGCCTTATTGTTTGTCGGTTTCCATTTCTTTACTGGTGGTAGCTTCTTATTGATGTTGCTAGCCACAGTATTGTTCAATCTATGTTGTGGGCCGATCATTCCTCTTTCTGATGCGATGGCGAACCATTACAGCCGCTTGAAAATGCTCGACTACGGCCGTACTCGTTTGTGGGGGTCGATTGCTTTTATTGCAGGTTCAACCGTGGTTGGTTTCCTAGTGGCCAAATTTGGCACTGATATGATTCTGTATACGGCTCTTGCGGGTGTGCTGCTGTCATTAGTTTTAGCGATGAGAAATCCTAACGTGATGCCAGTGACGTTATCGGAACAACAAGCGGAACGACCTAAATTAGCTGAACTGTTGCGTGAATCATCTGTGGTTAAGTTTTTGGCTTTGATGGCACTGCTACAAGGTAGCCACGCCGCTTATTACAGCTTTAGTGCTATTTATTGGAAAGAAGCAGGGCATTCGGAAGCGGTTATTGGTTATTTGTGGAGTTTAGGTGTTGTCGCAGAAGTTGCGGTGTTTGCTTTAAGTAAGCGACTTTTCTCTGGTCTTACTCTTCGCACTCTGTTTGTGATTGCTGCATTCGGTGTGATGGCTCGTTGGGGTATTACAGCATCAACGACAGCGATTTTTGCACTGGTTATGGTGCAACTGCTGCACGGTGTGACGTTTGCGATGGCACACATCGCAGCGATTCAATACATCCAGTCTGAAGAACCGAATAAGATGGTCGCACTACAGGCTCTGTATAACGCGATTCCATTAGGTGCTTTTATCGCACTAATGACCACCTTTAGTGGTTGGGGCTACGAGCTTTGGGGCGCCAATATTTTCTGGGGTATGGCTGCTATGGGTGCACTTGCTCTATTCATTAAGTTGGATGAGAGAAGTTCAGTGGTTGAGATTAATCAATTAGATTCGGAACAGTCAGAATCTCAAAGCAAATGCTGATAATTAGAGTCTGAAGCACAGAATTTAAGCGATGCGATTGAGTTAATGACCCATCCTTAGTTAAATAAAACCTCTCCCTTATGGAGAGGTTTTTTTATGGATGAAAAAGGGTTTTTAATGCAAGGATGGATAGTAATTCCAGTCTCTTTAGCCTACTTGGGTGTGTTATTTCTGATCGCTTGGTATGGAGACAGGCAGGTTCGTTGGCTATCGCGTTGGCGCCCGTGGATCTATAGCCTCTCAATTGCGGTGTATTGTACTTCGTGGACATTCTATGGAACGGTCGGGCAGGCCAGCAATAACCCTTGGTCCTTTTTACCCATTTATCTCGCGCCTATTTTGGTATTTACACTTGGGTGGCGGATCTTAGCGCGGCTGATACTCATTGCGAAACGTGAACATATCACCTCAATTGCTGACTTTATTGCGGCTCGTTATGGCAAATCTCAAGGGCTAGCGGTTGCCGTGACCATCATTGCTGTGGTCGGTATTCTTCCTTATATCGCATTACAACTTCGCGGTATTACCATGGGGTTAGATATTGTTGCCCCAAATCTGGCGGCTGATTTCGGCTATCAAGATTATCACGTGTCTTGGTTTGTGGTTGGTGCTTTGGCTATTTTTACGATGCTGTTTGGTACTCGGCACATCGATAACACAGAGCATCACCGTGGCATGATGATGGCGGTGGCATTTGAATCCATTGTTAAGCTCGCGGCTTTTTTAATTGTCGGTCTGTTTATTATTTATCTGGCGATGAGTAGCGATAAAATCGACCTACTTGATGTTGCAGCCTCCACCTATAAATCACCTAACATTCCGACCTTAATCATTCATACCGTTTTAACCATGCTGGCGATTGTTTGCTTACCTCGTCAGTTCCATACCATGGTTGTTGAGAACGAGCGCCCACAGGATTTACATACCGCTCGTTGGTTATTCCCGGTTTACCTAATCTTGATGGGGCTGTTTGTTCTGCCCATTGCTTGGGCGGGTCAGGGGTTACTCACCAACATGCCTGCCGATACTTATGTCATCAGTGTACCAATGGCTGAAGGAGCGAATCACATTGCCTTGTTAGCCTTTCTTGGCGGTACTTCAGCGGCCAGTGGTATGGTGATTGTTTCGACTATTGCACTAGCGATTATGGTGTCGAACGACTTAGTGATGCCATTGCTGCTGCGCCGGATGCGTTTGACTCAAAGAACCCATAAGCATTTTTCTGGCCTGTTATTGGTGATTCGTCGTGGGTTAATTCTACTGCTTTTACTTGGCGCTTGGGTGTTCTATCAGGCGCTAGATACGATCCATTCTTTGTCGGCGATCGGTTTTCTCTCCTTTGCTGCTATCGCGCAATTTGCACCGGCATTATTAGGTGGTTTGTATTGGCGTCCAGGTAATCGCAAAGGTGTCTATGTCGGTTTGTTAGTCGGGTCAGTCGTTTGGCTTATTACCTTGATGAGCCAAACCAGCATGTTGGCAGGTGATAGCGAAAGCAACCTATTGTTATGGATAATCACGCCACCCGAATTGCTCAGTAGCTGGGATATCAGTAGCTCAAACTGGGGTATTGTATTGAGTATTACGCTCAATACTTTGTGTTATACCGTGGTGTCAATGACGACCAGACCAAGCCTAAGTGAGCGCTTACAATCAGCGGCATTTGTTGGCACTCCGCTGCCTGAAAATGAAAATATAAGCCTCTATCAGAGCCGTGTCACGGTAGCTGAATTGGAGATGTTGGCGTCTCGTTTTGTCGGTCGTAAACGGGCAAAAAGTGCCTTACACAGTTACTGGCAACAACATGGTCAACCGCTACTTCCGAATCAACAAGCGCCTGCAAGTTTGATTCGACATGCAGAACGCGTGCTTGCGGGTGTGTTTGGTGCCTCTTCAGCTAAGTTAGTACTTACTTCTGCTTTACAAGGCAGAAATATGCAGCTTGAAGAAGTGGCTACCATCGTTGATGAAGCCTCTGAGCTATATGATTTTAGTCGTGGCTTACTGCAAGGTGCAATCGAGCATATTGGCCAAGGTATTGCGGTGGTAGATAAACAGATGAGGCTGGTGGCATGGAATCAGCGCTATTTAGAATTGTTTGAATTTCCTGCGGGGTTGATTCAAGTCGGTCGACCAATCGCTGATGTCATTCGTCATAATGCTGAACAAGGTTTGTGTGGTCCGGGTGACCCAGAAGATCACGTTCGACGTCGTGTTTATCACCTTGAGCAAGGCACTCGACATACATCTTCTCGTATTCGTCCTGATGGTCGAGTCATTGAAGTTCAAGGTAACCCGATGCCAAGTGGTGGCTTCGTCATGAGTTTTACTGACATCACGGTATTTAGACAAGCCGAGCAAGCGCTGAAAGATGCCAATGAAAGTTTAGAATCAAGAGTCCATGAACGAACCCAAGAGCTCGAAAAACTTAACCATCGCTTAGTAAAAGCAACGCAAATATCTGATCAAGAATCACAATCTAAGAGTCGTTTTTTAGCAGCGGTTAGCCATGATTTAATGCAACCACTGAATGCTGCTCGTTTGTTTGCTTCTTCACTCTCTGAAGTGGCAAAGGAACAAGAGGTGAAGCAGCTTTCATCCCATATCGAAAGTGCACTTGGTGCTGCTGAGGACTTGATTGGTGATTTATTAGATATCTCTCGATTGGAGTCGGGAAAGTTAGAAACCAATGTTCATGCGATTGCCGTGCATGATGTTCTTATCCATTTGAATGCTGAATTTAGTGCTTTGGCGACACAACAAAAAATCCAGTTCAAGATGATCCCTTCATCTCTGTTTATTCATTCTGACCCCAAATTGTTAAGGCGTGTTATTCAGAACTTTTTGACCAATGCTTTTCGTTACAACCCGGAAGGGAAAGTAGTACTGGGTGCGAGACGAGTTAACGGCCAGGTGCGAATTGATGTGTGGGATAACGGAACGGGTATCGACGAAGATAAGCAGCAAGAGATCTTTGAAGAGTTTACTCGTGGTAGCCAAGTTCGTGCCGATCAAGGCTTGGGGTTAGGGCTCGCGATTTCTAAAGGCATCGCTCATGTTTTAGGTCACCAAATATCAATGCGATCATGGCCAGGGCAAGGCAGTGTTTTTTCTATCACCTTGGCTAGAGCCGAACAGGTTGCTCCAATTGTACAAGTTTCAGCGCCAATGGCGACCAGCGACATCGAACACCTGAAAATATTGTGTGTCGATAATGAGCGCGAGATTTTGGTCGGGATGGAGAACTTGATTGGTCGCTGGGGCTGTGAGGTTAAGACGGCCGTCGACTTAGTCGAAAGCTTGAAGTGTCTCGATGATGATTGGCATCCGGATGTAATTTTCTCTGATTATCGCCTCGATAATGGCCGAACGGGGCTGGAAGTTTTGCAACAGTGTCGTTTACGTCTTGGCGACTCTTTTGAAGGTGTCATCATCAGTGCTGATAGAACCGATGACATGTTGGCTGCGATAAAGGCTAACAGCTTCAGCTTTATTGCTAAGCCAGTGAAACCGCTAAAACTCAGAGCAGTCTTAAATCGGGTGAGTTAATTAGGAATAATAAGCTCTAATTCCTAATTAATGAACGGATGTAAAAAGGCCTCGGATGAGGCCTTTTTTGTTTCAGTAAGGCTCGTTAATACCTATTTATTTGCTAATTTAATAATTTGCTAACGAGCTAGCCCGCAATGCCGCCCTGCGTCAGTGTGCTTGGATCAAGCAGCTTGCTGAGTTCTTCTCGGCTTAGGTCTGTTTCTCGCTCTGCAACATCGAGGATCGGTAAACCTTCTTTATAGGCCTTCTTGGCAATATCTGCCGCTTTTAGGTAACCAATCACAGGGTTTAGCGCTGTGACTAAAATCGGATTCTTTGACAGTGCCAAATCGAGATTGTCTTGGCGTACAGCGAAGGAAACGATGGCTTTGTCTGCCAAGGCGACAGAACTATTTGCTAACAATTCAATACTTTCTAACACGTTATGAGCAATCACCGGCAACATCACATTCAGTTGGAAGTTACCAGATTGCCCAGCCAGCGTAATGGTGGTGTCATTTCCTATCACTTGCGCTGCAGCCATTGCTGCGGCTTCTGGAATCACTGGGTTTACTTTTCCAGGCATGATAGACGACCCTGGCTGTAGCGCCTGTAATTCAATCTCACCTAAGCCCGCCAACGGCCCGGAGTTCATCCAGCGAAGATCGTTTGAGATCTTCATGATCGCAACTGCTGCAGTTTTAAGCTGGCCAGACAATGCGACGATCGCATCTTGGCTGCTGAGGTTAAAAAAGAAGTTTTCACTCGAGGTAAAACTGATCTTTGTCGATTGAGAAAGGTTACTCGCAAATTTATCGGCAAAGCGCGGGTCAGCATTGATCCCTGTTCCTACCGCTGTGCCACCTTGAGCAAGTGCCTTGGTTGCTGGCAAACTGCTTTCAATGGCTTGCTTGGCATGCTCAATCTGAAACTTCCAACCACCTAGCTCTTGAGCAAAGGTAATTGGCATCGCATCCATTAGGTGAGTGCGGCCTGTCTTCACTACCTCAGCAAGCTCCTGTTGCTTGATAGTGAGAGCTTCAGCAAGGTGAGTTAGTGCTGGCAACAACTTGTTTTCTGCCATCAAAGCAACGCTCACTTGAATGGCGGTTGGTACCACATCGTTGCTGCTTTGGCCCATGTTGACGTGGTCATTCGGGTTCACGTCACCTTGTAAACTTCTTGAAGCGAGCGTTGCAATCACTTCATTGGCATTCATATTGGAGCTAGTGCCAGAGCCGGTTTGGTAGACATCGATTGGGAATTGATCGAGGTATTTACCATCAATGATCTCTTGGCTTGCTTCGGAAATCGCGTTGGCAATATCACCTTCCAATAAACCTAACTGAGCGTTGGTGTCAGCGGCGGCCTGCTTAATGAATGCTAGTGCTTGAATGAAGCTAGTTGGCATTTTGTGTGAACTAAAAGCAAAGTTATCTGCTGCACGCTGAGTTTGTGCTTGGTATAGCGCATCGGCAGGGACTTTCACTTCTCCCATGCTGTCTTTCTCAATTCGATATTGTAGGGTCATCTTCTATCCTTGTTAGCCAAGTGGGGCTTGGACTTGTTGTAGTGTTTGGCTGAGATTCAAAAAACGCGCTTGGCCTTGAGGTAGCTGGCAGTAGTGGCGTTTCAGATAAAATAGCGGTGAGTGAATAGAGTCTAGGCAGATATGACGAAAGGCGAAACTGCGCTCAGGAGACTCAATCGCTTCAATTAAATGGAAGAAAACTTGGCGCAGGTAAAGCTCGCACAACAAGATGTTTTCTTGGGCGGCGTGTTTTTCATAGTAAGCAGAAAGCGTGAGTGCACACTCTATATACTCTCTAATCACAAAAGGCTCATGGCCTTGTACTTGTTCTAATGAAGCAAAGCGATCCTGTGCTTTGTAAAATCTCGAATAGAGACTTTGCTGTTCTTTCATCATAATCTGCATCTCTTTATTGGATGTTAATGATAATTATTATCAAATGAGATTTTAAAAACAACCCTTTGTTTATCTTTCTATAAAATGAAAAGAAAAAGCCGATACATGAATGCATCGGCTTTCTTGGAGTCAGTACCTAATCCCTACAATGTAAGCACTGATTCATTTTCTAAGTACTTCTTATCCTAGTCACTAAGTCGCGAGCTTCTTAGTGGTCGTGAGCTTCACCAGCACCTTTAGGATAACGGATAGACTCAACCATCTCTTGTACATCTTCAGGAACTTCAGCGGTCACTTTGTTCACTGCAATTGATACTACAAAGTTTAGACACATACCTAGCGTACCGATGCCTTCTGGGCTGATACCAAACCACCAGTTTTCCGGTGTGCTTGCTGCTGGGTTAATGAACTTGAAGTAGATGATGTAGCTTGCTGTGAAGGCAATACCTGACAACATACCTGCAATAGCGCCTTCCTTGTTCATCTTCTTGTAGAAGATACCTAGGATGATGGCAGGGAAGAAGGATGCTGCGGCTAGGCCGAAGGCAAACGCGACTACCTGTGCTACGAAGCCTGGTGGATTAATACCTAAGTAACCCGCGCCGACAATGGCGACCATAGCGGCTAAACGAGCGGCTAATAGCTCCTGCTTGTCGGTCATGTTTGGTCTGAAGCCTTTCTTCAATAAGTCATGTGAAATCGACGTTGAGATGACCAATAGTAGACCCGCGGCTGTTGATAGTGCGGCTGCTAGGCCACCAGCTGCAAGTAGTGCGACAACCCAGTTTGGTAGTTTTGCTAGCTCTGGAGAAGCCAGTACGATGATGTCACGGTTAATCTTCATCTCGTTACGTTCATCGCCCGAGTAGAACATTTTGCCATCGCCGTTCTTATCTTCCCAACCTACAAGGCCAGTGCTTTCCCAGTTTTTGTACCAGCTTGGTGCGTCTGCTGCTGCGACACCTTGCATGTCTGGGCCGTTAATGGTTTCGATCATGTTTACACGAGCGAATGCTGCAACGCCAGGTGCTGTTGTGTATAGCAATGAGATGAACAGTAGTGCCCAACCCGCTGAAATACGAGCATCACGTACTCTTGGCACAGTGAAGAAACGAATGATTACGTGTGGAAGACCTGCTGTACCTACCATTAGAGCCGCACAGATGAAGAATACATCTACCATGCTCTTGTTACCTTCGGTATAGGCGGTAAACCCGAGCTCTTCGGTTAGACCATCCAGTTTATCAAGTAGGTAAACGTCGGTGCCAGAGAGAGTTGAACCCATACCAACCTGTGGAAGCGGGTTACCTGTCATCATGATCGAAGTAAAAATAGCTGGAACAAGGAAGGCGAAAATGAGGACACAGAATTGAGCTACCTGCGTATAAGTGATGCCTTTCATGCCACCAAGTACTGCGTAGAAGAACACAATACCCATACCGATGATGATGCCGAGGTTAATGTCGACTTCTAGGAAACGTGAGAATACAACACCAACCCCACGCATTTGACCAGCAACGTATGTGAATGATACGAAGATTGCACAGAATACCGCTACCATACGTGCCGTTTTCGAGTAGTAACGTTCGCCGATGAAATCAGGAACCGTAAACTGACCGAATTTACGTAGATAAGGTGCTAAACATAGTGCAAGCAGTACGTAACCACCTGTCCAACCCATTAGGTAAACTGCACCGTCGTAACCAACAAATGAGATGATACCTGCCATTGAGATGAATGATGCTGCCGACATCCAGTCAGCCGCTGTCGCCATACCATTGGCTACTGGGTGTACACCGCCGCCGGCTACGTAGAACTCACTGGTTGACCCTGCACGAGCCCAGATTGCGATGCCGATATATACTGCAAAAGTAATACCGACGAGAATAAACGTCCAAGTTTGAATATCCATGTTCTAGCCTCTAGTCTTCCTGTACGTTGTATTTTTTGTCGAGCGCATTCATGCGAACAACGTAAATAAATATCAGCGCCACGAAGGTGTATATCGAACCTTGCTGAGCGAACCAAAAGCCTAGCTTGAACCCGCCAAACTGAACGGTATTGAGGGCATCCACAAATAAGATGCCAGCGCCGTAAGACACTGCAAACCAAACCGCGAGCAGTGTTCCCATAATTCCCAAGTTTTCCTTCCAGTAGGCTTGAGCATGTTCCGTAGATTCGAACGCCATTGCCTTCTCCTTTATTCCGTTTTCGTAGAAACCGTTTTTGTAAAATAGCCGTGTTAACGTAATGTTACGATTTAGAATGTAGCAAGGATAAGTCAAGGGATCTGTGCAACTTTAGTCTGGACGGTATTGAGACTAAAGTGCTGAAATATGGGGGCTAGAAGGCATAACCATAGAAAAGTGTGATGTTGCAATGTTGTTAAATTAGCCAAAGGTCTAACAAAATAGAGCGAATTAGAGTGCGAGTCATAAAATTTAACAACTAAATCACCGATAAATGGTATTTAGTCCTGCATATGACACGAAGCGAAACATAAGTTTGTTATAGTATCTAAGGCACTTTCACCGACCGTGCTCTGCTAAACGGCAGAAGATCAACAGGCTTAAAGCTCGGGTTTATTATTTGGGGGAACGAATTGGACGCAATAACTATCAACCACTTATTCTTAACTGGTGCTGTACTCATCGCCATCAGTGTACTCTTCTCGCAAGTGTCCTCTCGATTGGGCGTACCTATTCTTTTGATCTTCCTTTTCGTTGGCATGTTAGCCGGTGAAGATGGTCCCGGTGGCATCAATTTTGATGATTACTCTCTGACATACTTAGTGAGTAACTTGGCTCTTGCCGTGATCTTGCTAGATGGCGGTATGCGAACTAAGGTGGCGAGTTTCAAGGTTGCTTTTTGGCCATCGCTCTCCCTAGCAACGATAGGCGTGGCATGTACTGCAACCTTAACGGGCTTAATGGCCGCATGGCTGTTTGAGCTGTCACTGATGCAGGGGATTTTGGTTGGGGCCATTGTAGGCTCAACCGATGCTGCGGCGGTATTCTCTTTACTTAAAGGGCAAAGTCTCAATGAGCGTGTAGGCTCAACCCTAGAGATTGAATCGGGTACCAACGATCCAATGGCCGTCTTCCTTACGGTAACCCTAATCGCGCTGTTAGGTAACCCCGAAGCTGAAATGGGAATGAATTTCCTACTGAAAAGTTTCGCAATGCAGTTTGGTATCGGCACCCTTGTAGGTATCGGTGGCGGCTGGGTTTTATGGAGCCTAATCAATCGAGTTAAGTTGGCTGATGGTCTCTACTCTATTTTGGTGCTGAGTGGTGGCGTAGCGCTGTTTGCGTTCTCCAACATGCTTGGCGGCAGCGGTATTTTATCTATTTACTTAGTGGGCTTGTTCATCGGAAATCGTCCGACTCGCTCTCGACACTCTATTCTCAATGTTCTTGATGGCATGACGTGGCTTAGCCAAATCGTGATGTTCTTAGTGTTAGGTTTGTTGGTGACACCATCGACACTAATGGACATTGCTATACCGGCGCTTGCGCTTGCTTTCGGTATGATTTTGTTTGCTCGTCCAATCTCTGTTTGGCTCGGTTTATTGCCGTTTCGACGTTTTACCACCAAAGAGCGCTGGTTTGTTTCTTGGGTGGGTTTACGCGGTGCAGTGCCGATCATCTTGGCGGTTTTCCCGATGATGGCAGGCCTGCAAAATGCTCAGTTGTATTTCAATATTGCCTTCTTCGTGGTTATGGTTTCGCTGATTGTTCAGGGCGGCAGCTTAATGAAAGTCGCTAGACTCGCGAAAGTGACCTTACCGCCAACGCCGACACCGATTTCTCGTACCGGCATTGAGATCTACCCTACCAGTGAGTGGGAGATGTTTGTCTATAAGTTGAAAGAGGACAAGTGGTGTATTGGCGAACCGCTTAAACGCTTGTCTATGCCTGAAGGGACGCGAATTACCGCGTTATTTAGAAAAGATGCTTTGCTCCACCCATCGGGCAGTACCGTGTTAGAGGCGAATGATATCTTATGTGTACTTGGGCAAGATAAAGACCTAGATAGCTTAAGCGAACTGTTCAGTGAGGCTCCTTTGGCTGAAGATACCGCTCGATTCTTTGGCGACTTCTTCTTAGATGTTGGGCTATCGGTCGCTGCCGTCAGTGATTGTTATGGTATAGAGTTGGGTTCCGAGCAGGAGCGAGAAATGACGCTAAAACAATTGGTTGTTCAAGAGCTTGGTGCACACCCTGTATTGGGCGATAACTTCAAGTGGAATGGCATTAATTGGGTGGTGGCAGAGATAAATGATTATAAAGTCGTCAAGTTGGGTTTATGTTTGCCCAAGACGACTTTAGGAAAGGATATTGACGAAGTTTAATTGTGGACTTCTTGTAGCAAGATAACTGCTTGAGTTCGGTTTTTCACATCCAATTTACGGAAGATGGCTGTCATATGTGCTTTGATGGTCGCTTCCGAAACATTTAGTTCATACGCGATTTGCTTGTTAAGTAAGCCGTCAGAAAGCATCCCCAATACTTTGTATTGCTGAGGTGTCAGTGTGGAAATCTTTTCTGCAAGGTCGGTGCAGGCAGCATTATTGGTGATCAGTCCTTCAGGGAAGAACGGGTCGCCATTGAGCACTTGATTGAGTGCACTCACTAATTCGCGCATATCACTCGATTTTGGAATAAAGCCAAAAGCACCATGACTCTTCACTTGGCTGACGACGCTCGCTTCTTCACTGGCTGAAATCACGACTATAGGTAAGTCGGGGTATTCTGCGCGCAGTTGAATCAAGCCTGACATCCCATTCGCACCGGGCATTTTAAGGTCGAGAAGCAACAGATCGGGTTCATCTTCTTTTTTTAGTAGAGTCAGTAAGGCATCGAGAGAATCAGCCTCAAGCAGGTTCGCACCACTGATCGCCATATGAACTGACTGAAATAGGGCGTTGCGAAAAAGAGGGTGGTCATCAGCAATGATGATGGTATAGGTCGAGTCCATGACGTTCATACTTTTAACAATTTAGTTAATATTTATTATCATCCTGATTGAGTATGTGGACAATATTTATGCATTAAAAGTCTGAACCATATCGACTTTTATTGCCAGAACAGGAATCCGTTGCTTTCATTAACAAAAAAGCCGAGCAACCATCCCACTTAGGGATAAGTTTACTCGGCTTTCAGGTTTACTTTATATAACTGAATAGCTTAGAAGTGGTCAGTTATTGCTTTCGTTACTGCTTTAGCAAGGTTATAGCTGGTGGTCTTGCATGTGTTTTAAGAATACATCTGCAGGCATAAAGCCAGTGACACGAGCATTTGGAACATGGTTACCCTCGCCATCCCAGAACTCTATAGTTGGCAAACCGAGCACTTGTAATTGTTTAAGCAGTTCAATGTCTTGAGGCATGTTTCTCGTCACGTCAGCCTGAAGCAGGACGAAATCAGAAAGCTTGTTTTCAACATCAGCTTGGTGGAAGGTGTGCTTCTCAAACTCTTTACATGCCACACACCAATCGGCGTAGAAATCGAGCATCACTGGCTTTCCGAGTTTCTTGGCTTCGATGAGCTGGATTTCTAACTCTTCAACCGTGTTGACGCGTGCAAATTGGATTTGTTGTTCAACCACAACGCTCTTTTCTGCGAACCAGTAATTCAATGCTGGTTGCGCTGAAGCGAACAGGCCGAGCATCGCGATGATGCCCACTGCGCTCTGTTTCCAGTCGCCGAATGGCAGTGCATTCTTGCTGTGGTAAAGCCAACCAAAGGCGATGAAGCCAAGGCCAGACCAAAGCACGGTTGCCCACAACTCAGGGATAATACGCTCTAGTAGGAAGATAGGTGCAGCCAGCAAGATAAAGCCAAATACTACCTTCACCTTGTCCATCCAGCTACCCGCTTTCGGCAGCAGCTTATTACCAAACACCGCAACCAAGATCAGTGGGATACCCATACCCATCGCTAAGGCATACAGAGCAATCGCACCCGTTAATAGGTCACCACTTTGGGCGACATACAGCAGCGCACCTGACAATGGAGCCGTGGTACAAGGTGAACACACCAAGCCAGAGATAGCACCCATCGCGAACACGCCCAAGGTATTACCACCTTGTTGCTTGTTACTTTGGTTGTTGAGCCAGGTTTGGATGCTGCTTGGCAGTTGCAGGTTATAAACGCCAAACATCGACATCGCTAAAGCCACGAACAGAACGCTTAGCGCGATTAGCACATAGGGGTGTTGCATGGCAGCTTGGAACTGCATACCCGCAGAGGCAACCACTAGACCTAATAAGGTGTAGGTTAACGCCATACCTTGCACATAGATGAAGGACAGCATCAGCGCACGGCCTTGGCTGAGCTTGCCACCACCTAATACGATACCCGTTAGAATTGGGTACATCGGCAGAACACACGGTGTAAAGGCTAAGCCAACACCAAGTGCTAAGAATAATAATGGCGTCCACCAACTGTCACCGAGCTTATCGGCTAGGCTCGCTTCTTTTGAAACGGGTGCGCTTGATTGTGGAGTGGTGTTATTGGCAACGTCTGCTTTTGGAGAAGCCTGTTGCATTGAAGCATCGGCCTCATTGTTAACAGCCGATGACTCTTGCGACACGGCATTGGCTTGAGAGTCGCTTGAACCTGAAGCCGTAAATGGCTCAATGTCGATGATTCGAGTTTCGGGTGGATAGCAGAAACCCGCATCCGCACAGCCTTGATACTTAACGACCAGCTTTGAGCCATCTTGGTAACTCTGTAGAGGAACTTGCACGAATAACGGCTGAGTATAAATGCTCACCTCACCGAAGAATTCATCTTGGTGTGGTTGGCCATCTTCCATTTCAACATTGCCGATAGCGAGATTCTGGCCAGTGAACGATAGGCTGTGTTGATAGAGGTAGTAGCCCTCTTTTACTTGCCAGTCTAGAAGGACCTTACCGTCTTGCTGGTAGTAATTGAAAGGGAAAGCCTGGTCTACAGGGACAAAACCGTTGTTATTGCCTCCGAAGCTTGGCTCGGCGTTGTTGTTTCCAAAAAGCGCCCACGCAGGCTGGGTGTACAGGGAAACACAAACAAAAAGTAATGTGGCAAGTCGTCGCATACTATTTAGTCATCAAAATGGAGTTGAAGGTATCTTAACTCAATCAGACCGTAATAGTTTGTGATTAGTTTCATCGACCAGCAAATATCCGCTAGGGCGGGTGAGCCACTTTTTTAGGCTGTCGAGAGAGGGTTAGCTGCGCAACTGCAGTAACAGCCCTTGCCAATAAGACATTTAGGCAACACCTAAGCGTGCTCTTACTACTTGTTCACAAGCATCAATGTTCATCGTGTCTTTCGGGATAATTAGCACGGTGTCATTGCCGCCAACCGTACCGATAATCTCGGTATGTGGGTCGATATCGACTAATCTTGCGACCAACTGTGCGCAGCCAGGGTTTGTTTTTACGATCACCATCGCTTGGTTGTGAGTAATTAATTCGATTTGTGATGAGATTGAGGCATCGACACGCACAGGCGCGCTTTCAACCGTGATGCAGTAAACCTTTTTACCACAGGCATTCTGAATTTTGACAACGCCAAGCTGTGACAAAATGCGAGAGACGGTCGATTGGCTGATACCTGTATAGCCAATGTCGACCAGTTTCTCGCGCAGTTGGTTCTGGGTCGAGAAGCTTTGTTGTTGTAGTAAGCGTTTGCACGCGGCAGTCAGTGTTTTATCTTCAGCTGAATACAAGCAACCGTGCTCAGTGATTTCGTTCATGAACAACTCCTTAAGGTCAAACTGTGGATATCGCTTGTCCATAGCGCTGAGCGCACTCCCAAAGCCGTAGAGTACGATGATTAATTAGGCTTACCGATGAATCCCGAAGTAGAGAAGGAAGGGTATGCGAGATGTATGATCATCTATACATTGAGTCTACCACTAAAGAATAGTTATCTTTTTGAAGGTGATCACCAAACAAAATTCTGGTTAATTGCTTTTTTTGTGGGGTTTTATTCTTTGACTAAATGGATATTTATTCCGTGTTGGGAATAAATATCCATAAACTTTAAATGGTTTTTGTTGCGGAGGTAGTAGCGCTAAGGGTTAGCGAATTTCACTCATGATCTCGCGAGAGAATACTTTTTCACAATAGTGACATTTTAGCTGTACGTTTTCGTGTTTTAGCTGCACTTTAAAGCTACTTTCGACAGGTTCACCGTGTGAAATACAGTTGCTATTTGGGCAGGCGAACACACTGTTGATTTGTTCTGGCAGAACAAGTGTGAGCTTGTTGACCACTTTGTACTCTTCAATCTGATTCACAGTCGCTTGTGGAGCGTACAGAGCCAATTGATTGGCTTGTTCCTTGGTCAGAAAGATGTTCTCAATCTTGATTAGGTCTTTGTTGCCGAGCGCTGATGATGGCAGGTTTAACCCCATGGTGATGCGTTGCTCTGTTTTATGCAGCTTGAACAGTTTGAGAATTTTAATCCCAAGATGAGCAGGGATGTGGTCAATCACGCTGCCGTTACGGATCGCTTCTACTTGTAGCTGAGTTTGTTTAACCATGACTGTATCTCCTGCTTATAAAGTGTCGTTTAGAACTAGGGCTAATAAAGCTTCACGTGCATACACACCGTTTTCAGCTTGTTCGAAGTAGTAAGCGTGTGGCGTTTTATCAACGTCAGTGGTGATTTCGTCGACGCGTGGCAGTGGGTGAAGTACCTTCATGTTTTGACGAGCGTCTTTCAATGTATCGGCGGTTAGGATGTAAGCTGACTTCATGTGTGCGTATTCCGATGCATCAAAGCGCTCTTTCTGTACGCGAGTCATGTACAGGACATCCAGTTCAGGCACCACCTCTTCAATGCTGCTGTGGGTGCTGTATTGGATACCCATCTCTTCTAATTCTTCACAGATATAATCTGGCATCGCTAACACTTCTGGCGCGATAAAGAAGAAACGCACGTTATTGAATTTTGATAGTGCTTGCGTCAATGAGTGCACAGTTCGGCCATATTTTAGGTCGCCGACGAACGCCACATTGAGGTTATCAAGCGTACCTTGTGTTTCGTAAATCGAGAACAGATCCAACAAGGTTTGAGTTGGGTGCTGGTTGGCACCGTCGCCGCCATTCACCACCGGAACACCGTTTGAAAATTCTGAGGCCAAACGTGCTGCGCCTTCTTGTGGGTGACGCATCACAAAGGCATCGACATAAGATGAAATAACCTGCACCGAATCGGCAAGCGTTTCACCTTTCTTCGCTAGTGAGGTGTTGCCGCCATTATCAAAACCGATGACGGTGCCGCCAAGGCGCTGAACCGCGGTTTCGAATGAGAGGCGAGTTCGAGTTGAAGGCTCAAAGAAGCAGCTCGCAACGACTTTATTTTTCAGCAACTCAGGGTTTGGCTCTGCCTTGAGCCTTGCTGCGGTGTCGACGATAAGCTCCAGTTCATTACGAGTGAGCTCAGGTATGGAGATGATGTGCTTGTTAAATAACGAATGCGCCATAACGGGTCTTCCTTCTATGCATACAGTCAAATTGCGGACAAAAAAAAGCCCCCTAAAAATAGGAGGCTTCGAAACGATCAATAGAGCAAAATAAAAATGACACCACCGCCACTCTTTGGCGTGTAGTTTGACAATAATGTGCGACAGAATTTCGGTTCATTTTTTGCTCTCTTAAGACAAATTGCGGAGGATTATACTCAGATAAAAACGCCATGCAATACTTTCTGTAAAGTATTCATTTAATGGATTTTTATGCGAAATGATGTCCGTTTTTAACTTCTATTTAAGCCTTTGTTGAAACAGAAAAACTTGTGTTTTTTGGGGTGATAACTTCTTCAGTCGAATGAAAAAAAATGCGGGCTTTATCCAAGGGTTAAATCCCAAGTATGCCACCCGCATTTCCCTGCTATTACACTTAACTTGTTAATGTCTTGCGAACAAGTGAGTGCTTAACTATTTAGATTATTAGTTATCTAGATTCTTAGTTGTTCAGCTTATTAACTACCTAATGTCGCAACCATTACTGCTTTGATGGTGTGCATGCGGTTTTCAGCTTCATCGAACACGATAGAGTATTCAGACTCAACCACTTCATCTGTTACTTCAACGCCGTCTTTTAGTTGTGGGTATTCAGCAGCAAGCTGTTTGCCTACTGTTGTGTCTTCGCCGTGGAAAGCGGGTAGGCAGTGCATGAATTTTACATGTGGGTTGCCGGTCGCTTTGATCATGTCCATGTTGACTTGGTAAGGCATCATTAGGTTAATACGCTCAGCCCATGCTTCTTTTGCTTCACCCATGGATACCCAAACGTCGGTGTATAGGAAGTCACAACCTTGCACGCCTTCTTGAACATCTTCAGTCAGTGTGATTTTGCCGCCAGTGTGCTCTGCAATTTCACGACATTGAGCCAATAGCTCTTCTTGTGGCCAGAATTGTTTTGGAGCAACAAGGCGAATGTCCATGCCCATTTTCGCCGCGCCAACCATCAGAGAGTTGCCCATGTTGTTGCGAGCATCACCTAGGTAAGCAAAGCTGATTTCATGCAGTTGTTTACCACGGCCGTATTCCGTCATGGTTAGGAAGTCAGCCAGGATTTGTGTTGGGTGGAATTCGTCAGTCAGACCATTCCATACAGGAACGCCAGCGTAAGCGCCTAGTTCTTCAACGATTTCTTGACCGAAGCCGCGGTATTCGATGCCATCGTACATACGACCTAGAACGCGAGCGGTGTCTTTCATTGATTCTTTGTGGCCAATTTGAGAGCCAGATGGGCCTAAGTAAGAAACTCGAGCACCTTGGTCGAATGCAGCAACTTCAAATGCACAGCGAGTACGAGTTGAGGTTTTCTCAAAGATAAGCGCAATGTTTTTGCCAGTCAGTGTTGGCTGTTCGTAACCGTTGTACTTCGCTTTTTTTAGCTCCATAGAAAGATCTAACAAGTGTTGAATTTCGCGTGGAGTGAAATCTAGTAGTTTTAGGAAGTTACGATTGCGTAGGTTAAAAGCCATGATGTATTCCTTCTTAGATTTAGGCGCTTTCCTGTTACAGGGAAAGAAAATTCAAGAAAGCGCGATTCAATTTTTAGTTAAATTTGTTCGGTTCGGTTTGTTTCGTTTAATCTGTTTTCGCAAGCTTTAAAAGCTCTCAAGGTTTAAGGTTCTCAAGATGATAAAGCTCGCTAGTACGTTAACCTTTGGTGATATTGGTGCCCGCTTGGCCTTGCAGAATTTGCAAGCCATCTTCGAGTGCACCGATACCTACAACTTTGCCGCCTTGCTGAATGAATTCGCACGATGCTTCAATTTTTGGCCCCATAGAGCCTGCGTCAAATGTGAATTTCGCCAATTCGCTTGGTGTGGTGCTGCGCAGTGCGTGTTGAGTTGGTTTGCCCCAGTCAAGGTATACAGCGTCAGCATCAGTCAGAATAAGCAGTGCATCTGCATCCAATTGTTTTGCTAAGAAAGCCGCTGACATGTCTTTGTCGATAACCGCTTCAACACCCACTAATTTGCCATTTTCTTTTTTCACTGGGATGCCACCACCGCCAGTACAAATCACGAGATGACCTGCATCGATAAGTTGGGTGATCGCGTCGTGTTCAACAATCCCGGTAGGGCGTGGGCTTGGTACTACGCGACGGAAATGTTGGCCGTCGGGTTTTACGATCCAGTGGAATTTCTCTGCCAATTCACGCGCTTCTGCTTCTTTGTAGATCGGGCCAATCGGTTTGGTTGGATCCGCAAATGCAGGATCGTTTGGATCGACTGTCATTTGCGTCAACATGCATGAGATGTTGCGGTTGGGAAGATAGTTCTTGAACTCTTGCATCAGCATGTAGCCGATCATGCCTTGAGTCTCACTGCCCAATACATCCAGCGGGTACGGATTTACTTTCTTGTACTCCAAGCCTTGCAGAGCAAGTAAACCAACTTGTGGGCCATTACCGTGCACTAACACCACGTTGTACACTTTTGCGATTTCAGAGATGGTTTTAACCGCGGTTTCAATATTACGGCGTTGAACATCGGCTTCTAACGGCTCACCGCGACGAAGTAGGGCATTACCGCCGAGTGCAACAACAACAGTTTGCTTAGTCATAATTGTGTTCTCTCATTTTGGCCAAGCTGAGGTGATTTAAGATTCATTCAACCTGGCCGTTTCGTCTTAGTGATTAAATACCATCACGCTCAATTGGGCAGCTCATGCAGCGTGCGCCACCGCGACCGCGACCAAGTTCGTCTCCTGGAATCGGAAGAACCGTGATGCCTGCTTTGTCGTATTTTTCGTTGGTGTATGTGTTGCCTTCGTAGCCAATAACGACGCCAGGTTTAACCGTTAGAACGTTGTTTGCATCGTTCCACTGTTCACGTTCTGCATGGAAGTTGTCGCCACCCGTTGTGATTAGGTTTAGCTTGTCTACGCCAAGTGCTTTTTCGATAGCCGTTACGAAGTAGCCTTCTTCTTTCACTTTCACAGCGCCTGACTCATCACCAGTTAGGTTCCAGCACTGCACATCCTTACTCACCACTTCAGGGTAAACAGAGAACGTATCTTCGTTCATGTGCGTCATAACGGTGTCTAAGTGCATGCAAGAGCGGTGTTTTGGTAGCTGCATTGCGATAACTTGTTTCGCTTGACCGTGTTTGAATAGGTTCGATGCTAAGTGCTCAACACCTTGTGCTGTTGTACGCTCAGACATACCGATAAGCACCGTGCCACGACCGATAACAAGAACGTCACCACCTTCAATTGTTGAGTTGTCGTAGTTGATGTTTTCTTCATCGCCAAAGTATTTAATGAAGTCTTGACCTGCGAATGTTGGATGCCAGCGATAAATAGCACGAACGTGGTTGGTTTCACGTTGACGAGCGGGTTTCGCCATTGGGTTGATAGATACGCCACCGTATACCCAGCAAGATGTGTCGCGAGTAAATAGGTGGTTTGGTAAAGGCTCGATTATGAAGTCGGTTGGTGCGTGCATGCCTTGCATCATTGAAGATGATTTCATTGGCATCTCAGCGTAAGACAAACCGCCCGTTAAGATTTTTGCTAACTCTAGGGTTGGTAAATCGCCCAAGTAGCAGCGCACATCATTGGCGAATGTTTTACCCAAACGGTAATCAGATACTTGGCAGTTTAGTAGCCAATCTTTCGCTTCTGGCACGGCTAGCGTGTCTGCTAGCAGGTCTGTAAGAAGAAGAACCTCTACACCTTGATCACGTAGCGTTTGAGTAAATGCGTCATGCTCTTTACCCGCACGCTCAACAGCCAATACGTCATCAAACAGCAAATCGTGACAGTTAGAGGGTGTTAGGTGAGTCAGTGCGCGTCTTGGGCGGTGAACTAGAACGCGGCGTAATTGACCTATTTCAGAACCTACATAGAACTTACTCATGATCGTCTCTCTCTTATATATTTGAATTACTTTTATCGCTAAGAGTAATTATTTATTTTCAGTTGAGAAGAATGAATTATTTATTCATGTCTCTTGTCTGGAATTAATATTACGCCTGCTAGTCAGGTATTCTTAGAGATCTATCACAAATCGTTTTTTATCCCGCAGCCCTTTAAAATCAAGGGTTTTAACAAACTTTATGCACTTTCAACTATTGCCAACCTTTTCTAAATAGTTAACTCCTTGGGAATATTATGCATGCTTTTTTAACTCAACTTACTAGAATCTAATTTATGAGGGATTATATGCAGAATAGTTTTATTGATAAGAATGTACTTAGATTGGAAGTATGCAGTGTTTCTATTTATATATTTAATTTTGGATGTGAAATTAATTAAATTTTAACAAAATAAATTAGAATAAAGCTGTTGTGGTCACATTTTAAAATCGTCTGTTTAAGTGTGTTTTTTGATAAAAAAGAGCGTTAATCCTCGTCTGTTTATTAGACTGTAAATTACTTTAAATATAATTAGCTCTAATAAGTGACTAACTATCTGGATAAATATCATGGCTGCTAATTGAGTGTTATTTCATCAAGCTAATTTGATGTCTATAAGTAGGGTGTTTCTTTAGTGATGAGTACTTTTGGTTACGCTGAGCCTTAGTAGGAGCAGGAGGTGTCTTGAATGTCGCGTGTATGGCTTTGAGGACCTATTTTAGCAGCAGAGGGTCACATTGGGAGAGGGATTAATAAAAAAGCCGCTATGGGAAGCGGCTTTGGATGAGAACAGAGTGAAGCGTTTTGAGTTAGATCAGAGCACCAATACTCAGTACCACAATACAAAATACCATTAAGATGCCGACTAATGGCATCACCCATTTAACCCAGCGTACATATGGAACGCGAGCAATCGCTAAGCCACCCATCACAACCGCAGAGGTTGGGGTGATTAGGTTTACCAAGCCTGATGCGGATTGGTAAGCGGTAATCACTAGGTCTCGACCTACACCTGCAAAGTCAGCCAGTGGTGCCATGATTGGCATGGTGAGTACCGCTAAGCCAGAGGTCGATGGCACTAAGAATGACAATAGAATTTCTAAGAAGAACATCACGTTAATAAAGATAACTGAAGAAAGCCCGGTAACCATTTGTTCTGCAGAGAATAGAATTGTATCGGTGATCATACCGCGGTCCATTACGACCACGATACCACGTGCAATACCTATGATAAGCGCAACACCCAGTAGATCACGGGCACCGTCAATGAAGCTCGTGGTAAACTCTTCTTCGCTCATGCGAGCCACAATACCAACGATAATAGTTGCAGCTAGGAACATCGCTGAGATTTCAGCCATCCACCATCCAGCAACGGATACGCCGTAAATCATCACAGCGAACGAGCCACCAAAAATAGTCAGAATCAGTTTACGAGTCATGGTGAATTCAAGTTTTTCGCCGCTCGCATTACCTAAGAAGTGCGCTTTGTTCTCTTCGTATTTGTCGAACACAATGGATTTCGAAGGATCTGCTTGAACCATTCTGGCGTAGCGCATGACGTAAGCGACACAAATAACCCAACCAATAATCAACATGGCAATACGCAGCACGATACCGTCAGTAAATGGGATACCAGAGGCGTTGGCAGCGATCACGGTTGCGAATGGGTTAATGGTGGAACCTAGCACCCCAATCCCTGCGCCAAGCAGTACGGTCGCAGCGGCGACAAGCGGGTCAAAACGCGCCGCCATCATTACAGGCACTAGCAATGTATAGAATGGCAGTGATTCTTCCGCCATGCCGTAAACGGTACCGCCAGCAGCAAACAATGCCATCAGTATCGGTATCATCAACTCTTCTCGCCCTTCTAGGCGGGCGGTGACGCGTTCGATACCGGCATCAATGGCGCCAGTTTTGGTTACTAGCCCTAAGAAGCCACCAATGATTAAGATGAACAGTGAAACGTCGATTGCTGCAGCTTCATAGCTATTGTGGTCGTAGAAACCGTCAATAGGCGCGAGTAGTACGTCAATCACACCTTGAGGATTACCTTCTACTGCTTGATAGGTGCCGGTTACCGGTACTTCTCGACCTAACTCTTCATTCATTGCTCGGTCGTATTGGCCTGCTGGAACAACCCAGGTAAGCAAGGCTACGAATGCAATTAGAATAAATAGAATGGTGTAGGCAGAAGGGAATTTAAAGTTGGCAAAGAAGCCACCCTTTTTTGTTTCGCTTGGTATCGTCTGAGTCGTCATAGCTATCTCCTTACACCATCTTAAATAGAATTGATGTGAATTAGCGAATAATGATTTATAGATTGTAAACACAGTGACATTTATAAAGTATTCAAAGATATAAAATTATTGCCATTATTAAGCAGTTAACTATATAAAACTTTCGAATTTAAACTAAAAATGTTTATATATTTACATGTCCGAATGAATATAGATTCAATTTAACTACGGTTATTTTATGCCTTAAGTAAGCATTTAAGTTTGGTGCTGTTCACAAAAATAGTGGCCAATAAGATGGCTTGAAAATGGCATAAAAACAGCAAGGTTTTTTGGTTAGTTAGCTTGGATTAATATTCGATGTGGATTAGGTGGAAGCGAGGGGGGATTGATTTGGTAAGTGTTGTTATTAGTTGGGTTGAATAATCTTGGAATTTTATTCAAATTTTATTTTTGGGCGGATTTTAAAGTTTATAATAGTTATTTGATGTGTATCAAATAACACATTGAGTAGAAAACAAAAAAGGAAGCCGAAGCTTCCTTTTAAAGTTTTAATCATCAGCGAATGTTAGATAAACAGACCGCCGAATGCGAAGCCGAGTGCTACCGCAGTACTGATTGTTGCCACACCAGGAATGAAGAATGGGTGGTTAAATACATACTTACCAATACGCGTTGAACCTGTGTCATCCATCTCAACTGCTGCCAGTAGCGTTGGGTAAGTTGGAAGTACGAACAACGCACTTACTGCAGCAAAAGAAGCGACAGCTGTTAATGGTGCCACGCCAATCGCCAGAGCGGCAGGCATCAGTGCAACCGTTGTTGCACCTTGAGAATAAAGCAGCATAGAAGCGAAGAACAGAACAAGCGCTAGCATCCACGGGTAGTCAGCCAATAGAGCGCCTGCTACGTCTTTGATCTCAGCAACGTGTGCGTTTACAAACGTTGAACCTAACCAGGCCACACCCAGTACACATACACATGCTGTCATACCTGAGCGGAATGTTGGTGCAGAAGAAATCTTCGCAGCATCAATTTTAGTGAACATAACAATTGCCGCTGCTGCTGCCAGCATCACAGACATGATCGCTTCGTTACGGCCTAGAGCTGGGTTTTCAATTAGGCCGACAGAGCTAGAGATAGCCGCTGCGTAGCAAACCACAAAACCAATCGCTGCTAGAAAGATGTAAGTCGCTCTCTTTGCCGTTGGTAGAATTTCGCGTTTCTCTTCAGTTGCTAGCTTGATTAGACCTTTCTCAAGACGCTCTTGGTAAACTGGATCGTCTTTCAGTTCGCTACCCATGTAGTTAGCAACAACCGCACCAACCATACAAGCGATGAAGGTTGTTGGGATACAAACCATGAGTAGCGTTAGGTAATCAACACCAAATGGTGCAAGCATCGCAGCGAAAGCCACAACTGCTGCCGAAATTGGCGAAGCTGTGATAGCAATTTGAGATGCCACAACTGCAATAGAAAGAGGACGAGAAGGACGAACACCTTGGCCCTTCGCTACTTCAGCGATAACAGGCAGTGTAGAGAATGCTGTGTGACCTGTACCTGCCATTAATGTCATTACAAAAGTAACGATAGGCGCATAGAAGGTAATGCGTTCAGGATGTTTACGTAAAAAGTTTTCTGCAATTTGTACTAACCAATCCATACCACCGGCAACTTGCATCGCAGCAATTGCAGTGATTACCGACATGATGATCAAGATGACATCGATCGGAATGAAAGATTGGCTTGTTGGAACACCAAGAATAAGTGAAAGGGCAATAACACCAGCACCACCGGCAAAACCGATACCGATACCGCCAATTCTAGCCCCCAAAAAGATAAAGAGTAGGACGACAAATAGTTCTACTGCAATCATAAGTAACACCTCATTTTAGATTTTATTATGTGAACATTCACCGATGGAATGTTCACATAATAGTTCTATTGTTTAGATTCTATTGAGCAAAAGTGCAACCAACATAAGCCCACAAAATAAACGTGGTTAACCGTATTGGAGCCTAAAAAAGGGCTCCGTTTGGAGCCCTATTTGCTAGATTTACTCGTAGCGTTTTGCTTTATACTGAGGATGCATCAAATTTTCAACAGAGAAAATGTCATCAAGTTCTTCTTCGGTTAATAAACCACGCTCTAGAACCACGTCACGAACGCTCTTACCTGTCTCAGCACAGATCTTACCAACGATGTCACCTTCGTGGTGGCCAATGTATGGGTTTAGGTAAGTCACGATACCGATAGAGTTAAATACGTGAGATTCACACACTTCTTTGTTGACCGTAATGCCGTCTACACACTTGTCGCGTAGGTTCACACATGCATTAGTTAGAATGTCTAGAGACTCAAACATGCTTTGTGCAATAACGGGTTCCATTACGTTCAGTTGAAGTTGACCGCCTTCTGCAGCGAAAGAAACCGTGTTGTCGTTACCTAGAACTTTAAAGCAAACTTGGTTCACTACTTCAGGTACAACTGGGTTTACTTTAGCAGGCATGATTGAAGAACCCGCTTGCAGTTCCGGTAGGTTTAGCTCGTTGAAACCAGTGCGTGGACCTGAAGAAAGCAGACGCAAATCGTTACAAATTTTAGACAGCTTAACCGCTAAGCGTTTAAGTGCGCCGTGCGTCATTACGTAGGCACCACAGTCAGATGTTGCTTCGATTAGGTCTTCCGCAGGAACACATTCTAGGCCAGTTACTTCAGCTAGGTGTTTAACTGCTAGACCTTGGTAACCCGGTGCTGCGTTCAGACCAGTACCGATAGCTGTTGCGCCTAGGTTAACTTCAAGCAGTAGTTTTGAAGTATATTCTAGGTTTTTGATTTCTTCATTGATGGTTACCGCCCAAGCGTGGAACTCTTGGCCAACCGTCATTGGAACTGCATCCTGAAGTTGAGTACGACCCATTTTCAGGATGGTGTTGAATTCTTGGCTCTTAAGTTCGAATGCACCTTTTAGGTATTCAATCGCATCGATCAGTTTCAGTACGCTGTTGTAAACAGAGATACGGAAGCCCGTTGGGTAGGCGCAGTTTGTCGATTGGCTGCGGTTTACATGGTCATTTGGGTTGATGAACTCGTATTGACCTTTTTCTTTGCCCATAAGTTCAAGTGCCACGTTCGCAACCACTTCGTTTGCGTTCATGTTTACAGAAGTACCTGCACCACCTTGGAATACATCCGATGGGAATTGATCCATACACTTGCCAGTATCTAGAATTAGGTCACAAGCTTGAATGATGTATTTAGCCACTTCGCTTGGAATTACACCTAACTCTTTGTTTGCTAAAGCCGCAGCTTTTTTAGTCATCACCATACCGCGAACGAATTCAGGTACATCTGAGATCGTTACATTTGAGATGTTGAAGTTTTCAACTGCGCGTAGGGTGTGGATGCCGTAGTAAGCATCAGCTGGAACATGACGTTGACCTAAAAGATCTTCTTCGAGACGAGTAGCTTGAGGAGCATCAACTTGAGCTTCTGATAGAGTAGCCATAACAGGATCCTTAGAGAATTATTCTGATTATATAGTTAGTTATTAGCCTATTCTGTGTGCAAATACTCCGTTCGCTAGAATATTGGGCTGATAAATCCGTCCTGACTTATGTGGCACATGATACTGTACTTAGCGCATAAAAATAGTAAGTTGATCACCTTTTTCGTTTTTGTTTCGTCAATATTTAGCAAACTTATTCCGGGTCAATAAACACGCTTATTTACAGGATAAATTTGAGATTGGTAGGGCTTTCAGCGTAAACTGGATGTAACAAAGGAGTGCGTGTGTTTCCTATCTTATTATTACTATTTATCTTCGTACCGATCATTGAGATTGGACTATTTATTCAAGTTGGTGGCTTCTTAGGGTTGTGGCCAACGATTGCGTTGGTTCTGATCACTGCATTTGTCGGTGCATCACTTGTTCGTAGCCAAGGCATTCAAACATTAATGTCTGTTCAAGGCCGATTACAACAAGGCGAAATGCCAGCTCAACAGATTCTTGAAGGCGTGATGCTTGCGGTTGCAGGCGTATTGCTGCTGACTCCGGGCTTTATGACGGATGCACTTGGTATGTTGGTATTGCTGCCTGCACCAAGAGCGATGATTGCTAAGAAAATGATGGAAAAAATGGTGGTTACCAATATGTCTGGTGGTTTCCAAGCAGGTGGACAAGGTGGTTTTGGGCAGAGCCCATTTGGACAAGACCCATTCAATCGAGATCCATCTGATCAATCAAAAGACGGCAACACCTTTGAGGGTGAGTTTGAAAAGAAAGACGACGACAACGATCGTAACCGACTAAACTAATCCGTTTTCTCTCTTCTTTATATAGAGGGAAAAACAGAAAAGGCTCTTACCTTTATCTTTCACATGAAAGCGATAATGGTAAGAGCCTTTTTTATTGCGTGTCGCTTGTTGTTACTTACTGTTTATTATTGATAACAGATAACAGATAACAGATAACAGATAACAGATAACAGATAACAAATAAGTTTGAGCGCTCAGTTATACCGCGCCTTCGAAACCCATTTGACGCCATGCTTCAAAAGCAATGATTGCCACAGCATTAGATAGGTTTAGGCTGCGCGCATCTGGCATCATTGGAATACGAATGCGTTGTTCCATTGGCATGCTTTCGATGAGCTCAGCAGGTAGGCCGCGTGTCTCAGGGCCAAACATCAATACATCACCTTGTTGGAATTTAGCATCAACGTGGTGGCCTGTGGTTTTTGTGGTACATGCGAAGATACGGAAGTCACCTTCACGTTCATTCTCTAAGTACTCAAGAAAGGCTTCTAGATTCTTGTGGCGTTTTACTCGCGCTAGGTCGTGGTAGTCCAAACCGGCACGGCGTACTTTCTTCTCTTCAAAGTCAAAACCAAGCGGTTCAATTAGGTGTAGGTTCGCGCCACAGTTAGCAGATAGGCGGATGATGTTACCCGTATTGGGTGCAATTTCTGGTTCGTATAGAGCGATATCAAACATGTTGGTTCACAAGAATAATCAAAGATAGCCAGAGTATACGGTGGCAAGCAGAGTGAGTACAGTTCGCCACCGTCACCATTTGCTTAAGCTTGGTTCGCTAGTGCTTGTGCGTAGTTTTCAGATACCGCATTCCAATTCACCACGTTCCACCATGCATTGATGTAATCAGGGCGACGGTTTTGGTAGCTGATGTAGTAGGCGTGCTCCCAAACGTCGAGCGCAAGAACCGGTTCTCCGTTACTGGCAATGGTATCCATCCATGGGTTGTCTTGATTCGAGGTCGAGACGATGTTCAGCTGTCCTTTTTCCACCACCAACCAAGCAAAGCCTGAACCAAAGGTATTGATTGCCGCTTGAGCAAACTGGTCTTGGAAGGTTTTGAAATCTCCGAATGTACTTTTGATCGCTTCACCTAGTTCGCCCGTAGGTTCACCCCCACCGTCTTGCGACATGCAGTTCCAATACAAGATGTGATTGTAGTAACCGCCACCATTGTTACGAACGGCTGGACTGTGCTGAGAGATGTTAGCGAAAATCTCGGTGAGAGACTGGTGCTCAAGCTCGCTACCAGAAACCGCAGTAATAAACTTATCGTAATAGGTTCGATGGTGTTTGCTGTAATGCACTTCCATTGTTTTTGCATCAATGTAAGGTTCTAGGGCATCGTAAGCGTAGGGTAGATCTGGGAAAGAGTGTGACATGGTAAATCCTCCTTAATTAGAGGATTTACCATAATGATAATAACTATCATTATCAACTGCGATCTTTGTAGGGGTATTACGCTGGTAGGATTGGCAGAGTGATCTCTAGTTGTAATCCACCTAGTTTACTGCGGCTTGCTGTGATCGAACCACTGTGTTGACGAATCGCACTTTCTGTAATGGTTAACCCCAATCCTGTTCCGCCTGAGTTTCGATCTCTTGCCGTTGAAACACGATAGAAAGGTCGGAAAATTGAATCTAATTCGTCATCAGGAACGCCTTCACCGTTGTCATTCACGCAAATCGTCAGTTGGTCTTGTTGAACACTAAATTGAACATCAACTTGGTCTCTACCATAGTAAATGGCATTGCGAGTAATATTGTCGAGCGCGCTCATCAATAACTTCGGATTACCCGAGATAGAACGATTAGGAATTTTTGAAAACCTCATCTGCTTGCCCATTTGCTCTGCTTCAAACTCTGCGTCTTTTAGGATCTCTTCCCACAGGCTCGATAAGGGTTGCACTTCACGTGTGATGTGACTATCGACCTGCATACGAGACAAAGTTAAAAGTTCACTGATCATCTGTTCTAAACGCTGCGCTTCAGTATCGATACGCTCTAGCTCTTGGCTGTCGCCTTGCTTACGAATGGCGAGTGCATTCGCCATGCGTAATCGAGTGAGTGGAGAACGTAATTCATGAGATATATCAGACAAT
Organism: Vibrio sp. S/42/10; assembly: GCF_029890535.1. Lineage (NCBI taxonomy): Bacteria > Pseudomonadati > Pseudomonadota > Gammaproteobacteria > Vibrionales > Vibrionaceae > Vibrio > Vibrio sp. S/42/10. The sequence continues at coordinate 129,874 of NZ_JAKMZC010000008.1, read as the reverse complement.
AAACGTTGCTGCCCTGAAATCATCTGGTTTACTGCTTCGACCATCTGGTTAAAGCTCTCACCGGCTTGTCTGAATTCTGATGTGCCTTTTTCCAGTTGAGGGTCAACCTCAAATTGACCTTTAGCAACGCGTTGTGCAGCAAGTTCTAGCCTTCGTGCTGGTTGACTTAGCGCCCAAGCTAACCAAAGCAGCAGCGGGGTACTCGCCAGCATCACGGCAAGTAATAACTGTAATGGTTTATCAAACAGTCGCAGTAAAAATGGTGGTGGCTGATCCCATTTAACTCCGATGTACATCATCAGGTCTTCACCGGCGAGTGAAACTGGGATTGGGCCTGCCACCATGTAATGCCCATACAGCTTTTGTTTTGGCACTTCAGGGTTATCAATCGTAGTCACGAAATTGCGAATTGCTTTCACTTTGTAATCTGAATGCTTTTTAGTCGTTAGTACTGAGCCTTCAAGGTCAGTCAAATACATCCGAGGGCGTGTGTCTTTTCTGCTGCGGGTTGGGCCTTCCAGTTGGAAGACAATCTTGCCTAAGTTGTCTTCTTTGGCGAATCGCTTCTCTGTACTTTTCGCAATGCGTTCTAATTTCTTGAGGTGCTCGACTGGTACATCGCGAGCAACTCGAGGATCTAAGTGTGGCAGTGATAGCACCGACAAAAGCACCAGTAACATGGTGAACCAAAAGATAGCAAAGATACGTCCATATAAGCTGGTGATTTTAGGTATACGCATTAATCCTCCTCTACTAACAAGTAGCCACGACCTCGTAAGGTTTTAATGCGAGATTTCCCGTCGCTGCGTTCTGGGATCTTCTTGCGCAGGTTAGATATGTGCATATCAATCGCACGGTCAAACGCCGCTAGCCTTTTACCTAACACGTCTAAACTCAATGCTTCTTTGGTGATCACTTGTCCAGGGTTCTGGATTAGGTGACTCAAGAGAGCGAACTCGGTAGTGGTGAGATCGATAATCTGACCATTGCAATAAGCTTCTTGTTTGCCAGGGAATACTTCAATGTCTTGGTATTGAACCCTATCACCGGCCGCTTTAGGCACTGTGTTGGTTTGCGTACGACGCAAGATGGCACGAATACGAGCGAGCAGCTCTCGATCACTGAAGGGCTTTGGCAAGTAATCATCCGCACCAAGTTCAAGGCCAATAACACGATCTATTTCTTCGCCTTTCGCTGTCAGCATTAGTACCGGCGTTTCCCAATTTTCTCTCAGCTTTTTTAGCGTTTCCATGCCATTAAGGCGCGGCATCATCACATCCAAAAGGACCAGATCAATCTCATCATTGATCGCTTCAAGCCCGGCATAGCCATCATTGGCTTCGGAGACAGTGAAGCCCTCAAAGCTCAAAATGTCTTTAAGTAAGCTGGTTAACTCTGTGTCGTCATCAATAAGAAGAATGTTCGCCATTGGGAAGCCTTAATCATTTAGTTAGGTTAATAATACTGCTAATTATTCGTCAACTTTCACTCTTTACGATTCTTTACGCTTTCTAAACGTCACTTTACGAGGGAAAGACTAATCTATATTCAAGCGCTGAGAAACAGACGCAACACATGACTTATTATACCGAATTGAGGCAACAATTATGAAAATGACTAAGAAACTTGTACTAGCAGCTGCGGCACTTCCACTTATTTTTGGTACAGCAAGCGCGTATGCTTACGGTGGTGGTGATAAAAGTGACCACAAAGGTATGCACGACAAGTGTGGCGGTTTCGATAAAAAAGTAATGCGCCAACTAGACCTAACCGACGCTCAAAAAGAACAGTTAAAAGAGATGCGTGAAGCAGACCGTGCTGAGATGAAAGCAAAGCGCGGTGCAAACAAAACGGCAAAAATGGCGCAAATGAAAGCGCATCACGAAAAGGTTCAAGCTCTAGTATTGGCCGACAACTTCGATGAAGCCGCTGCAAACGATCTAGCAAGCCAAATGGTTGCTAAGCAAACTGAACGTCGTGTCGCAATGCTGAAGAAACAACACGACATGATGAGCGTTCTGACAGCAGAGCAAAAAACTCAATTGAAAGAGATCCAACAAGAGCGTATGAGTAAGTGCGCTGACAAAATGGAAAAACGCATGAACAAAGACAAATAGTCTTTCATCTAATCTGGTGTTTAATCCCCAGAATAATGTGAAAAAGCGGCCGTGTGCCGCTTTTTTTGATCCCTTAAAATGAATCTCTTACATCATGTCTGTCATATTCAATTGATTGTTTGCAGGTTATACTTTGTGCTATCAGTCATTTTATAGCCAAATTATGAAACAAGAATACGCACGTTTAGTTACGCTCGCCGCTTGGGCAGCCACTACCATCGCCACAATTTTATTGATCGTGAAGGTCGCAGCATGGTGGGTGACCGGCTCTGTGAGTCTGTTGGCTTCCGTGGTTGATTCCTTGTTAGATATTGCGGCGTCAGTCGTGAACCTAATCGTCGTTCGATACTCTCTCCAGCCTGCCGATAAAGAACATACTTTTGGTCATGGCAAAGCTGAATCTCTTGCAGCACTAGCACAAGCGATGTTTATTTCCGGCTCCGCTTGTTTCCTTATACTTAATGGTATTGAACGCTTCTTTAGGCCTCACGAACTGAACTCTCCTGAAATTGGTATCTACGTCAGCTTATTCGCGATGGTGATGACTTTTGGTTTGGTTCGATTCCAAAAACATGTCGTGAAAAAAACCGGTAGCCAGGCTATTGCGGCGGACTCACTGCATTATCAATCGGATCTCTATATGAATGCGGCCATTATGCTGGCATTGGCGTTGAGCTGGTTTGGTATTGGGCAAGCGGACTCGGTATTCGCGATTGGTATCGGTATCTACATTCTTTACAGCGCTTATCAAATGGCAAATGAAGCGATTCAGTCATTGCTTGATAGAAAGCTACCGGATGAAGAGCTTAAACAGATTAAAGAGACGTCGTTGAGTATCGAAGGTGTATTGGGTGTGCATCAATTACGAACGCGTCGTTCGGGCCCAATTCGCTTTATTCAATTGCATTTGGAGCTTGAAGATAATATCCCACTTATTGAAGCGCATCGCATTTCTGACGAAGTAGAAGACAAGCTTATCTCTGTTTTTCCTGATGCTGATGTATTAATTCATCAAGATCCGTATTCGGTGGTATTTGGCCCAGAGAAACAGCAGAAGTTTCATTCTTGGTAATGAGTGATAAAGCTGAGAGCAAATGGTAAGTGGCCGGCTTTTGAACTAGAGTGAGTAAAAATTACTAACTCAAAGGTGATTCAAAAATCACCTTAGTAACAATTAATGTTGATTCTGATGTGAATCAACAAAGTTACTGAGTAAAACTGTAATACTCTTACAGAAGTAGAAATGTTACATAATTTTACGCGATTTGAGTGCTATTCCTGTTGAGGAAATGTAACATAACGCACAAATATAGATTTAAAATCTTGTTGATATACAATCAGCAAGAATAAGAATTGAATAATAGATTCCCAAAAATCGAGGGTGAGCATGATTAAGAAGATCGGTGTTTTGACCAGTGGTGGTGACGCTCCAGGCATGAACGCAGCAGTTCGCGGTGTAGTTCGTACAGCGCTATCAGTTGGCATTGAAGTTTACGGTATTTACGATGGCTACCAAGGCCTTGTTGAAGACCGTATCGAAAAGCTTGACCGTTCAAGCGTATCTGACGTGATCAACCGTGGTGGTACGTTCTTAGGTTCTGCACGTTTCCCTGAGTTTAAAGATGTTGCTGTTCGTGAGAAAGGCATTGAGAACCTTAAAAAGCACGGTATCGAAGCACTTGTTGTTATCGGTGGTGACGGCTCTTACATGGGCGCTAAGAAACTGACTGAGATGGGTTACCCATGTATCGGTCTTCCAGGTACTATCGACAACGATATCGCAGGTACTGATTACACAATCGGTTACCTAACAGCGCTTAACACTGTTATCGACTCAATTGACCGTCTACGTGACACGTCTTCTTCTCACCAACGTATTTCTATTGTTGAAATCATGGGCCGTCACTGTGGTGACCTTACGCTTATGTCAGCAATTGCAGGTGGTTGTGAATACATCATCACTCCTGAGACTGGCTTAGATAAAGATCAGCTGATCAGCAATATCCAAGATGGTATTGCGAAAGGTAAGAAGCACGCAATCATCGCTCTAACAGAGCTTATGATGGACGCGAACGAACTTGCGAAAGAGATCGAAGCTTCAACAGGTCGTGAAACTCGTGCAACGGTTCTTGGTCACATCCAACGTGGTGGTCGCCCGACTGCATTTGACCGTGTACTGGCTTCTCGCATGGGTAACTACGCAGTTCACCTTCTTCAAGAAGGCCACGGTGGTCGTTGTGTTGGTATTGAGAAAGAAGCGCTTGTTCACCACGACATCATCGACTGTATCGAGAACATGCAGAACCCAGACCGTTCTGAGCTATTCCGCGTTGCAGAAGAGTTGTTCTAAGCAACGCTTAGCGTTCGCTTAAAATATTAACAACCGCTGATTTATCAGCGGTTTTTTTGTGCCTGTTGTTTGAGGCTTTAGAACTGACAGGTAATAAAAAAGGCCAACCTAAGTTGACCTTTCATTCAATCTAAACGGTGACGTTTAAATTAAGCTTTTGCTTCAGCTGCTGCTTTAGCGATAGCTGCGAAGCTTTTCGCGTCTAGCGCTGCGCCGCCAACTAGAGCACCGTCGATGTCTGGTTGTGCGAAGTAAGCTGCTGCGTTTTCTGGTTTAACAGAACCGCCGTATTGGATAACAACTTTCTTAGCAACGTCTTCAGATTTCTCTGCGATGTGTGCACGGATTTGAGCGTGGATGCGTTGTGCATCTTCAGCTGTCGCTGCTTTACCAGTACCGATAGCCCAGATTGGTTCGTAAGCGATGATAGCGCCTTCAAGAGCTTCAACACCTTGAGTGTTGATAACAGCGTCAAGTTGACGAGCACATACTGCAACAGTTTCGCCTGCTTCGTTTTGTGCTTCAGATTCACCGATACAAAGAACTGGAGTTAGGCCGTTCTCTTTTAGGAATGCGAATTTCTTAGCAACGAATTCATCTGATTCGTTGTGGTATTCACGACGCTCAGAGTGACCGATGATGATGTGAGATGCGCCGAACTCTTTAAGCATTGCTGGAGACATGTCGCCAGTGAATGCACCGCTGTTGTTTAGGTCAGAGTTTTGAGCACCTAGGATGATTGCGCTGCCCGCTTCAGTAAGCGTACGTTCTGCAAGATCAACGAAAAGTGCTGGTGGAGCAACTGCTACGTCTACGCCTGTTACGCCTTCAAGTTCAGCGTTAAGACCGTTTAGTAGATCAACAACCATTTCTTTGCTGCCGTTTAGTTTCCAGTTACCCATAACTACAGGATGACGCATAGGAATATCTCCAAAGTATTTAAATAAATCGAATGTAAAAAAGTAAACTTTATTACGAAATAATATAACAGATTAATATCAACAGATCATGACTGTGGTCATGACTTTCTTGGATCTTACTCAATGGTCAGAGTAGATTCTGAGCAAATATCAGTGATCCGGCAGACAGAATAATAGCTAACTTCTCGGATTTTTCATCGTTAGTTGCTATTAAGGGACAAACGATTGCGTTAACAATAAGGAAGTAACAATGCCGAACCTAGTTCTAGAGTACTCAAATTCAGTGGATGAGCGTGTGAATATCCAAGGTTTACTAGAAGATCTTCATCAAGTTACATTAAACTGTGGTTTGTTTGATGTTCCTTCTGTGAAGTCTCGTTCACTGCGCTGTCATAACTGGCTAGTCGGTGATGAAGAAGATAATGTGGACTTTGTTCATATTAGCTTTGAGTTACTTTCAGGGCGTACCGAAGAGCAAAAAAGAGAATTGTCCCGTCTGTTAATGCAAACCTTACAAAAACAGGCAAGCCATATCCGAAGCCTAACGGTCAACATACGAGATATGGATAAAAGTTGCTTTCAGAAAGTGATTAATTAGCTAAAAATAATCAACGATCTAAAAGTGATTAACCAACTATTTGCTGCTAACTTTTGGTAGCGTATTAATTTTTGAGTATTTTAAGATGTCGATGAAAGATTTACTGCTCTCTTTCAAAGGGAGAATTGGTCGTAAGACTTACTGGATTTGGAATGTTTTCTACTATGTAGCGATTACTGGTTTTGCTTCCGGTATTTCTGTTCTGTTCCCTGCATATTCCTATATCCTGCTACCAATCTTCCTACTGTTGCTGGTTATCCCAGATCTTGCAATTACCGCTAAACGCTGGCACGACCGCAATAAGTCGAACTACTGGTTGCTGTTGAACGTGCCACTGGTGCTTGGGCGTTTGGCTTCGCCAATGGTCGCAACGACAACAGAGTCGGTATCGCCAGTTCACATGGCAGCAACGGTTGCAGCATTAGTATGTGGTTTATGGATTTTGATTGAATGTGGATTGCTCAAGGGAACTGAAGGCCGTAATGATTACGGTGACGACCCAGTGTAAAGATTGAATGATTGAGAAATAAGAAGGGAGCATTGTGCTCCCTTTTTTTGTTTTTGGTCTCTAATATCTTGCTACTGATGCTTGGGCGTTTGAGTAACGATTTTTTAATACATTTTCGGTTCTGTGTTCGGCCTAAAAGGAACCACATTTTCAGATTCAGGCTCTTCAAAACTACAGCGGCCTTGAAGCGCATCTTGAAATTTACAGACCTGACAGCGTAGCTCTTGCATCAGTACAACATTAGCATGGTGTGGATTCTTGCAACGGCTGACCACTAAGTCGAGGTGACTTTGTTGGGCTCGAAGTCGATCTTGCATCACCTCAGAGGCAGAACAAATCATTTGTTCACACATATCATGTTTGAATTGATTAAATGCTTCAGGATCACTTTTCGCTAGTTGGACGAGTTCGTCAAAGGGGGGCAGTTTTTGATCCGACTGTGGATATGCCATATTTCTTTCCTTAGCGTTAAGCATGTTTCATATGCTTTAAGCTTAAGAAATAAATTAGTACAAATTTTAATCAATTTGTATTTTCTCAATCTTGAGACAAGATCAATGACTTGGCGTCAGCCTGCTGGACTTAGACTTAGACTTAGACTTGGACTTGGTATTGATACAGAGGCTACGTTAAAAGTGCTGGTGTTAAAGTATAAGTACAGCGTCGCTCACCAGCGATAATGTGTTCAGTGCGGCTTACATGACACTCACCTTTGAGTAACTCAGTAAATACATTGAGCTCAGATTGACAGAGGCTTGGACAGCGAGTCGCTGCTTTACAGATAGGACAGTGATTTTCGATCAAGATATAGTTATCACCTTGTTCTTGAAGTTCTGCCATGTAGCCTTCTTCTTCGCGAAGTTGGGTGAGTTTTTCAAGTTTACTGATCAGATTATTACAGTCGGATAGAGCGGCTTGATATTGCTTAAGAGTGTGCTGTTCACGTTCAGCTGCAACTTTAGCTAAGCCTTCTTTGCCAAATAGGTTTTCGACAGCGTCAATCACCTGAATGGTGAGTTCACCGTGTCGGTCTGAGAATTGACTATGCCCTTGCTGAGTCAGAGACCAGTGGCGGGTAGGGCGTCCCACTTTTACTTTTACGTCATGAAACGCAAGAATACCGTCATCTTCCAAACTTTGCAGGTGCTGTCTTGCACCCATTGTCGTCATGCCAAATTCTTCTGACAATTGTTTCGCGGTTACCGCGCCTTGACGCTTAATGGTTTGTAAGATTTTGTCGCTCGTTTTCATACTATCCCTACCTCATGAACCTTACTATTATGGGGCAAGGTGTTTATAAAGCAAACCATTTACTATATTGATAACCATTTATTATATTGATAACCATTTATTATATTGATAACCATTTACTATATTGATTGTAAATGGTGCCATTCTCGTAGGACATAAAACAAAAGGCTGATACTTGGTATCAGCCTTCGAATGTTTTGTTTAACCGAGCTTAGGTTTACAGGATATGACCCACTACTTCTGGGTCTTTACGCTCTAGATAGTGGATAGACTTGATACGACGGATCGTACGGCAGCGACCACGGATAAGCAGTGTTTCTGTGGTTGCGATATTACCTTTGCGAGAAATACCTTCTAGTAAGTCACCCTTAGTGATACCTGTTGCTGAGAATACAACGTTGTCGCTGCGCGCCATGTCTTCCATTTTTAACACGATGCCCGCTGTTACGCCCATTTCAGCACAACGTTCTAGTTCAATTTCGCCGTGTTTACGGTTTTCTTCTGTGTCGCCTTTGACTTCATGACGAGGGAGAAGACGGCCGTGCATGTCGCCGTCTAGTGCGCGAATAACCGCAGCAGAAACCACACCTTCAGGTGCACCGCCGATGCAGTACATGACGTCTACTTCGCTATCTGGCATACACGTTAGGATTGAAGCAGCAACATCACCATCAGGCACTGCAAATACACGGACGCCCATTGCTTGCATGTCAGCGATGATTTGATCGTGACGAGGTTTAGCAAGCGTGGTTACTACTAGAGTATCGAGTGTTTTACCTAATGCTTTAGCGATGTTTTCGAGGTTCTCGGTCAATGGAAGCTCTAGGTCAATCACGCCTTTAGCGCCAGGGCCTACTACCAATTTTTCCATGTACATATCAGGCGCTTTAAGGAAGCTGCCTTTTTCGCCTGCAGCAAGTACTGCCAATGCATTTGATTGACCCATTGCTGTCATGCGTGTCCCTTCAATTGGGTCAACTGCGATGTCGACAGCGTCGCCGCCTACACCTACGTTTTCGCCGATGTATAGCATGGGTGCATCATCGATTTCACCTTCGCCGATAACAATCTCACCGCTAATTTCGGTTTTGTTTAATAGGCTACGCATTACTTCTACAGCAGCGCCATCTGCAGCGTTTTTATCGCCACGGCCAAGCCACTTGTAACCAGCTAGTGCTGCACCTTCTGTGACACGAGAGAATGACATTGCTAAATCGCGTTTCATGCGGACTCCAAAATTTTCAAAGGGGGAATAGAAATTTCGCGGCGAATTTTACCATATCCAAAAGGAAACGTTTGCCTTTTTGTTTTTTGGGGATTGCTCTTGATCAATTTGCGGTCGAAAACCGGTAATATTCATCAAAATAATCAGTCTGTTGTTGCGTTGGTAATAGTTCACGTCAATATTCGGTAAAAAGCGCTGTTTTTTTCATCGAATGGCGCAAAATATCGAATATATTGAGTGTTTATCCTTGCTCTGCTGAGTAGAATGGGGAAATAAGTGGAGTGAACCTTCACCATCAAACGAATAACTTAAAGGTAGGCCAGAATGTCTTTTGAAGTACTAGAGCAGCTAGAAGCAAAAATTCAAACAGCAGTAGATACAATTGCACTTCTTCAAATGGAAGTGGAAGAGCTTAAAGAAGAGAAACAAGCACTAGCAACTGAAGCTAGTGAGCTTAAAGCAAGTCGTCATGAGCTAGAGCAAAAAACTCAGCAAATGCAGGAAGAGCATTCTGCATGGCAAGATCGTATCCGTAACCTTCTTGGTAAAATGGATGACGTAGAATAATTGACTCTTCGGATTTAAAAAAACGCCCGCTACTGATTAGCGGGCGTTTTTGTTTGTGTTCTAATGCTTCGTACTCTTATGCTTTGTTTTATTATTCAAAGCTGAGTTACTCGACCTCTTCTTCTTCAACATCCAGATCAAGTTCTACATCCAGAGGCTCTGCAGAAAGGATGATGCCGGTGTTGTCTGCGTAGAGGTAATCTTCCGGTAAGAAGGTCACGCTACCAAAGTTAACCGGTACATCAATCTCACCTACTCCACCTTGGCTTGCGCCGACAGGTATAGAGGCTAGGGCTTGAATACCTAGGTTCATATCTTCAAGCTCATCGACTTCACGCACACAGCCGTAAACCACAATACCTTCCCACTCATTGTCTTCGGCAAGTAGGGCTATCTCCGCATCGATCAGCGCTTTACGTAGTGAGCCGCCACCATCGATTAACAACACTCGTCCCAAGCCATCTTGCTCTAATACGGAGCGAATCAAAGCGTTGTCTTCAAAACACTTTAATGTCGTGATCTGTCCGGCGAAGGATGCTCGTCCACCGAAGTTGCTGAACATTGGCTCCACGACATCCACTTGATCCAGATATATGTCGCACAGTGCTGAAGTGTTGTATTCCATTTGCGTACCTTTTGAACAATGAGCTTAGTTTGAGTATATCGGTGCTTGATCCCTTTGCAATGATTAGTCTCAATTAACTCAGTAGAGTTTGAGCTACGACAACCCCTGCAAACAATAGGTTAGTGACCAGTGAGCATTTCACAATGACAGGCATCATCGGCGCTATTTGTGCTGGCTTCTCTGTTTCCCACACGGCCTTGCCATGCTTATAGACAATAATAATGCTGAGTAAAAACGGTAGACTGATCCAGACTAGTTTTTCTTGAATGAGTAGGTACAGAGCGAAAGACGCGAGAGCCAATCCAAGAAGTGCAAAGTGGTATTGCTTAGCTTTGCGTTGTCCTAGACGAACGGCCATGGTGCGTTTCCCGCATTCACTGTCGTTTTCGATATCACGCATGTTATTGATATTGAGTACCGCAACCGCCATCAGTCCGCAGCCTAACGCTGGAAGAAATAGACTTGGTTCAACATGACCAGTGTGTAAGAAGTAAGTACCAGAAACACCTAACAAACCAAAGAAGATAAAGACAGATAAGTCCCCTAGGCCAATATATCCATAGGGTTTGTTGCCTACGGTATATGCGATAGCCGCGACAATCGCTAATACGCCGAGTGCGATGAAAGACAGAATGCTTTCAATTGATGTCAGCGCATGGAAAATCAGAATGAGCCCTGCGATAACGGTAAACACGATATTGAGGATGATCGCTTGCTTCATGGTTGTTGCCGTCACCGCGCCAGATTGCATTGCGCGTGTTGGTCCTAGACGATTTTCGTTGTCGGTGCCTTTAGCCGCATCGCCATAGTCATTCGCTAGGTTCGATAAAATTTGTAAGAGTGTGGCGGTTAAAAAAGCCAGTAGTGCTATCGATAAAGAAAAGTGATCGCTGGAGAACGCTAAACTACTTCCTGTAAGAATAGAGACGAGTGCGAGAGGCAGAGTTTTCGGTCGTGCGGCATCAAGCCAAATCAGTAGAGATTGTTTCATCGTAGGTCTATTTCTTTGTAAGTCTTCGTTTCAAACTGTGATTTGAGTATACGCCCATTCTTCAAGTAATAAAAAGCCCACTCGAAAGTGGGCCTTGAATTCGCTTATTAGCTGCTATTTCTTTGAGATAGAGCAATAAGTTGGAGTTTCGTGTGCTACAGGATGAAGCGGCTTAGGTCTTCGTCTTCAACGAATTCACCGAGCTTCGACGTTACGTAAGCTTCATCAATGACGAGTTTGCTGCCGGCTTTTTCTGTTGCGTCGAATGAAATCTCATCCATTAGGCGTTCCATAACAGTATGTAGGCGACGCGCACCGATATTCTCCGTGGTTTCGTTAACACGCCATGCCGCGTCAGCAATCTGATTAATGCCATCTTCAGTGAACTCAATGCTCACATCTTCTGTTTTCATCAGGGCAATGTATTGCTCTGTTAAAGATGCTTTTGGCTCAGTAAGAATTCGTTTGAAGTCATGTGCAGAAAGCGCTTCAAGTTCTACACGGATTGGTAGACGACCTTGCAGCTCAGGGATCAGATCAGATGGCTTAGCCACTTGGAATGCGCCTGATGTGATAAACAAGATGTGATCAGTTTTAACCATGCCGTGTTTCGTTGATACTGTGCTGCCTTCGATAAGAGGCAGTAGGTCACGTTGAACACCTTCGCGAGATACGTCTGGGCCTGAGCTGTCACCACGTTTACAGATTTTGTCGATCTCATCGATGAACACGATACCGTTGTTTTCAGCGTTGAAGATCGCGTTCTCTTTTAGCTCTTCCTGGTTCACAAGCTTCGCAGCTTCTTCTTCTGTCAGTGCTTTGAATGCGTCTTTGATTTTCATCTTACGCTTTTTCTTGGTGTCGCCAGCGAGATTTTGGAACATGCCTTGTAGCTGGTTAGTCATCTCTTCCATACCTGGAGGTGACATGATTTCAACACCCATTTGCGGTGCCGCTACATCAACTTCGATCTCTTTGTCGTCTAGCTTACCTTCGCGCAGTTTTTTACGGAAAATCTGACGAGTGTTTGAAGAGGTTGTGTCTTCAGTTGATTGCTCATTCTGACCCCAAGCATCACGAGCTGGTGGTAGAAGGGCATCAAGAATGCGTTCTTCAGCTTGTTCTTCAGCGCGGTATTGTACTTTTTCCATCGCTTGTTGGTGCGTCATCTTGATCGCAACGTCCGTTAGATCACGGATGATGGTTTCAACTTCTTTACCAACGTAACCCACTTCGGTGAACTTAGTCGCTTCTACCTTGATGAAAGGCGCGTTTGCTAATTTCGCTAGGCGGCGAGCGATTTCAGTTTTACCTACACCCGTTGGGCCAATCATTAGGATGTTCTTTGGTGATACTTCAACACGCAGGCTTTCTTCAAGCTGCATACGACGCCAGCGGTTACGCAGGGCAATAGCAACTGAACGCTTAGCGTTGTCTTGGCCGATAATGTGGCGATTGAGTTCGTGAACAATTTCGCGAGGAGTCATCTCAGACATGGTTTTTCCTTAATTCTTTAATCACTGTTGAATACAACGTTATTGATGGAAGCGGTCGTTACTCTGGCTTTGGCAGCTCAACGGTGCTTTCTAGTTCTTCAATAGTGTGGTGATGGTTGGTGAAGACACAGATATCGCCGGCAATGTTCAGCGACTTTTCTGCGATTTCACGCGCATCTAAATCAGTATTTTCTAATAGTGCAGTAGCTGCTGCTTGAGCGAAGTTACCGCCCGAACCGATCGCAATCAGATCATTCTCAGGTTGAACTACGTCACCGTTACCAGTGATGATCAGTGAAGCGGTCTCATCCGCTACTGCAAGCAATGCTTCTAACTTACGTAGAGCACGGTCGCTACGCCAATCCTTCGCTAGCTCAACGGCAGCTTTGGTCAGGTGGCCTTGGTGCATTTGTAGCTTGCTTTCAAATTTTTCGAATAGCGTGAAAGCATCAGCGGTACCGCCAGCAAAACCTGCCAGTACTTTGTTGTTGTATAGGCGACGTACTTTACGGGCATTGCCCTTCATTACAGTATTGCCTAGAGATACTTGTCCATCACCCGCGATGACGACTTTATTATTACGACGTACAGATACAATGGTAGTCACGAGTAGGGCCTCTTAATATTTCTTATCTTTGGGTATAAAAAGTATATGAGGATGGCACTCGGATAATTCAAGGAACCACGAGTGATGTCGTGCAACTTATCGACGGAAGTTGTAAGGAAAGTTGGAGAAAGGGAGCGAATAAAAGAAAACCTCCACAATGGGAGGCCTTCAGTGTTTGGTTTTTTCTGCTTCTGCTAAATCTGTAACTACTCGGTATCTTTCCAAATAGCACAAGGTTCTATTTTCGCTCGTTGCAGCTTATGGCGATCTCGCTCAGCGTCGCGCTTCAACTTGTATGGTCCAAGAACCACACGATACCAACTGCTGCCATCTTTCTTGCGGATTTCGCTTGAGATACCTTGGAAGGCAATATCTAACTTACGAGCTTCAGCTTGTGACGAGGTTTTGTAAGCACCACACTGCATCACGTAAGGGATTTTTGAGATCTGTTGCTCTTTTGCTTTGACTTCAATTTCGCGGCTTGGCAGCGTTTCGACATAATCCCATTTCTCTTCAGGAGGTGGTGGAATCATTTTCGCAGGTTTTGGCTTAGGTTTTGGTTTGGTTACCACAGGAGCGGGAGTTGGCGGCTCAGGATCATTACTCAGTAAGTAAAGTCCATAACCAAAACCACCGGCAAGGAGGATCGCCAAAAGACCACTGCGCCAAGGCTTACGGCGAGGGGCTTGTTTTTTAGTCGTTTTTTTTGTGCCACGACCGCGCTTTACATAATCTCTATTAGCCACAAGACAATTCAATAGTTGATGATTCTGCTCTCATGGTAATCCAGATTGCGCGAGGATAATAGTGCAGAAATGGAAGCGGCACGTCAAAATGTACCGCCACTTTGTATAGGTATTTTGTGCTATTAAATTCGCGGTGGTGCAGTACTGCCTCGAACCACGAGTTTAGCTTCAAGCAGACGTGAACCAGCTTGAACATCGTTACCTTTAAGGAGATCAAGCATCATTAGCATGGCTTGACGTCCAATCTCGTAACGAGGCTGAGAAATTGTTGTCAGTGGTGGATCGCAGTATTGAGCGAATTGGATGTCATCAAAGCCAACAATTGATAAATCTTGAGGGACGCGTAAACCTAGCTTCTTCGCTTCTTGAATCGCACCAATCGCCATTGCATCGTTATGACAGAAAATAGCAGTAGGTTGCTCGGGCAGAGCTAGAAGTTGACGAACCGCTTGAGCACCAGCTTCAAAGGTAAAGTCACCGACCGTGCTATAAGCTGGGTTCATTGATACACCCGCACGGCGCAATGCTTGTTGGTAGCCTTGTTGGCGGAATTTACACAGTGTCGCTGATATTGGGCCAGATATTTGAGCGATACGCTTATGACCTAATTGGGCTAGGTAGTTAACCGCTTCAAATGCAGAGGTTAAGTTATCGATGTGTACTGTCGGTAATTCGAGCTCAGGGGCGAATTCACATGCCATCACCATCGGCGGTAAATTCTTTTGTTCAGGCTTGCTGACATCAAACGGATGGTCAGTGCCAAGCAGCAGCATACCGTCAGCTTGCTTGGTGAAAACCAAGTTAACAAAAGAAGACTCGCGCTTCTTTTGCTGGCCGCTATCACCCAGTAGAACAAGGTAATCATTTTCTACTGCGGCGTCTTCGATACCACGAATGATTTCAGCAAAATAAGGGTCACAGATATCAGGAACGATAGTGATGATGGTTTTTGATTCGTTGCGACGTAAGTTTCTAGCTAATGTGTTGGGTGAGTATCCAGCTTCTAGCACTGCCGCTTCGACTCGCTTACGAGTAGAAACAGAGACTTTTTCAGGGTTCATCAATGCACGTGATACCGTTGCTGTTGAGACGCCTGCTAGCTGGGCAACATCCTTCATTGTCGCCATAAATTAAACCCTCTTGTAAGTTCCTTTGCTGCCTAAGTATCTAAGGCATGAATAATAAATTTAATCGAATAGATATTGTGAAAGTGTTGCTAACACTTTTTTTATTGCAATATTTTATTCGTTTAATCTGTGTAAAGTTACGGCTAGATTAACAAAAATCACATGACTAGTGTGAAGTTGCTCACGAGAAGTATGAAAGATTTGTGAACAAACTTATCATTAGTTTTAACCCGATGGGATTTAGCTCAAATCTTGAGGCTCTATATCGAGTGACCAGCGGACTTTTTTTGCAGCGGGTAACATATTGATTGCCGGTTTCGCGCTCATTAATAGCTTCTGCATTAATGAACGCGTCTGAGTTTGTAAGATTAACTGCCAGCGCGACTTGCCCGCTCGTTTTGCTAACGGGGCAGGGGTTGGCCCTAACACCATACAATATTGGTCAAACAGCGGGTGCGATTCTAATGTATGACGCACTTGACGTAGAAACTCTTCCACTAAGCGCGTGTCGTTAGCTTCCGCTCGGAATAACGTCATAAAGGTATATGGCGGTAACATCGCCTGTTTGCGTTCGGCTAAGGCAGTCTGAGCGAAGTGGTTATAGTCTTTATGTAATAGTGCTTGCAGTAATCCGTGTTCAGGGTGGTGAGTTTGTAAGATGACTTCACCCGGTTTACTTGCACGACCGGCGCGTCCCGCTACTTGAATGAATAACTGAGCAAGGCGTTCTGAAGCTCTAAAGTCACTACTATATAAAGAGCCATCAACATCCAATAACGCAACAAGTGTGACATCTGGGAAGTGATGCCCTTTAGCAAGCATCTGTGTACCAATCAGGATTTGGTATTCACCTTTGCGAATCGACTCTAATGCATTTTCTAGGCTGCCTTTACGGCGAGTACTATCGCGATCAATGCGAATGGTTTTGTATTCAGGGAATAGTTGGCCAAGTTGAGCTTCTAGTTGCTCGGTACCGACACCCACGGTTACTAAGTTCGCTGAACCACAGCCTTGGCAATTATGTACGATATGCTGTTGTGAACCACAATGGTGGCAGCGCATCTCATTACTGTATTGGTGATAGGTGTAGTAAGCGTCACAGCGTTTACATTCTGCAGTCCAACCACAATCGTGACACATCAGTGCTGGAGAAAACCCACGGCGGTTGAGGAACAACATCACTTGGTTACCCGCCTTGAGATGCCTTTGCATTTCTGCAATCAACGACGCAGATAAGCCGCTTTCTAGGTATTCCCCCTTAACATCCAATACTTTATTGGTGGTCGGCAGAGCGACCCCCGCGCGTGAGGTGAGAGTGAGGTAGCTGTATTTACCGATCTGAGCATTGTGCAGTGTCTCAAAGGCCGGAGTAGCTGAACCAAGAACAACCGGAATCTGTGCTTTGTGAGCACGCATGATCGCCACATCACGAGCGTGGTAGCGGAGGCTGTCTTGCTGTTTATATGAAGCATCATGTTCTTCATCGACAATAATGATGCCCAGATCGGCAAAAGGCGTGAATAGAGCCGAGCGTGTACCAATCACGATACCCGCAATTTTATCACGCGCCGATAACCAAGCATTCAATCGCTCAGAATCGTTTAACCCTGAATGGATGACCTCAACGGGTACATTAAAGCGTCGTTTAAAGCGGTTAATCGTTTGAGGTGTCAGGCCTATTTCAGGAACCAAGACTAACGCTTGTTTACCTTGGTCTAGAATCGGCTTGATCATATTAAGGTAGACTTCAGTTTTACCTGAGCCCGTGACACCTTCTAATAAGAAGCAACCAAAGTCGGTTTGGCTATTTACCGTTGCTATCGCGATAGCTTGCTCTTCGTTGAGCTTAGGTTTGTCTTGGTCGTTTTCGAGGTCAGTTGGCCACGGTTGGCGTTTCGGTTTTTTCTCAGCAGATTCAATCCAACCTTTTTCTTCGAGTGTCTTGAGTACAGCACTACCGACTTCTTTATCGATGAACTCTTGATGAGGAACGGGACCGTGCTCAAGCATGTGCATCACTTTGGCTTGCTTGACCGCACGACCAAAGCCTTGCATCAGCTGATCTCTACCTGATGGGGTCAGTTGCCACTCGACAAGTGTTGCGAAGTCGGCCGCTTTTCCTTTTCGTAAAGCGCTTGGTAGAGCGTTAGCCAAAGTTTCACCCAATGGATACTGATAAAACTGGCTACACCACATTAAGAGTGAGTAGACTGATTCTGGCCAAACGGGTTGGTTATCTAATAAAGCTTTGATTGGCTTGAGCTTGTCTAGCTCGAATTCTGATTCGTTAACCAGAGCCGTGACGATGCCAGTTAAGGTTTGTCGTCCGAATGGCACAGATACTCGACCGCCAATGATAGGAAATAGGTGGTTGGGAATCTTGTAATCGAACTGCTTGTCGAGTGGAACAGGCAGTGCCACACGGGCAATCATTGGACGCATAAAGGGACGGCTTTATCTGAGTTGACGAGAGCGAACAGTCTAAAGGATAAGCCAGTTAAATTCGAGAAGCAGTTTGGATGAGAAGGCTGAGTTAGCGTATGAAGCCAACTAGCACGTCTAAATCCCACTCGATGTAGAAAATAAAGATACGATTGGTGAAAAATGTATCAAATTAGTTGATCCTATCTCACAGATTCATTATTATACTGCGCCTTAAAGGTATGGCTTTATCTCTATTTAGTGATACAGCGGTGTCTTTATTTATTTTTAACTACGTGTGGTGTGCGGCTTAGAATCGTATAGCGACACGGCCTACTTGAGGTTATCCCATGAAAGCTGGAATCCACCCAGAATACAAAGCAGTTACTGCAACTTGTTCTTGCGGCAACACATTTGAGTTCAACTCAACGCTTGCAAAAGAATCTATCCACCTAGACGTATGTGACAAATGTCACCCATTCTACACTGGTAAGCAACGTATCGTAGATACGGGCGGCCGTGTTGATCGCTTCAACAAGCGTTTCGGTGCTCTTTCTAGCAAGAAGTAATTCTCGCTATTTAGAAACAAAAAGGACACTTCGGTGTCCTTTTTTGTTTTCTGGCGTTTGATAAACAGATCAATATTATTCCGTTCTTAACCTATTCTTATACTCTTTCGCCAACTAAGCTTAACTCTCATCGTTCCGCCTGAATCATGCATGATTGAAATCTACTCGAAAGTGCAACAAGCGACAGTAAGTTCAACTGCTCACTGGTCTTATTAGTAGTGAAATCTCGTTTTTTAATGAGACAGAGGCTTCAACCATCTAGGAACTTTGAAGTACATCCATTAACATGAACAAGATCCCCCAAATAATAATATCCTAGGAACCTACACCTATGTCTGAAGACAGCAGCCAAGCTCAATCCTCTCAAGAATTGTCGCCTCAAGAACAATTCCGTCAGCAAGCTCTTGATTACCATGAGTTCCCAATTCCTGGCAAAATTGCCGTAGAACTGACGAAGCCTGCAAACTCTGCAGAAGACCTAGCACTTGCATACAGTCCTGGTGTGGCTGAGCCAGTCCGAGAGATCGCACAGAACGTCGATAACGTTTACAAGTACACAGGTAAAGGCAACATGGTTGCAGTTATCTCTAACGGTACCGCGATTCTTGGCTTAGGTAACCTTGGCCCTATTGCTTCTAAACCTGTTATGGAAGGTAAAGCGTTACTGTTTAAGCGTTTTGCTGGTTTAGATTCTATCGATATTGAAGTGAAACACCGCACAATCGATGAGTTCGTTGATACGGTTGCGAATATCGCAGATACATTCGGCGGTATTAACCTAGAAGACATCAAAGCACCAGACTGTTTTGAAATTGAACGTCGCCTGATTGAGCGTTGTGATGTACCTGTATTCCACGATGACCAACATGGTACTGCGATTGTAACTGCCGCGGGTATGCTGAATGCAATCGAGCTTCAAGGTAAAAAACTCGAAGAGTGTAAGATCGTTTGCTTAGGCGCAGGAGCAGCCGCAGTTGCTTGTATGGAACTACTGATTAAGTGTGGCGCTCAGCGTGAGAAGATCTACATGCTTGATCGTAAAGGTGTGATCCACACTCGTCGTGATGACCTGAATGAGTACAAAGCACTGTTCGCAAACAACACCGACAAGCGTACGCTTGAAGATGTTATTGAAGGTGCTGATCTTTTCTTGGGCGTATCTGGCCCTAATTTGCTACCAGCAGAAGCACTAACGCTAATGGCTGATAAGCCAGTTGTGTTTGCATGTTCAAACCCTGATCCAGAGATCAAGCCACAGCTTGCTCACGAAGTTCGTTCTGATCTAATTATGGGTACAGGCCGCAGTGATTACCCTAACCAGGTAAACAACGTACTTTGTTTCCCATTCATTTTCCGTGGTGCACTAGACGTACGTGCGAGCGAAATCAATGACGAAATGAAGCTAGCGGCGGTTAAAGCTATTCGTGAACTAGCGAAAGAAGAAGTTCCAGCTGAAGTACTAGCAGCTGCAGGTGAGACTGCACTGGAGTTCGGTAAGGGTTACATCATTCCTAAGCCAATGGACCCACGTCTACTTCCTCGTGTAGCAAAAGCGGTAGCAGAAGCGGCCGTTGAATCTGGCGTAGCTCGTATTGAGATGCCTGCTAACTATATGGCATAAAAGCGTATGGCATAAAAGCATATGGCATAGATACTGGATGGCGTAATCGCTTGTTATAGCGGTTGCTCGATTGAGCAAAAAAGAATAATAAAAAACCGACTCATCAGGAGTCGGTTTTTTTATGTCTATCATTTACAGCACACGCCTAGATAAGATAGTGGCTGATGTGACAAATAGGGTTCAGCTATAGCGGATCAATACTGAAGGCAGCGACTGAGTTATTGTTATTCTTCGTCAAATGCTTCGAACTCGATACCCATTGCTGTCATCAGTTCTTTCACTTCAGCAGGAATATCATCTGGGCGATCTTTACGAAGGTCTTCATCCGTTGGCAGTGGCTGGCCTGTGTACGCATGTAGAAAGGCTTCGCACAGTAGCTCACTGTTTGTTGCATGGCGTAGGTTGTTAATCTGGCGGCGAGTACGCTCGTCAGTGAGAACCTTTAACACTTTTAGAGGGATAGAAACTGTAATTTTCTTTACTTGTTCGCTTTTCTTTCCATGCTCAGCATATGGGCTTATGTATTCACCATTCCAGTCGGCCATTGCGTACCTTCATCACTTTAGTTGTTAGAATAAATTAATAGTGGTGATTTTAGCGGGATTTACTGCCATAAGCAAAGACATATAGACGTCTAGAAGTGTTGACGTCTCGCGTTTATGAAAGTAAAGTGAATAACATATATCTAACACAGCCGCAAAAACCCCACAAGCTGCTGTGATACCCAGACGCCAAACTTGTAAGGAAGCACCTATGAGCAGCCGGAAGCCAGCAACCATCGCCGTACGTACTGGCATCGAGTCAGACACTCAACATCATGCCGTAGTTCCACCTATTTATCTGTCGACTAACTACGGTTTTCCCGCTTTTGGTGAAGTGCCAAAGTACGATTACACCCGTTCTGGTAACCCAAACCGTGGTTTATTAGAAACTGCTCTGTTTGAACTGGAGTCTGGTAAAGGTGCCGTTGTGACTAACTGTGGCACGTCGGCGCTTAACTTATGGGTGTCTACTTTCTTAGGTGGTGATGATCTTATTGTCGCACCACACGATTGTTATGGTGGTACTTACCGTCTATTTAACACGCGTTCGCTTAAAGGCGATTTTAAAGTGCTGTTTGTTGATCAATCGGATCAAGCTGCGCTAGATGCGGCGATCGCACTTAAGCCTAAGCTGATCTTATTAGAGACTCCATCGAACCCACTGGTTCGCGTGGTTGATATTGCTGAAACTTGCCGTAAAGCAAAAGAAGTGGGTGCATTGGTTGCTGTTGATAATACGTTTTTGACGCCTGTGTTCCAAAAGCCGTTAGAGCTAGGTGCCGATTTTGTTATCCACTCAACAACGAAATTCATTAATGGTCACTCAGACGTGATTGGTGGTGTGGTCGTTACCAAGACGGAAGAGCACGCTGAAGAGTTAGCTTGGTGGGGCAACTGCATCGGTGCGACCGGCACACCGTTTGATAGCTACATGACGCTACGTGGTATTCGTACGCTTGGGGCTCGTATGCGTGTTCATGAAGAGAGCTCGCGTGAAATCTTAACTTCGCTACAGCAGCAAGATCTTGTTGGCACTATTTATCACCCAAGTTTATCTGACCACCCAGGTCATGATATTGCGAAGAAACAGCAGTCTGGCTTTGGTTCAATGCTGAGCTTTGAATTTTCAGGCTCATTTGAGGCGCTTAAATACTTTGTTGGCGAGTTAGCGCTGTTCTCTTTAGCTGAGTCTTTGGGCGGTGTTGAAAGCTTGATTTGTCACCCTGCGTCGATGACTCACCGTGCAATGGGTGAAGAAGCCTTGGCAGAAGCGGGGATCTCTCAGCAACTATTACGCCTTTCGGTTGGTTTAGAAGACGCTGAAGATTTGATTGACGATCTCAAGCAAGCCTTTGAAAAGACAAAACGCTTTATCGCTGAAGGGGAGGGTTAATAATGACAACCTTTCGCCAGCTACATAAATTTGGTGGTAGCAGCTTAGCGAACCCTGAATGTTACCAACGCGTTGTGAACATTCTTAGAGAATATTCATCAGCAACCGATTTGGTTGTGGTATCTGCCGCAGGTAAAACAACCAACCGCTTGATAGAGTTTGTTGAAGCTCTCGATAAAGATGGTCGTATTGCCCATGAGTGCCTACAAACTCTTCGTCAGTTCCAACTAGAGCTGATTGAAGTGCTTCTTGAAGGTGAGCTCGCAGTGCAACTAACGGCAACCATCCAACAAGAATTCACCGCTTTAGGAGAGTTAACTGCTCCTCTAAGTGAAGTGCAAAAAGCGCAAGTGCTTGGTCATGGCGAAGTTTGGTCTTCACGCTTGTTGGCGGCTTTGTTGTGCCAAAATGATTTACAAGCCGTCGCTCAAGATGCGCGTGCTTTTTTACGAGCAGAAGTGGGCGCTCAACCTGAAGTTGATCGCGCACGTTCTTACCCTCTGATTAAAGAAGTTTTGGCTCAGCATACGCATTGCCGTGTAGTGATTACTGGCTTTATGGCTCAGAACTGCGAGGGCGAAACAGTGCTGCTCGGCCGCAACGGTTCGGATTACTCGGCGACCGTGATTGGTGCTTTGGCAGAAGTTGAACGCGTAACGATTTGGAGTGACGTGGCTGGTGTATACAGCGCTGATCCTCGTTTAGTTTCAGATGCGTGTTTGTTACCTTTACTTCGCCTTGATGAAGCGAGTGAACTGGCTCGTCTAGCGGCTCCTGTGCTTCATAGCCGAACGCTACAACCTGTGGCTCAAAGTGCTATGGATCTGAGCTTACGCTGCAGTTACCAGCCAGAGGCGGGCTCTACACAGATAGAGCGAGTACTGGCTTCAGGTCGCGGTGCAAAAATTATTACCTCTTTAGATGAAGTTCTTATCGTGCAACTGACGTTTGGTCACGGACATGATTTCGACCGTCTAGAAAGTGAAGTGTTGGAAGGTCTTAAGCGTGCTCAACTAGAGCCACTTGCTTATGAACTTGAACCGGATCAACATTGCTTGCGTCTTGCTTACACAGAAGAGATCGCTGGTGGTGCTCTGGAATACCTACAAGACCATGCGATTGAAGCTGAAATCAAACTAAAGGAAGGTTTCTCTCTGATTGCTGCAGTGGGTGCGGGTGTGACTAAAAACCCGAACCATTGCTACGGCTTCTACCAGCAACTAAAGAGCTCACCGGTTGAATTTATCTCAGAAGCGAATTCAGGCTTAAGCTTGGTCGCAGTGATTCGTAAGAGTGAAACCTCAAGCTTAGTGAAAGGCATTCATTCTCAATTGTTTCAAGCACAGAAGCGTGTGGCGATTGCCTTATGTGGTAAGGGAAACATTGGTTCAAGTTGGTTAAGCCTGTTTGCTGAGCAAAAGGCTGAACTTGAAAAGCGTCGTGGAATGAACTTTGAGTTGGTTGCGGTGGTTGATAGCCAAACCTATTGGTTTGACGATCAAGGCATTGATGCGACGTCTGTTAGTAAGCGTTTTGATGATGAAGCGATTGCTAATAATGGTAACGATTGGTTAGAGCGCTTAGGTTCGATTCAGGGTTACGATGAAGCGGTGGTTCTTGATGTTACAGCGAGCCCAGTGCTTGCAGCAAAATATCTGCAAATCGCACAACAAGGCATTCATTTGATCTCGGCCAACAAGGTTGCAGGCTCTGCATCAAGTGAGTATTACCATCAGGTGCAAGATGCGTTTGCTAAGATCAGCCGTCACTGGTTATACAACGCGACCGTTGGTGCAGGTTTGCCGATTAACCACACGGTACGCGACCTGCGTGAGAGTGGCGATGACATCATTGCGTTGTCTGGCATTTTCTCAGGCACGTTGTCTTGGTTGTTCCAACAGTTTGATGGCACAGTACCGTTCAGTGAGTTGGTCGACTTAGCATGGCAACAAGGCCTTACTGAACCAGACCCACGTGCTGACTTAGATGGTTCAGACGTAATGCGTAAGTTGGTGATTCTAGCGCGTGAATCTGGTTTAGAGATCGAGCCTGAAAACGTAAAAGTCGAATCGCTAGTACCTGAAGCGCTGCAAGATTTATCAGTGGATGATTTCTTTGATAAGGCTTCTGTGTTGAGTGAAGAACTGGCCGAGCGTTTAGAAAAAGCGCACTCTCAGCAGAAGGTTTTACGTTACGTAGCGCGTTTAGAGAAGAACGGCAAGGCAACGGTCGGTGTGGAGGCGTTGTCGAAAGAGCATGCGCTGGCTAACTTACTGCCTTGCGATAACATCTTTGCGATTGAGAGCAAATGGTACAAAGATAATCCATTGGTTATTCGTGGCCCAGGAGCGGGGCGTGAAGTGACGGCAGGTGCAATTCAATCTGATCTAAACAGAATGTCTAGCCTGTTTTAAATTCTAAATAGCATACTATTCACTAAGATAAATAAGGTTGGAAGCACGATGTGTTTTTCAGCCTTTTTTTTACATTATTTCTTCTTGGCAACTCACCTAACGACTTGAGTTTTTCTCACGATCTACTTGAGAAAAATTCATAATGGATCTGTTGACATTAAATCGTATTCAATACATTCTACAGACATATAGACGTCTAAACGTCGTTTAAGGATTTGAGTTTTAGTGGTTGTTTTTGCCACAGGGAGAGTAAGATGGGATACACACACGCAGGCCATATCGACGCTTTAAATCAGAATATCGCTGAGCTTTCTGACAACATCAATGTGTCATTTGAGTTTTTTCCACCAAGCAGTGAGAAGATGGAAGAGACCTTGTGGAATTCTGTTCACCGTCTTAAAACACTCCAACCAAAATTTGTATCAGTAACCTACGGTGCAAACTCGGGTGAGCGTGATCGTACCCACTCAATTATTAAAGAAATTAAGAACCAAACAGGCCTAATTGCTGCACCACACTTAACGTGTATTGATGCTAGCCGTGAAGAGCTGATTCAAATTGCTGATGATTACTGGGCAAATGGCATTGAGAGCATTGTTGCGTTGCGTGGTGATATCCCAGCAGGCGGTGGCGCTCCAGATATGTATGCATCTGACTTGGTTGAGCTGCTTAAATCTCGCCACGACTTTGATATCTCTGTTGCAGCTTTCCCTGAGGTTCACCCTGAAGCAAAAAGTGCTCAATCAGACCTTATTAACTTGAAGCGTAAAGTGGATGCTGGCGCTAACCGTGCCATCACGCAATTCTTTTTTGATGTAGAAAGTTACTTACGTTTCCGTGATCGCTGTGTGGCGGCAGGTATCGATGTTGAAATCGTACCGGGCATCTTACCTGTTTCTAACTTCAAGCAGGCGTCTCGCTTTGCTGCGATGAATAACGTGAAAGTTCCGGGCTGGATGGCCAAGCAATTTGAAGGTTTGGATGATGATCCAACGACTCGCCAGTTAGTGGGTGCTAGTCAAGCGATCGATATGGTTCGTACGTTGAGCCGTGAAGGTGTGAAAGACTTCCACTTCTACACGCTAAACCGTGCAGAAATGACTTATGCACTTTGCCATACTTTGGGTGTTCGTCCATAAGTCGCTGCCTTGTAGTTAAGCTCAGGCTCGGATAAAAAGCCATCGGCTGTACCTCTCAAATCTTATAGATACAAAAAAGGCTTGGACTCTAAGAGTTCAAGCCTTTTGCTTTTCAGCTTCTAGCTTAACTTAAGCAAGAGCGCCAAGTTCAAGCAGTACTTCTTCAGCCCATACAATCCATGCTTCACGGATAAGTAGGTTACGACGAAGCGTTAGGCGTTCAAGGCGTGCTTGCTTGTCTAGCGTCGATGGCGTTGCGTAGTAAGCTGCTTCGATTTCTTTGTAGTGAGAAACCAGTTTGCGAGACTCTTCTACTAGCTCAGCAAGTTGTACGCGGTAAGCGTCAGAAGGTTGCACAGCACAAGCCATTAGCTTAGCTGAGAACTCGTCACGAACAGTTGGGTGTGCAGTTGGTTGTTCAAACCATTCACCTAGCGCGCCACGGCCTGCATCAGTGATAGAGTAAACTTTACGATCAGGTTTGCCTTCTTGAGGCTCAAGCACGCAAGTTACCTGGTCGTTCTGAGCCATTTTATTTAGCTCGCGGTAAACTTGTTGGTGGCTAGCTTTCCAGAAGTAACCAATGCTTGCGGAGAATTCTTTTGTGATATCGTAACCAGTAGCATCGCGTGTACTTAAAACGGTTAGAATTACGTGTGGTAATGACATGTCTGAAATCCAAATGGTAAACAGTAAACAAATACTTAAACAACAAGTGTGCTTCTAATGGCACGTTATATTGGTTATGTCTAAGTAGCACCAACTCATCGGTTGGTTATGTCACCTTACAAAGCCGTTTATCACCTAGGTTGACCAGTTTATTGGTCAAGTTGCTGCAGATTATTTTTTTGGAGTGTTTCCGCAGCGGAGCAGTAGTATATCTAAATAATAAGCATAAAGTAGAATACATGGACAAAATAACCCGAAAAACTGACAAAATACTCATTAATTGTTTTATGACAAAATAAAAAGGTCGCACATGGCGACCTTTTGTTCTTTTTTTAGAGGTAAATGCTACTTAGATTATAGTAGGGTTCGCTAATTAACCTGTATTTCGCATACCAGCAGCAATACCTGCAATCGTCACCATTAGTGCTTCTTCTAGCTCTGCTGGTGGTGTCTCACACTTACGAGTTCGGTAAAGCAGCTCTGCTTGAAGCATGTTTAGTGGCTCAACATAGATGTTACGTAGACGAATCGATTCAAGCCCCCAAGGGTCGCTTTGCATCAAGTTCTCGTTATTTTCTACATTCAGCACTGCTTTGATGTCTTTTTGCAGCTGTTCACGCAGTAATTCACCTAGAGGTAACAGTTCTTCGTCAACAAGACGTTGATCGTAGTACTTGGCAATTTCCATGTTGCACTTAGAGTACACCATTTCTAGCATGCCAAGGCGAGTCGAGAAGAATGGCCATTCACGACACATCTCTTCAAGTAGCGCTTGATGGCCTTGGTCTACTGAGTATTGAATCGCTTCACCAGCGCCTAACCATGCAGGAAGAACTAAACGGTTTTGGCTCCAAGAGAAGATCCACGGAATTGCACGTAGGCTTTCTACGCCTCCGTTCGGGTTGCGTTTTGCAGGGCGAGAACCAAGAGGTAGTTTACCTAGCTCCAGTTCAGGCGTCGCTTGACGGAAGTAAGGTACGAATTTCTCTTCACCACGAACCACGTTGCGGTAAGCCTCGCAAGAGACTTGAGACAGAACTTCCATTAGGTCGCGCCACTCTTGTTTTGGCTCAGGTGGCGGCAGAAGGTTCGCTTCTAGAATCGCACTTGCGTATAAGTTGAAACTGTTTACGGCAACATCTGGTAGGCCAAGCTTAAAGCGGATCATTTCGCCTTGTTCTGTTACACGTAAGCCGCCTTTTAAGCTCTTAGGTGGCTGAGAAAGTAGGGCTGCGTGCGCTGGAGCACCACCACGACCAACCGTACCACCACGACCGTGGAATAGAGTCAGTTCAATACCTTCTTCTTCACAAACCTTAACTAGCTTGTCCATTGCGTCATACTGAGCCCAACCTGCAGACATTACGCCAGCATCTTTTGCTGAGTCAGAGTATCCGATCATTACCATTTGGTGGTTTTGGATAAAGCCACGGTACAAGTCGATGCTCATTAGCTGTTTCATTACGGCTTCTGAGTTGTTCAAATCGTCTAGCGTTTCGAACAATGGACAAACGTCCATGCGGTACGGGCAACCACATTCTTGCAGAAGCAAATGAACAGCCAATACATCAGAGGCTGTACGAGCCATTGAGATTACGTAAGCGCCGAAGGCTTCACGAGGTTGAGCTGCAATTACCTTACAGGTGTCTAAAACCTCTTTAACCTGTTCAGATGGCTCCCAATCGCGTGGTAGCAGTGGGCGTTTAGAACTTAATTCATTGGTTAAGAAAGCAATCTTGTCTTGCTCGCTCCACTGGTCGTAGTCGCCAATGCCTAGGTAGCGAGTCAGTTCAGATAGCACATCTGAGTGACGTGTACTTTCTTGACGAACATCGAGACGAACCAGGTGTACACCGAATGCTTTTAGACGGCGCAACGTATCAAGCAGAGAACCGTCTGCGATTACGCCCATGCCACATTCGTGTAGCGATTGGTAACACGCGTAAAGTGGTGTCCAAAGTTGGTCGATGTTCTGTAGTGTTTCTTTCTTTGGCACTTCAGTGTCATGCAGTTTTGCATCGAGCACTTCTAGTGTGTTGTTCAGCAGAGTGCGTAGGCTTTTGAGGATTGCACGATAAGCTTCGTGTTCATCGCCAGCCAATTCACGAACGGCATCATTACACTTAGTCATCGACAGTTCAGTAATCAGTTCGTTTACGTCACCTAGATAAAGGTCAGCGGCTTTCCAGCGAGATAGACGCAGTACTTCTTTAGTGATGGTGTGTGTTACGAATGGGTTACCATCTCGGTCACCACCCATCCAAGATGAGAAGTGGACAGGGCGAGCATCAATTGGCAAGCCTTCACCCAGATAGCCTTTTAGTCGACCGTCCATTTCACGTAGGAAATCAGGCACAGCTTCCCAAAGCGAGTTTTCGACAACCGCAAAGCCCCATTTAGCTTCATCAAGTGGTGTTGGGCGTTGCTGGCGAATCACATCTGAGTGCCAACCTTGGGCGATAAGTTGTTCTAGGCGACGCTCTGTTTTCACACGCTCTTTGTGTGATAGATCGCTTAATTCTAATTTAGACAGACACTCGTTGATCTTAACTAACTTGTTGATCATGGTGCGACGAGTAATTTCTGTTGGGTGAGCTGTCAAAACGAGCTCAATATTCAGATCGCGAACAGCTTGAGCAGCATCTAACTTGCTGATGTCATTTTGATTTAATTTGGAAAATAGAGACTGCAGCACGTCAGGTTCGCAAACATGCTCCTCACAGTGGCGAGAGATTGTGTGGTATTGCTCTGCCATGTTGGTGAGGTTGAGAAATTGGTTAAATGCACGAGCAACAGGAGTGAGTTGTTCGTTCGGCAGGTTTTTAATTTCTTCAACTAGGCTGTCACGGTCAGCTTTGTTGCCTGCGCGGGCGGATTTGGAAAGTTTACGGATAGTCTCCACTTTCTCTAAGATAACGTCACCATGTGCATCTTGGATTGTGTTACCTAGCAAGCGTCCTAGCATGCTTACGTTACTCTTGAGAGCGGCGTATTTCTCGTTCATTGTCATCCTGCCTCGTAAAAAAATTACATCCATTGTTCCTTGTTAAGTACACAATCTAGCGAAAAGTGCTGTATCTAGTCAAATAAAGCATTCTAAGTTTGCAATTATTAGTTTTAAAAATGCGGGAGAAGTAAATTTTCCAAAACTTAGGTAAAAAGTGAAATTTAATTACAAGATTAAGGCTATATCAGGGATAGCAGAATAAAAGCCACTTTTTAGGGTGGCTTTTATCGGAAAATATCGAATGGATAGTGGGTAACTAGAAACAATATTTACGGATCGATTTACTTAGAACATCAATCGTTGGGTCAATAAAATCGAAGCTCAGGAATTCGTCGGGTTGGTGAGCTTGATCAATTGAACCTGGGCCCAGTACTAAGGTTGGACACAACTCTTGAAGGAAAGGTGCCTCTGTGCAGTAGTTCACGGTTTGAGATTCAGTTTCACACACCGATTCCATTCCACCAATAAAGGGATGATCGTGCTGACACTCGTAACCCGGAATAGGTTCGTGCAATGGAGTAATCTCAATTCTGCCCGGCCATTTTGCTTCGACTTCTTTAAGTGCGCTACGCAGCATGTTATCCAAGCCATCTAAGCTGATGCCTGGTAAAGGACGAACATCATAGTGCAGTTCACAACAACCACAGATACGGTTGGCGCTGTCGCCACCGTGGATATGTCCCAGGTTTAGAGTAGGACTTGGAATCGCAAAACCAGGGTGATGATACTCTTTTACTAACTTGTCACGCAGTTGCATTAAAGCAAACAATACTTCATGCATGATCTCGATGGCGTTGACGCCTAAAGCTGGATCTGAAGAGTGGCCTGATTTGCCCGTTACTCGCACTGCATTTGCCACGTGACCTTTGTGACCGCGAATCGGCACTAGGCTGGTTGGCTCACCAATAATGCAGTAATCCGGCTTAAATGGTGCATTTTCCGTGAAATGACGAGCACCTAACATGGTGGTTTCTTCGTCACAGGTGGCTAATACATAAAGTGGTTTGGTTTGTTTGCTCCAATCCATTTTCTTCGCAGCTTCATAAACGAAAGCGAAAAAGCCTTTCATATCTGCGGTGCCTAGTCCGTAGAAGCGATTGTTGTGTTCAGTAAGCGCATGAGGGTTGAAGTTCCAACGTCCTTCATCGAAGGGAACCGTGTCGCTGTGTCCCGCAAGTAGCAAGCCACCTTCACCAGAACCCATCTTCGCAACCAT
Organism: Vibrio sp. S/42/10; assembly: GCF_029890535.1. Classification (NCBI taxonomy): domain Bacteria; kingdom Pseudomonadati; phylum Pseudomonadota; class Gammaproteobacteria; order Vibrionales; family Vibrionaceae; genus Vibrio; species Vibrio sp. S/42/10. The sequence continues at coordinate 99,755 of NZ_JAKMZC010000008.1, read as the reverse complement.
ATTATGCTTGCCGGGTTCGACTTCCACTACTTCAACGCTAAAGCCCAGGTCTTTAAACCATTGCGCCATTTTTTCTATGACTTTTTCGTTGCCATGATCCCAGCTTGGATCGGTAGAGCTAATAGAGTCTGTGGAAATTAGGCCTTTATAGACCTCAAGAAAACTCGGTAATTGCATATTATCTTCACTTCTACTATTGACAGGAAAACCATAAGTCGGTAAAACACATATTAAATCATATTTAATGCATAAGAAATCAAATAAAGCTAAAAATTAAGTATGAATAGTCAAATTTGAAATGTTACTTACCTCAAGAATGGATGTGTTGAGATGTTGAAAACCACGATCATTGGCGCAAGCGGCTACACAGGAGCAGAACTGGCTCTAATGATAAACAGACACCCTGAGCTCACGCTATCAGGTTTATATGTCTCAGCCAATAGTGTAGATGCAGGCAAACCTATTGCAGCATTGCACGGTAAGTTAGCTGGCTTGATTGATATGCCAGTACAGCCGTTAACCAATCCTGAAGAAGTGGCAAAGCAGTCTGATGTGATTTTCTTAGCAACCGCGCATGAAGTCAGTCACGACCTAGCACCCATCTTTCTTGAAAATGGGTGCCAAGTATTCGATCTGTCAGGTGCCTTCAGAGTGAAAGGTGAAAATTTTTACGAAGAGTTCTACGGCTTTGAGCATCAACACGAACAATGGTTAGATAAAGCGGCTTACGGATTAGCTGAGTGGAATGAGCAAGAAATTAAAGAAGCTCAACTTGTCGCAGTAGCGGGTTGCTACCCAACGGCCTCCCAATTGGCGATTAAACCTCTTGTGGAAGCAAAGCTACTTGATACAAACCAATGGCCAGTGATTAACGCGACCAGTGGTGTAACTGGTGCTGGTCGAAAGGCGAGTATGGTTAACAGCTTCTGTGAAGTAAGCCTGCAAGCCTATGGTGTATTTAACCACCGTCATCAACCTGAAATGGCTGCCCATCTAGGATGTGATGTGATTTTCACACCGCACCTAGGGAATTTTAAGCGCGGTATTTTGGCAACCATTACCATGAAGTTGGCTGAAGGCGTGACAGAAAAACAGATACAAGAAGCCTTTGAGAAAGCTTATCAAGGTAAGCCAGCAGTGAGATTACTCGAAGAGACACTGCCAAGAATTCAAGATGTAGAACAGACACCTTTCTGCGATTTAGGTTGGAAGGTTCAAGGTCAGCACATCATCGTTGTTTCAGCGATTGATAACTTATTAAAGGGTGCATCTAGTCAAGCGATGCAGTGTTTAAATTTACGTTATGGTTTTGCACCATTAACTGCGTTAGTGTAAAGGAATCCAGATATGAGCCTGAATAATCAACCATTAATCATAAAGTTAGGTGGCGCTGCGCTATCTTGTGGTGAAACACTTAGCAAGTTATTTGGTGCAATTTCTGCTTACCAACAACAGGCACAACGACCAATCGTGATTGTGCACGGTGGCGGCTACCTTGTTGATGACTTGATGAAGAATTTAAACCTAAAGACGGTGAAGAAAGAGGGGCTACGTGTTACCCCTTACGACCAAATCCCTGTGATCGCCGGTGCATTAGCGGGCACGGCTAACAAACTACTTCAAGGTCAGGCGATTAAAGATGGCATCAACGCTGTTGGTTTGAGCCTAGCAGATGGCGGCTTATGTAAAGTGAGCGAACTGGATCCTGAACTGGGCGCGGTAGGCAAAGCGGAGCCGGGAGACTCAACTGTTCTACAAGCCATTCTTAATGCTGGCGCATTGCCAATCATTAGCTCGATTGGTTTGACTGAACAAGGCCAACTGATGAACGTCAATGCAGACCAAGCGGCGGTTGCCGTTGCTGGCGCACTCGATGCTGAATTGGTGCTACTTTCTGATGTCAGTGGTGTGTTGGATGGCAAAGGCCACCTCATTCCAAGCCTTAACCAAAAACAAGCCGATGACCTGATTACCGGTAAAGTGATTACCGATGGCATGATCGTCAAGGTACAAGCCGCACTAGAAGCTGCTAACGACTTAGGACGACCTATCGAAGTTGCTACTTGGCGATATCCAGAAAAACTAACACAACTTTTTTCAGGTAAAAGTATAGGAACACAGTTTTTACCTCAGTAGGCCTCACAACGAGTTACTACTTAAAGAATTTAGACAAAAAAATTTAGTACAAACATATAACTATTAAAGTCATTTCCAACGCTGACCGCCATGTGCAGTATGGAAACTAGGAGAAAGAAAATGAGCAAAGTTAACGTAAAGAAAGTTGTAGTAGCCTACTCTGGCGGTCTAGACACATCAGTAATCATTCCATGGTTGAAAGAGAACTATGATTGCGAAGTTATCGCATTTGTTGCTGATGTAGGCCAAGGTGATGAAGAGCTGATTGGCATCGAAGAAAAAGCAAAAGCGTCTGGAGCATCTGAATGTTACATCGCTGACCTTAAAGAAGAAATGGTCGCAGACTACATCTACCCAACGCTAAAAACAGGTGCTTACTACGAAGGTAAATACCTACTAGGCACTTCAATGGCGCGTCCAATCATCGCGAAGGCACAAGTTGAAGTTGCGCGTAAAGTTGGCGCTGACGCACTTTGTCACGGTTGTACAGGTAAAGGTAATGACCAAGTTCGTTTTGAAGGCGCATTCGCTGCACTGGCTCCAGATCTACACGTAATTGCGCCATGGCGTGAGTGGGATCTAGTGAGCCGTGAAGAGTGTCTAGATTACCTAGCTGAGCGTAACATTCCTTGTACAGCTTCTCTTACTAAGATTTACTCACGTGATGCAAACGCATGGCACATCTCTACAGAAGGCGGTGTTCTGGAAAATACATGGAATGCACCTGATGAAGATTGCTGGGCTTGGACGGTAGATCCAGAGCAAGCACCAAACGAATCTGAAACAGTAACGCTGAAAGTTGAAAAAGGCGAAGTGGTAGCGGTAGATGGCGAAGCAATGACGCCATACAACGCACTGGTTTACCTCAATGAGAAGGGTGCTAAGCACGGTGTTGGTCGTATCGATATCGTAGAGAACCGTCTTGTTGGTATGAAGTCTCGTGGTTGTTACGAAACTCCAGGTGGCACAATCATGATGGAAGCACTGCGTGCAGTAGAGCAACTGGTTCTTGATAAAGCGGCATTCGAATTCCGTGAAGAGCTAGGTGTTAAAGCTTCTCACCTTGTATACGATGGTCGTTGGTTCACTCCGCTATGTAAGTCAATTCTTGCGGCGACAGATGAACTAGCACAAGACGTAAATGGTGAAGTGGTTATTAAGCTTTACAAAGGCCATGCAACGGTGACTCAGAAACGTTCTGACAACAGTTTGTACTCAGAAGAATTTGCAACCTTTGGTGAAGATGAAGTTTACGACCAAAGCCATGCTGAAGGCTTCATCCGTCTTTACTCACTATCAAGCCGTATCCGTGCTTTGAATAGTCAAAAGTAATCCTAACTATGAGTTAGTGAGCTAGCCTCCGCGAAAGGTTGAAGGCCAGTAAACAGACATTATTATGCAAAGCCCATTCACTATTGATTAGTGAGTGGGCTTTTTGCTTTCTGTTTGTTTAATAAATCAGCTTCGGTTTTTACTATCGAATGGCATATAATTCACGCTCCACAATGAAATAATCAATGGATTGAACTTTTTGTGAATAAATATGTGAAAATAATGAATTAATACTTTATTTTCATTTTGAATTGCCGTAAGTTTAAACCATCAGAAAAATACTGAATCTTAATCAGAATTATCATTTGCAAAAACAGTGAGCACTGTGCAATTAGGAGATACACAATGGCATTATGGGGCGGTAGATTTACCCAAGCAGCAGACACCCGGTTTAAAGATTTTAACGATTCTCTTCGTTTTGATTACCGATTGGCTGAGCAAGACATTGTGGGCTCAATTGCCTGGTCAAAAGCTCTACAATCGGTCAACGTATTAACAGAAGAAGAGCAACAGAAGCTTGAGTTAGCGCTGAATGAGCTAAAACTTGAAGTGATGGAAGACCCTGAACAGATCTTACGTTCTGATGCAGAAGATATTCACAGCTGGGTTGAGCAACAACTTATCGGCAAAGTCGGTGATTTAGGTAAAAAGCTCCACACTGGCCGTTCTCGTAACGACCAAGTGGCGACAGACCTTAAGCTATGGTGTCGTCAACAAGGCAACCAACTGTTGCTAGCGCTTGATCGTCTGCAGAGCCAAATGGTGAATGTTGCTTCTCAGCATCAAGAAACCGTGCTTCCTGGCTACACTCACTTACAGCGTGCTCAGCCGGTAACTTTTGCTCACTGGTGCTTGGCTTACGTTGAAATGCTTGAGCGTGACTATTCACGTTTGAATGATGCGATTAAGCGTCTAGATACATGTCCGCTGGGTTCTGGTGCCCTTGCAGGAACTGCTTACCCGATGGACCGTGAAGAGTTAGCTCACAACTTAGGTTTCCGTCGTGCAACGCGCAACTCTCTAGATTCAGTTTCTGACCGTGACCATGTGATGGAGCTGATGTCGATCGCTTCTATTTCAATGCTTCACCTTTCACGTCTTGCAGAAGATATGATTTTCTACAACTCAGGTGAATCAAACTTCATCGAGTTAGCGGATACCGTGACGTCAGGTTCATCTCTTATGCCACAAAAGAAAAACCCTGATGCGCTAGAATTGATTCGTGGCAAAACTGGCCGTGTTTATGGCTCATTAGCCGCAATGATGATGACAGTGAAAGCTCTGCCTTTGGCGTACAACAAAGACATGCAAGAAGATAAAGAAGGTCTGTTCGACGCTTTAGATACTTGGAATGATTGTATGGAAATGGCGGCATTGTGTTTTGACGGTATTAAAGTGAACGGCGAGCGTACACTTGAAGCGGCAAAACAAGGCTACGCGAACTCAACTGAACTGGCTGATTATCTAGTAGCGAAAGGCATTCCTTTCCGTGAAGCTCACCACATTGTCGGTGTAACGGTAGTGGCGGCGATTGCAAAAGGCTGCGCATTAGAAGAATTAACCATCGCAGAGATGAAAGAGTTCTCTGAGGTGATAGAAGAGGATGTGTATGACATCCTAACCATTGAATCGTGTCTTGAAAAACGTAGTGCGCTAGGCGGTGTATCACCACAGCAGGTGGCTTACGCGGTTGACCAAGCAGAGAAACGTTTATCACAGCGTGACACTTCTATTGTGAAGGTTCGTCCTGCTCGTCTGACCGATATTGAAGCATTAGAAGGCATGGTGGCCTACTGGGCGAATATGGGTGAAAACCTACCTCGCTCTCGTAATGAACTGGTGCGTGATATTGGCTCGTTTGCGGTCGCAGAACATCATGGTGAAGTCACTGGTTGTGCATCACTCTATGTGTATGACTCTGGCTTAGCAGAAATTCGCTCACTTGGTGTGGAAGCTGGCTGGCAAGGTCAAGGGCAGGGTACGGCGATTGTGCAACACTTGGTTGATAAAGCACGACAAATGGCCATCAAGAAGGTGTTTGTACTGACGCGCACTCCTGAGTTCTTTATGAAGCATGACTTCTTACCAACTTCAAAATCTTTGTTGCCAGAGAAAGTACTGAAAGATTGTGACCAGTGCCCTCGTCAACATGCATGTGATGAAGTGGCCTTGGAAGTAAACTTGGTAGAGCAGATTATCGCAAAGGTTAATGTGGCATAACGCATTGATTTTGTAGCTCCCTAAAAAAAGATCAAAAATCTGATCTTTTTTGGGAACAAATTAAGAAAAGTCCGGTCTATTAAAGTACCACTGCTTTTTCTTAGAATTTTCTAAGAAAGCCCTAGAATCGATTGGTTCTGGGGCTTTTTTCTATCTGTTGTTTGAGAAGTGATGATAACTCGAGTTGAGATTAATTCTTTGTGTATTGAATCTAGCACTTAGCACTTAGCACTTAGCACTTAGCACTTAGCCGTTATCCTCTATCCAACCAATCTCGTTATTAATGCTTTTTGTTCCTTAAAGGCAGCACGACAAACTTCATGAACCAATGCAGCGACAACAAACCACTGAACGCGAAAGCGGCCATCATCAAAGCGATGGCATTGATGGTTTTTGGATCTTCTCTGAAAAATAGCCACCATACTCCCCAACTCAAAATCGACAACACCATCAGCTGATTCATGCAACGCTGGCAGCGACCGAGTTTGTTACGGATTTTTTCACTTTTATTGCAATGAATGCATGTCATCTTGGGTTTGATTCGCGTTATGCTTGTTGCCCTGATAATAACACGTCACAAGATATTGGATCACGGTGACACAGAGAGAGAAAGTCGATGATTGAGCGCCAAGACACCAAACAACGCATGAGCCGTATTGTGAAACACAACGGCACTATCTACCTATGTGGCCAAGTGTGTGCTGATGCAACCAAAGACATCACTGAGCAAACACAGACGATGCTAGATAAAGTAGAAGTGCTACTTGAGCAAGCAGGCAGCGACAAAGAGCACATGCTGTCAGCAACGATTTACTTGAAAGACATGAAAGATTTCCAAGAAATGAACGCAGTTTGGGATGCATGGGTACCAGAAGGTCACGCTCCAGCTCGCGCATGTGTGACTGGCGATATGGCTCGCGAAGCGCTACTTGTTGAAATCTCTGTGATTGCTGCTGAGAAGTAACTGCTAAGTATTTAGCGACAGGCTATGGCTTCAAGAGACTCCAGATACCTCGTCCCTCGGTTCTGGAATGACGTAGAGGATTTTGTTCCTACCATATTGTGAAAATTATCGTCATTTCCGATAGTGACGAAGGAGCGTAATAGGGAGTCTGTTATTTGCTCGTTGCAAAAAAAGGAAAGCCAATGGCTTTCCTTTTTAGTATCTAGTGTTTGCTAACTGCTAACGATAATCTGAGATTAACAGCCCGGTCCGCAATCTAGACAGTGTTTCACCGTCTCTGGACCTAGGTGCAGTTTCGCATTCAAGTCACGTAGTGCTGTCCGTACACCTTCTTCAATCACTGGGTGGTAGAAAGGCATGTCTAGCATTTCCGAAATCGTCATCTTATTCTGATGTGCCCAAGCTAATAGGTGCGCCAAGTGTTCCGCATTTGGTCCCATCATCTCAGCACCAAGGAAGCGACCAGTGCCTTGTTCGCCGTAAACGTGCAGGATACCTTTGTTGCGTAGCATCACTCGTGAACGACCTTGGCTCTCAAACGACACTTCACCTGTTGCGAAACAACCACATGTGCCCAATCGTGTTGTGATCTCTTTGTACGTTTCACCAACCATCGCGATTTGCGGGTCAGAGAATACCGCTGAAATTTTAGAGCGGCGTAAGCCTGCTCGAATTTCAGGAAAACGACCTGCGTTGTCGCCCGCAATACGAGCTTGGTCTGCTGCTTCATGTAGTAGAGGCAGTTGGTTGCTTGCATCACCTGCAATGAATACTGATGGTAGCGATGTTTGTAGCGTGTAGTGGTCTGCGATTGGAACACCACGCTCATCAAGTTCTAGAGAGGTATTTTCTAGTCCAAGCTTGTCTGTATTAGGACGACGACCTGTTGCTGCCAGTACGAACTCAACGATGTTGGTTTCTAGTTCACCTTGCTTATTGATGAACTGGATTTCGACGCGAACTTCGCCTGATTCAGTCATAATACGCTTCATGCTTTCGATTTTTACGTCAGCATCTAGGTAGAACTCTTCATTGAAAGCTTTGTCTGCGTAAGCCATGATCTCTGGGTCGGTTACTGGGCCTACTTGACCACCTAAACCGAACAGTTTTGTTTTTACACCCAAGCGGTGCAGTGACTGACCAAGCTCAAGCCCAATAACACCAGGGCCAAATACTGCGACTGATTCCGGTAAATCATCCCAGCTGAACACGTCGTCGTTAATGATCAGACGGTCACCAAGCTCATTCCAAACTGCAGGATATGCAGGGCGAGAACCGGTTGCTATAACAATACGTTTAGCGGTGACAACCGTGTGATCATCAATTTGTAGCGTGTTGTCATCTAAGAACTTTGCGTAACCAGAGATCTTGTCTTGCTCTGGGATTTCATCAACACCTTCTAAAACAAAACCAACAAAACGGTCACGCTCAAACTTCACTCGATCCATCACTTCACGGCCGTTAATCACGATATCACCTTGTGGGTGAACGCCAAAAGCCGGAGCTTTCTCTATTTGGTGTACGCTTTCTGCAGCTGCAATAAGCAGTTTCGATGGCATACAACCAACACGAGCACAGGTTGTACCGTAAGGGCCGCCTTCAATCATCACAACACTGTCAGTGTGTGCTTTTGCAGCGCGGTAAGAACCTAGACCTGCCGTACCGCCCCCGATAACTGCTACATCTACATTGACTTGTTTCATAATAATCTTCTCGCAATGGCTAAATTTAGTTTGAACAAACCCCTCCAACTCTGGTGATTTGTTGAGAGTCAGGATAGCGGGTCAGTTTTGTGATTCTGTTTTATTAGGTTTAGCTTGTGATTCAGCTTTTTGTTACTAACTATAGGTTAGTTAAAAGTTCGCGAGTCAGAAGCTTTATCTTTTCCAAAGCTCATATAAGAGTGATTTGGAATAGCTAACCCACAAGAGGTTGGGTTAGCTGGTATTACTAAGCTATTTAATTACTTAGGTTATTTAATTACTTAGGTTATTTAATTGCTAGGCGTTTATTAGCGACTAAGTGATTAACCTAGGAAAGCTTCTAGTTCTTCGCTGCCACCGATGTGTTTGCCACCGATGAATACTTGAGGAACGGTAGTGCGACCAGAGATTGCACGTAGGCTTACTGTTGTTGCGTCTTTACCTAACACCACTTCTTCGTAGTTTAGACCTTTGTCGATTAGGTTTTGTTTCGCTTTCATACAGAAAGGACAGCCTGGCTTAGTGAATACTGTGATCGACTCTTGCTCTTTGTGCTCAGGAGCAATGTAGTTAAGCATAGTATCTGCATCAGAAACCTTGAACGGGTCGCCTGGTACATCTTCTTCGATGAACATTTTTTCTACCACGCCGTTTTTAACCAGCATGCTGTAGCGCCATGAACGTTTGCCGAAGCCGATGTCGTTTTTCTCAACCAGCATACCCATGCCGTCTGTGAAGTCACCGTTGCCATCTGGGATGAATGTGATTTTTTCAGCTTCTTGGTCTGCTTTCCATGCGTTCATTACGAACGTATCGTTTACTGAAACACAAAGGATGTCATCAACGCCGTTTTCTTTGAACACTGAGTGTAGTTCGTTGTAACGAGGTAAGTGGCTTGAAGAACATGTTGGTGTAAACGCACCTGGCAGGCTGAATACGATAACTGTCTTATCTTTGAATAGTTCTTCCGTCGTTACGTTAACCCATGCATCACCTTGGCGAGTTGGGAATGTTACTTGAGGGATTGATTGACCTTCTTTAGATGCAAACATATTGATTTCCTTAAATAGTATTTTAATTTTGTTCTATCAGAGCTTAACGTTTTTCTTTGCTCTGTTTCGTTTCGTTGAGCCCATTATTAGATAAAACCTTTGATAGTTCTAATCGTTTGATGTTATGGTTTTGATAGGTAAATTCTATCAAAAGTATTTTATTCCAAAATATTTATATTCAGACCTTTGTTCTTTTTAAAACTTGAGGTAAGAGACAGATCATGAACATTCGTGACTTTGAATACTTAGTGGCTCTTGCAGAGCATAAGCACTTTAGAAAAGCGGCAGAAGCGTGCTTTGTCAGTCAGCCCACCTTGAGCGGACAGATACGTAAACTAGAAGATGAAATTGGACTTCAGTTAACCGAGCGTAGCCCAAGGAAGGTAATATTTACAGAATCGGGTTTACAACTTGTCGAGCAGGCAAAGCGTATTCTTAATGAAGTGAAAACTTTTAAAGATATGGCGAGCGGGCATGGTGAAGCGATGACGGGGCCAATGCATATTGGTTTTATTCCGACCGTTGGCCCATACATCTTGCCGAAAATTATTCCTCATCTGAAAGAGTGCTTTCCAGATCTTGAGCTTTACTTGCATGAAGCACAGACAAATCAATTAGTGAGTCAGCTAGAAGATGGCAAATTGGATTGTTTAGTACTGGCTGCGGTTGATGAAACGGCTTCTTTTAAAGAAATTGATGTTTACGATGAGCCATTGAGTGTTGCCGTGCCATGCGACCATGAATGGGCGAATCAAGACAGTGTGGACATGTTGCAGCTTAACGGGAGAACGGTACTGGCTTTGGGCGATGGGCATTGTTTACGAGACCAAGCGTTAGGGTTTTGTTTTGCCGCAGGTGCAAAAGATGATGAACGCTTTAAAGCGACCAGTTTAGAGACGCTTCGTAACATGGTCGCCGCAGGGGCAGGCATTACCTTGTTACCTCAACTTTCCGTTCCAAAGGAAAAAAAGAAAGACGGTGTGTGTTACGTACCGGCTGTTAATCCAACACCTTCACGTCGTATTGTGGTCGCATATCGACCGGGCTCTCCATTGAAGGGACGTTTTGAGCAACTGGCGGACACTATCCGAGTTCAATTAGAGAAAGCAGTTTAGCGGTTTGTATTAAATAATAGATATAAAAAAGGGTTGATATGAATTCATATCAACCCTTTTTGTTGGTTCATGTTGCTAGGTTCAACAAACCCTAGTTAGAACAGTTCTTCTACGGCTTCACCTGATGATGTTGAGTAGATGTCATTGAAACGTTCAGTGATGTATTCGGTTGGCTCTGTGCCTTTCTCGAAGTACTCGAACATTGATGAACTATCGAACTTGTTTGTCAGTAAGCCAGTTTCGCGGTCGATACGAACACGGATGATGTTTTCCGGAAGTTCTTTACGTTGTGCTGGCACGCCAGCTAACGCTGTACCCATGAAATCTACCCATGCAGGCTCTGCTGTTTTAGCACCAGCTTCTGCACCTGTAATCTGGTTCTTGCCAAGGTTTGAGTTCGCTTTGGTTCTACCTAGGTTGCGGTTGTGGTTATCAAAACCCACCCATACCGTTGCAACCATGCCTGGGCCGTAGCCGCTGTACCAAGTATCTTTTGAATCGTTAGTGGTGCCAGTTTTACCGCCAATGTCACGACGCTTCAATGGCTGAGCACGCCAGCCTGTACCGTTCCAACCAGTACCAGCACTCCAATCTCCGCCACCCCAGATGTTGCTGTACATCATTTCACGAACAAGGAAAGCGTTCTGCTCAGAGATAACTTGAGGCGCGTATTGTACTTTCGCGTCAACATCTTGCTCTGCAAACTCATCGGCCATTGGGTCTGTAGCGACGTTCTGCTCGCAATTATCCTTACACACCACTTTTGGTGTCGCTTCAAATTCAATTTCACCAAATGGCGTTTCAATACGACTGATGTAGAAAGGCTCTACGTAGTAGCCGCCATTCGCAAATACTGAGTAACCTTGCGCTACTTTCATTGGTGTTAAGCTGCCAGCACCTAGAGCAATAGTTTCTGAGCGAGGTACTTCATCAATATCAAAACCAAAACGAGTTAGGTAATTACGAGTGTCATCCAACCCCACTTCACGTAGTACACGGACAGCCATTACGTTTTTAGATTGAGCTAAGCCAATACGTAAACGCGTAGGACCCACGTATGTCGGTGGTGAGTTCTTTGGTCGCCATGCCGTACCTTGGCTCTTATCCCATTGGTTGATAGGCGCATCGTTGATCAGTGATGCCAGCGTTAAGCCTTTATCAATCGCCGCCGAGTAAATAAATGGTTTGATACCAGAACCGACTTGACGAATAGATTGCGTCGCGCGGTTGAATTTGTTGTGAACAAAGTTAAAACCACCGACCATCGACAATACCGCGCCGTTATTTGGATTCATTGCAACAAAAGCGGTATTCGCATTGGGTACTTGGCTTAGTCGCCATACAACAGGTTTTGCAGGTTCAGTTATCGCTGATTCTTCTTTAGGCTCTTCAGATACTTCGTCGCCTGTAATTGCTTCATGGCGAACCCAAATTTGTTCACCAACAGCCAGAATCTCTTTTGCTTGAGAAGGCGCAGGTCCTTGGCGGTTGTCGGTTAGGAATTTACGCGCCCAATTCATACCCTGCCATTCGATAGAGCCTTCACCTTGGTTCTTAACCCAGATTTGTGCGCTTTTTGCATCGACGGCCGTAACCACTGCTGGGACTAGGTCGCCATAGGTTGGTTGAGATTTAAGGTGCTTAACGATTTGTTCATGCTCCCAAGCCGATTGCTCAGTTTGCCACAACACTTTTTCAGCACCGCGGTAACCGTGACGCTCATCATAACCAAGTAGGTTTTTAATCGCAGCTTGGTTTGCGGCTTTCTGCAGCTTTGAATCAACAGTCGTATAAACCTTCATACCTGATGTGTAAGCGGCTTCACCGTATCGCTCAACCATCCAAGCACGTGCGACTTCAGCAACATACGGTGCACTGAGTTCAATTTCGGCACCGTGGTACTTAGAGATAAGTTCTTCACTGCGAGCGTCATCGTACTCTTCTTGAGTGATGTACTGTTCGTCTAACATACGACGCAATACAACGTTACGACGATGAGTTGCGCGCTCTACCGAGTAAATAGGATTCATGGTTGACGGTGCTTTTGGCATACCAGCAAGCGTAGCGAGCTCACTGAGTGTTAGTTCTGGAAGGTCTTTACCGAAGTAAACACGAGCTGCGGCGCCGAAACCATATGAACGATGACCAAGGAAAATCTTGTTCACGTACAGTTCCATGATCTCTTCTTTACTTAGCAGCTGTTCAATGTGGATCGCAATAAAGATCTCTTTGATTTTACGCATGATCTTCTTCTCATTAGATAAGAAGAAATTACGTGCAAGTTGCTGAGTAATGGTACTCGCCCCTTGTTTTGCTGAACCCGACATCGCAACCACGATCGCTGCACGAGTAATACCGATTGGGTCAATACCTGGGTGCTCGTAAAAACGACTGTCTTCGGTGGCAATCAGAGCCTCAATTAAGTGGCGAGGGATCTCGTCATAAGTGACTGGGTTACGACGTTTTTCACCAAATTGAGAGATCAATTTACCGTCTTGACTGAAGACTTGCATTGGCGTTTGGAGTTCTACGTCACGCAAAGTGGCAACATCAGGCAACTCTGGTTTTACGTAATAATAAAACCCGAAAATTGTACTGACTCCAAGAATCATGCAAACCAATGTAAATATGAATAATCGCTTTATGAACTTCACCGGATAATCCCTGATTAGTTAAGGCTGATAAGCAGCAAACCCTTGTACTCTAGGTTAAAAACTTAGCTTTCGTTTATTAACGCTTATTTAACTAATAATCACAACCCCTAGATAATCAACGAAATGCTTGGCACTTCAGGAGCTAGGTCACATGGGTTCATCATTAATTACAGGTATAGATATAAATCACCACAGCATCAAAGCCGTGGTACTAAAACCCGTTGGGGAGTCGTATGCCCTGGTGGGATACAAAGAGCTGCCGATTTCGGACGACATTTTTACAGCTAACCATACTTTGGAGTATCAGAAAACTGTTAAGAAACTCAAAGAACTTAGGAAAGGGCTGCCTTTTGGAAGCCGCAACGTCGCTATTTCGGTACCGGATAACACGGTGATCAGCAAAGTACTGCAAATAGAGAGCGAATTAGAAGATAGAGAAAAGGAGTTCTCGATCTATCAAACCTTTGCTCATCAATCTCCCTTTCCTATCGAGGAGCTGAGTTTAGATTTTGTAAAGCTAGAAGACAAACGATTTGGTAAAGGAGCAACAAGCAGCTATCAAGTGTATGCGACTCGTAAAGAGGTGGTTGATAGCCGAGCTGACGCGCTAACGAAAGCAGGGTTTAAGCCCATCGTTGTCGACACTCAGGCCCATGGTTTACTCAACATTTGGCAATTGGCTTCGCATTTGTATCCAGAAAAAAAGAATTGGCTGTTGGTGGATGTTGGCGTTGATCAAACTTCATTAGGCATTATTCCCCAAGGTTCAGCGCCATTTTATAAAGATATTGCCTTTGGCATTCAAGATCTTTGCAGTACGGGTAACTCGATGGATATGGAGGGTGGGTTTAGTAACGTTGAGGAGAAGCATAAGTTTATTGTCAATTTGATTGAAAAACTCAAGCGTCAGTTACAGCTCTATTCATCGGTCAATGCGCTTCAACCTATCTCAGGAATTTGGCTAATGGGCGAAGGAGCAAGTATGCCGATGGTCGTTGAAGAGTTAGAGCGACATTTTCAGTTAAGTTGTGAGTCTTTGAACCCCCTATCTTTGTTTGAGAATAAGGTCGCGAAAAAACGTCGATTACCCATGGATTGGCAACATTTTGGTATTGCAGCAGGCATGGCGATGAGTGGACTCAAGTGGCAGGGAGAAAAGCATGTTGCATCAAATTAACCTGTTGTCGTGGCGTGATGAGATTCGCGCTCAGCATAAAAAGCGTTTCATTCATCTGGTCATTCTTGGCGTCATCATTGCGCTTGCCGGGCAATGGGCGGTGGGACACTATTTTCATGACCAACAAGCCAAGCAGCAAGCGCGCCTCAGTTATCTCGATAAGTACATCGGAGTGCTCGACCGACAAATCCAGTCATTAAAAGTCGCAGAGCAAGAGCACAAAGCCATCCTTACACGACTTGCTGTCGTGGAGTCTTTACAGTTCGGGCGCAATAAAACCACCGACTTTATGAACCTGATGCCGGAGCTGATTCCTGAGGGCGTGTATGTCGACAAGATAAAGATGAATGGTCAGGAGATTGAAATGTCGGGCATCAGCGACAGCACCGCTCGTCTAGCCACCATGTTGGACAACCTAGAACGTTCTGACTCTCTTAAAGAAGTTGAGATGCACTCTATTGTTCATAACCGTAAGCGCTTCAATAAAGAGTTTCAGAGCTTCAAGGTCTCTTTTGTGTTTAGCCCTGTTTCTTTAGAAAACACAACCGCAGAGGGCACAACTGCGAACATAAAAGAGAAGGGGGCGAATCATGGCTAACCTTCAAAATAGGATTAGTTGGCAAAATAGGATGAGCTTGCAAGATCTTGATGTTGATGAAATCACCGAATGGCCGTTACTGCCTCAATTACTGGTGATTCTGTTGTTGATGGTGCTTATCCAAGGATTAGGGACTTGGCTCTATATTCTGCCTTTGGACGATGAGCTACAGAAAATGAAACAACAAGAGCAAACCTTAAAAGCGACCTTGAGAATAAAGGCCAATAAGGTTGCAGCCTTGCCTAAGTTGCAGAGTCAGTTAGATGAATTAACTAGCCGTTACGACTACTTGTTAGAGCAACTACCGGTTCAAAAGGAGCTGGCCAGCATGTTGGCCTCAGTGAATGAACTTGGCTTGGATAACAAGCTGACGTTTACACGGATTGATTGGGGGCAGAAGCAAAACAAAGCGTTTCTGTATCGGTTACCTCTCAATATCGAGTTGACGGGTGACTACCATGAGATTGGTGATTTCTCGGCGGCCATCGCTAAGCTGCCACGAATTATTAGCTTTGATGATGTGAACTGGCAGCGAGTCAGTCAAGAAAGTAGCACGCTGCACTTTAGGGTTCGCGCTTATACCTACCAGTTTAAGTCGGAGGTGAATGATGAAACCCAGTAACACGCTTTATTCGATCTTGTTATTACTTTTATTGTCGGGCTGCAAAGCAAATGAGGATTCGTTAGAAGACTTTGTTGTGCAAGTTGAGGTCAAGGCGAGGAAAGAGGTGGAACAGCTTGTTCCTGCCTCTGAGTTTGCTGCTGCCACTTATCAACGCCGAGCTTTTCGTCCTCCTTTTGAACTTCCTCAGGAAGCTATTGTGCAGAATCAACCTCTGGTTAAAAAAAACTGTTGGCAGCCCAGTACTCGTGCTCGTAATGGAAAATTAGAAAAGTACCCGCTAAATCAGTTGCGTTTAAAAGGTGTAATGGGAAGTGACTCAAGTGTATTTGGCCTTGTGCAGACGCCTATAGGTAACGTTGTGAATGTTAAGAAAGGTCAGTTCATCGGCTTAAACAATGGTCGAGTTACCAAGGTAACAAGCCAGTACGTTCTGATTAATGAAACTCTTCCAGATGGCTTAGGTTGTTGGCACAAGCGCAACGTTAGGCTGGCTCTGAAGTAAACCAATGTCACATGATGTGGATATGAGATGTAACTATGATTAAAGGAATAAGTGAGACAATGAACAGAGGGCTGCAAGGCATTGTGTTGTCGGTGGTGTTGTTTTTTACGGTGATGAGTCATGCAGAGACCTCCAACAAGCTGGAGAATATTGATTTCAGGGTCAACAAGGACAAAGAAGCGGTCATCATTATTGAACTGGCAACGACTACTGCGGTTGTCGATGTTCAGCGAGTGCAAGAAGGGTTGAGTATTGAACTGATCAATACTCAGGTTGACGACGATAAACTGTACCTACTGGACGTAAAGGACTTTGCGACTTTAGTTGAGGGGATTGAAGTCTTTAGGGAGTTGCCGAGCACTCGGCTGTTGGCAAACATCTCCAATGACTACCAATATGAGTACAACCTCAAAGGACGTTTTATTGAGGTTGTTGTGAGTCAGCCTAAGATCGATGAAGCTGCGATTGAGAAAAGTATCTTAGAAAAAGAGGGCAAACTGATATCGATTAACTTCCAAGATATCCCGGTACGAAATGTCTTGCAGCTGATTGCCGATTACAATGATTTCAATCTAGTCGTATCTGATTCGGTGGCAGGTAACCTAACTTTACGTTTAGATGGCGTACCTTGGCAGCAAGTTCTCGATATTATCTTGCAAGTTAAAGGCTTAGATAAACGTGTTGATGGCAACGTTATCTTGGTCGCACCGAAAGCGGAACTCGATCTTCGAGAGCAGCAAGCGCTCGAGAAATCGCGTTTAGAAGAGGAGTTGGGTGAACTCAAATCTGAAATCATCAAAATCAACTTTGCTAAAGCGACCGACATTGCCGACATGATTGGCGGTGAAGGTGCGGTGAGTATGTTGTCTGATCGAGGTTCAATTACCATTGATGAACGAACCAACTCAATGCTCATTCGTGAGTTGGAAGAAAACATTGCGGTGATCCGAGGCATCATTGAATCGCTAGATATTCCGGTGAAGCAAGTTCAGATAGAGGCGCGCATCGTAACTGTCACCGAGGGTAACCTGGATGAGCTTGGTGTGCGCTGGGGCGTTTCCTCAAACAACGGAAGCTTCACCGTTGGCGGTTCAATTGAAGGCAACCACCCATCGCAAATTACGCCGTATGACGATAATGGTGGGAATAGTGCGATTGATGATTATCTCAACGTCAATTTAGGGGCAACATCGCCGAACGCATCGAGTATTGCGTTTCAGGTTGCTAAGTTGGGTTCGGATACGCTGCTCGATCTTGAATTATCAGCGCTACAACAAGAATCTAAAGCCGAAATAATTTCGAGCCCACGCTTAATCACCACCAATAAAAAACCGGCTTATATTGAGCAAGGTACGGAAATTCCTTATTTGGAGTCCTCTTCAAGTGGTGCAACGTCGGTCGCATTTAAGAAAGCGGTATTAAGTTTGAAGGTGACACCGCAGATCACGCCAGATAACCGCTTAGTGTTGGACTTGAGTGTGACTCAAGATAGACCTGGGCAGGTAGTGAAAACAGGAACGGGCGAAGCAGTGGCCATTGATACTCAACGAATAGGAACGCAAGTGCTTGTTAATAATGGTGAAACGGTCGTACTTGGCGGGATTTTTCAACATAGTGTCAGCAGTACTGTCGACAAAGTTCCGCTGTTGGGCGACCTGCCAGTTTTAGGCGCATTGTTCCGTCGCAGCTATGAAAATGTAGGCAAAAGTGAACTACTTATTTTTGTTACACCTAAAGTTGTGATTCAGTAATGAACAATTAGATTAAAAATAAAGTTGCATTAGTGGCACCTAACCTTGATAATTTCGGGTCTTATCACGAATTATCTGTGAGGAATCGGTGCCACGGGCCTTTTAATTTCAGTACTTGTACTGACCTACCTTGTGGCGATGTCATTGAATTAACGTTGTAAATTACTGCTAAAAACATGGCTGAGAAACGCAATATTTTTCTTGTTGGCCCAATGGGCGCCGGCAAAAGTACAATTGGTAGACACCTAGCTTCCCAACTTCATATGGAGTTTTTAGACTCCGACACTGTGATCGAAGAGCGCACTGGCGCAGACATCGCATGGGTTTTTGATGTTGAGGGCGAAGATGGTTTCCGTAAGCGCGAAGAATCTGTAATCAACGATCTGACAGAAGAACAAGGTATTGTTCTTGCGACAGGTGGTGGTTCAGTGCTGAGCAAAGAAAACCGTAACCGTCTATCTGCACGAGGCATTGTTGTATACCTAGAGACAACAATTGAAAAGCAACTTGCTCGCACTAACCGCGACAAGAAACGCCCTCTACTTCAAACAGACAACCCGCGTGATGTGCTAGAAGATCTAGCTGTATCTCGCAACGCACTATACGAAGAAGTGGCGGACTACACAGTTCGTACTGACGACCAAAGTGCAAAAGTGGTAGCCAACCAGATCGTAAAAATGCTAGAAGAACGTTAAGTTCATTTTTCGGAGAGCAAACCCATGGAACGGATTACGGTCAATCTAGCTGAGCGTAGCTACCCTATCTCTATTGGCGCCGGGTTATTTGAAGACCCGGCGTACCTTTCTTTTTTATCAGGCAAACAGAAAGTTGTTGTTATCAGTAATGTAACAGTAGCGCCCCTTTATGCTGATAAAATTTTATCGTTATTGGATCAAGTTGGTTGTCAGACTTCTCTTTTAGAGTTGCCAGACGGCGAGCAGTATAAAACCCTTGAAACATTCAATTCAGTGATGAGCTACATGCTTGAAGGAAATTACAGCCGCGATGTGGTGGTAATTGCTTTGGGTGGTGGTGTTATCGGTGATTTGGTCGGTTTTGCTGCTTCTTGTTACCAACGCGGTATTGATTTCATTCAAATCCCGACGACACTTCTTTCTCAAGTGGATTCTTCTGTAGGCGGTAAAACTGCAGTGAACCATCCTCTTGGTAAGAACATGATCGGCGCTTTTTACCAACCAAAATCTGTCATCATCGATACTAACTGTTTAGCCACACTTCCTGAGCGTGAATTTGCAGCGGGTATTGCTGAGGTCATTAAATACGGCATCATTTATGATGAAGCTTTCTTTGATTGGTTGGAACTGAATCTAGAGAAACTTTATCAACTTGATGAACAAGCACTGATCACTGCTATTGCTCGTTGTTGTGCAATTAAAGCTGAAGTGGTTGCTATCGATGAAAAAGAGTCAGGAATCAGAGCGTTATTGAACCTAGGTCATACATTTGGTCATGCGATCGAAGCTGAACTAGGCTATGGTAATTGGCTACATGGTGAAGCTGTGTCTTCAGGTACTGTAATAGCAGCGAAAACTGCTCAATTACAGGGGCTGATTTCTCAGCAGCAACTTGAGCGAATTATTTCTATACTCAAGAATGCGAAACTGCCAATCCATACGCCAGAAAGCATGTCTTTTGAAGACTTTATGAAGCATATGATGCGAGATAAAAAAGTGCTGTCTGGTCAGTTACGTCTGGTATTGCCAACAAGTATTGGTACTGCTGAAGTGGTTGCTGATGTGCCTCAGGACATCATTAAACAAGCGATTGATTTCTGCCGTACTCTTTAAATTTGGTTGTGAGGTTGCCTAGCTAAACCCTAGGCAACTGAAGCGTTTTACTGATCGGTCTTATTCAGTAGGGATCCCCAATGAGTTTGGCTCATGAATTAAGAGTATTGGAGTTAGAGTCTCAAGTTGAGCTACTAGAACGCTTACAACTTTTGACGAACTTTGGTTCAAACCTTGTGACGGTAGCTGGTAAAGCTGGCTCTGGCCGTTCTTGGTTAGCTCAGCGTTATCTTGAAGCGTGGTCCACAGAAAAAAATCAGTGTTTACTGCTTTGCCATCCGAGCCAAGATGATCAACAACATCGAGCGCTTATTCTTAGCCAAATTGTTTCTGATCCACTGTTTAACCAACATGATTCCTTGTCAGATAGCCTTACTAGGTTACTTGACGGAGACTCGTGCAACGTGGTTATTGTTGTTGATGATGCCCACCGACTCTCAGAGCTATTAGTATCCGAATTATGGATGTTGGTACTTGAGGCTCAATCAAACCCTCAATGGACGATCAATATCGTTCTCTTTTCGGAAAGTGGCCACTTAGATACGTTATTAACACGTCTGAGTTACGGTCAGCAACACAAGCCTATCGATCTCGAGATCGATGACCTTTCACAATCAGAGGCTGAACATTTCTTTGAATCTCTGGTGATTCGATATGTAGATGATGAGTCTGAAACTCGCGTGCGACGTGCGTTTAATAAAGCACAACCTCTGCCCGGTGAGTTAATGGCTTTAGGAGAATTGAAAGTGGAAAAAAGGATTATTATTCGCTCAATTATTGGCTCGCCCATCAACATTGCAATAGTGGTGGCCTTGATGTTGGTTTTAATTGGTGGTGGTTATTGGTGGATGTTCAGTCAACCAACCCCTGACGATAAAGCGCAATCTCTTATTGCTCCCATTGAACAGACAGCTATCCCAACCTTTGAAGTGGAAAGTAGTTCCGAACAGGTTGGAGTCGACGGAGCGCTAAGTGCTGAAGCCGAAACTGACATGAGCTACCAAGGTGCTGATGATGATAGTTCATCTCTGCCACCAACCGTTGTTGAAGATACCGCTAGTGTTGGAGAGGTGGAGCAAGATCAGCAACGTGTCGTGATTACCTCTGATGTGGTTGATGCTCTACTTGACGATAAACCGGAGAGTGCCGATACCAGTGTGATTGATGCTGTTGTTGAAGAAAACACAGGTGACCCGGTTAGTCCACAGCCAGAATCAGAAAAGGTAGAGTCACAGCCTTCGATCGATGAAGAGTTAGACCTAACAAATTCAAATCCTCCGACGAAAAAGATCACTTTCTCATTTGCTCGCGAAGAGTTACAAGCTATCTCACCACGAGCTTATACTCTGCAGTTGAGTGCCATGACGTCATTAGAAGACGTTCAGTCTTTTATTGAAGAATATGAAGTCGAAGACAAGGTTCGTATCTATCCAACACTTCGTAATGACACCAAGTGGTTTATTATTACTTATCAAGATTATCCAACGATTCAAGTAGCTCGGGACGCGGTAAGTGCATTATCAAAACCACTTCAACAGTTGGAACCTTGGGCAAAATCGATGAATCAAGTGCATCGAGAGATAGAACGTGCGAAATAACCCTGAGCTTAGCCTCAAAATATGTTACATTCCGCAGCCTTATTTTTGAGTTGATAGATAGAGCAGTAAATGAAAAAGCAGCGTGCCTTTCTAAAATGGGCTGGTGGTAAATATGGCCTAGTTGAAGACATCCAACGTCACCTGCCACCTGCTCGTAAATTGGTAGAACCGTTTGTCGGTGCTGGTTCAGTATTTTTGAACACTGATTTTGAGCAGTACCTACTAGCCGATATCAATCCCGACCTTATCAACCTATATAACCTACTGAAAACCGACCCTGAAACGTACATCACTGAAGCAAAGCGTTGGTTCTGCCCTGAGAACAACCGCAAAGAAGTCTTTCTAGATATTCGAGCTCAGTTCAACGGTACAGATAACATCATGTATCGCTCGCTTGCTTTCTTGTATATGAACCGATTTGGCTTCAATGGCTTGTGTCGTTACAACAAGAAGGGCGGCTTTAACGTTCCGTTCGGTTCTTACAAAAAACCTTACTTCCCAGAAGCCGAGCTGGAGTTTTTTGCTGAGAAAGCGAAAAAAGCCACTTTCGTCTGTGAGGGATACCATGAAACCTTTAGCCGCGCCCGTAAAGGCTGCGTGGTTTATTGTGATCCCCCATACGCACCGTTGTCGAACACGGCTAACTTTACCTCTTATGCAGGTAATGGCTTCAGCTTAGATGATCAAGCGGCCTTGGCTGACGTTGCTGAAAGAGCAGCAATGGAGCGCGGTATTCCCGTTTTGATATCTAACCACGATACGACGTTAACACGTCGCTTATATCACGGGGCGGAGTTGAACGTGGTTAAGGTGAAACGCACTATCAGCCGTAATGGCGCGGGGCGTAATAAAGTTGATGAGCTACTGGCGCTTTTCCATAAAGAGAAAAACCAGCAACACGCATCTGCGGAATAGTACTGGTCAGAATAACCGCCAAACTCATTAAATTGAGTGACCAACGGATACTTTCTTAAACTAATCTTTCGAACTGCTAGGATCTGCTTAGGTGCTTAGGTAGAATTACGCCCTAAATAGCTTGTGTGTCTGTGTTTCTTTTGTGAACCAGCCATAGAGGCAGTGACGCCCGCATTTTACTCACTCTTAAGAGGTCAGGTATGAAAGATTTTCTAATCGCTCCATCTATTTTGTCTGCAGATTTTGCTCGTCTTGGTGAAGACGTAGAAAAAGTACTCGCAGCCGGTGCCGACGTTGTGCACTTTGATGTGATGGATAACCACTACGTACCTAACCTGACTTTTGGCGCGCCTATTTGTAAAGCACTGCGTGACTACGGTATTACTGCTCCTATCGATGTTCACCTAATGGTGAAGCCAGTAGACAGCATCGTACCTGAGTTCGCTAAAGCTGGCGCATCAATGATTACCTTCCACGTTGAAGCATCAGAGCACATAGATCGTACTCTACAGCTGATCAAAGAACACGGCTGTAAAGCAGGTGTTGTTCTAAACCCGGCAACACCGTTGTCTTGCTTAGATTACATCCTGGACAAAGTAGACATGATTCTACTGATGTCTGTGAACCCTGGCTTTGGCGGTCAATCTTTCATTCCACACACTCTTGATAAGCTGCGTGCTGTTCGTAAACTCATTGATGAGTCAGGCCGCGATATTCGCCTTGAGATTGATGGTGGCGTGAAAGTGGATAACATCCGTGAAATTGCAGAAGCGGGCGCTGATATGTTCGTTGCTGGCTCAGCAATCTTCAATCAACCGGATTACAAAGAAGTGATTGATGAGATGCGAGCAGAGCTTGCAAAAGTTAACGCATAAAAGTAGAACTAGGGTCTGTTGACCCAAACTAAAAATTTAGAATAAGGGGCTAATTAGCCCCTTTTTTACGTCTTGTAGCTCAACCTGTAAGATGAACATAATAAATAGGAAAGTAAGATGTCATTAAGCTCAATAAAACTGATCGCCTTTGATTTGGATGGAACCTTGTTAGACAGCGTACCGGATTTGGCTGTCGCGGCTGACCAAGCTTGTCGGGAGCTGGATTTCCCTTCAGTAAGCGAAGAGCAAGTTCGCGACTATGTGGGTAATGGTGCTGACGTTCTTATCGGACGTTCACTCAGCCGCAACCTGACGGTTGATCCAAGCCTAGAGCCTGAGCTGCTAAAGAAAGCACGTATCCTGTTTGATGATTTCTACGAGCAGGGTGGTCATAAGCTGAGCCACCTTTACCCATCGGTTAAAGAGACACTCGCTGAGCTAGACAAAGCGGGCTTCACGATGGCGCTTGTCACCAACAAGCCCTCGAAATTTGTACCAGACGTTCTGGCGCAGCACGGTATCGGTAAGTACTTTGTTGATGTGTTGGGAGGCGACTCTTTCCCAGAGAAAAAGCCGAACCCAGTGGCGCTGAACTGGTTGCTAGAAAAGCACAATGTGAAGGCTGAAGAGATGCTGATGGTTGGTGATTCAAGCAACGACATCAAAGCCGCTAAGAATGCAGGCTGCCACTCGTTTGGTCTGACTTACGGCTACAACCACGGTGAGCCAATTTCAGCATCGAACCCTGACTATGTCGCAGACAACATTGCGCAATTACTAGATGTCGTTCTAGTTTCAGCATAAAGCGGACAAAAGTTAGCTAACCTACTAGCAAAATACTTATCAATGAGTACACTGGATGAGCCGTACAGAAGAGCTGTGCGGCTTTTCTATTTTAAAGTTAAGAAGCTAAGTTTTTCAGATACTACGTTAAGAAACTAAGTTAACGAGCTTAGCGAACAAGCAAAGGAATTAAAACCATGAGCAAGCCCATCGTATTGAGTGGTGTTCAACCATCTGGTGAACTAAGTATCGGTAACTACTTGGGTGCTCTACGTCAATGGCAACAGATGCAAGATGATTACGATTGCCAATACTGTGTTGTAGACCTTCACGCAATTACGGTTCGCCAAGATCCGAAAGCACTGCATGAAGCGACTCTAGACGCATTAGCAATCTGTCTTGCTGTCGGTGTTGATCCAAAGAAGAGCACGCTATTTGTTCAGTCACACGTACCAGAGCATGCTCAACTTGGTTGGCTTCTTAACTGTTACACACAAATGGGTGAACTGAGCCGTATGACTCAGTTCAAAGATAAGTCTGCACGTCACTCAAATGATGTAAACGTAGGCCTATACGACTACCCAGTTCTGATGGCTGCAGACATCCTGCTTTACGGTGCTCACCAGGTGCCGGTAGGTAGCGACCAGAAACAACACCTAGAGCTAGCGCGTGATATCGCAACTCGTTTCAACAACATCTACGGCCCTGAAACGCCAATCTTCCAAGTACCAGAACCTTACATTCCAACAGTGAATGCACGTGTTATGAGCCTGCAAGATGCGACTAAGAAAATGTCTAAGTCGGATGACAACCGTAAGAACGTAATTACTCTGCTAGAAGAGCCTAAGTCGATCATCAAGAAGATCAACAAAGCGCAAACCGATGCAGAAACGCCACCACGTATTGCTCACGATTGGGAAAACAAAGCGGGTATCTCTAACCTAATGGGTCTGTACTCTGCGGCGACGGGTAAAACGTTTGAAGAGATCGAAGCGCAATATCAAGGCGTTGAAATGTACGGTCCATTCAAGAAAGATGTAGGCGCAGCATTGGTTGAGATGCTTGAGCCGATTCAATCTGAATATCACCGTATCCGTGCTGATCGTGCCTACATGGATGCAGTAATGAAAGCGGGTGCTGAAAAAGCCTCTGAGCGTGCTGCAGTAACACTGAAAAAAGCATACGAAGCGGTAGGTTTTGTAACTCGTCCGTAGACCTTACTGAGATGATAATAAGACTTTAGAGCCTCGCCACTGGCGGGGCTTTTTTATGTCTATTGTCGATGAGGTATTAATATAAGAGTGCTGCGTCGTAAGGTTCACTTCTTCTTATAAGATGAAGAGGAGAATCGAATTAAACTATTGTGATGGATTGTATCGCTTATTCTACTCAGGTTATCTATTCGTTTTGTTCTAAATCGTATACACCACCTGCATCGGAGCTAAAAGATTAGACTAGTTATTTTATTGCTCAGCTCACTTAACATAATGAAAAATATAAATCTGAGTAATAACTCCAATTATTAGTTTTGATTTAGTTAATTGATATATTTGTTACAAAAATTGTTTAAATGAGCAGCTCTGGCATAATTTTTAACATTCGTATGTGATTGATTTCACGGCTTCTGTTGTTCTTTCTTATTTGTTTCATAAATAAACCTGATAGTAAGCACAAATGGTGGGCTCTTTGCTTAGGGCTTAGTTTGTATTTAAATAAATATCAGGTACGACAATGGACACGTTAATCAAACCCTCTTTACTTGCATTGACAATTGCTAGCACGCTCAGTGCCAATGCTAATGCTGAAATTATTATTTCCCAGTATGTCGAAGGTGGCTCATACAATAAAGCGGTAGAAATCGCGAATATTGGGGATACAGCAGTAACCTTGACTGGCTATGAATTGGCTAAATCTTCGAATGGAGATGGTAGTTGGGGCAGTAAGCTAGACCTGAGCACAGTGACTTTGCAAGCGAACCAAGTATATGTTGTTGCTCATGGTGACTCGAGCGCCGCGATTACAGCTATTGCTGACTTTACCGATAAAAGTGTAGCTAATTTCAACGGTGATGACCCATTAGCATTACTGAAAAATGGCGAAGTACACGACATTCTCGGTGTTATGGGGGATGTTGATTTTGGTAAAGATACCACTCTAGTTCGTAATAGTGATGCCTTAACTCCCTCTGCGACCTACCAAGCTGCACAATGGACTGCATTCGCAAAAGATAACATTGATGGTCTTGGAGATTTAAATACCGTTGAACCGCCAGTTCCGTTTGTTTGTGAAGTCGATGGACAACAACCTACCTTCACAACCATTCAAGATATTCAGGGTGAAGAAGGCTCCTCTCCACTTATTGACGGTTATCCGTACATTACAGAAGAAGATCACTTTGTAACTGGTGTTGTCAGTGCCGTAACCACTGGTTTAACAAAAGGTTTCTATTTGCAGGCTATTGAGAACGATAATAATGATAAGACTTCCGAAGGCTTATTTATTCATACCGATACCGCAGATACAGACTTAAAGCCGGGAGATGTTGTGTGTGTGAAAGGTAAAGTCCAAGAGTATTATAGTAGTACTCAGCTTTCCTCTGATGCAAATAGCTACATTAAGACGGGAGAGTCCGATATCTCTCTTGTTACTGAACTGAACATCAAAGAAGGGGAAACCTTACGTGATGCGCTAGAGCGTCACGAAGGAATGCAAGTTGAATTGAGCTCAGCGAGCGATTTGTTTGTTACACGTAATTTTTCTTATGACTATGATTCAAAGCGCAACAATATGATGCTGTCATATCAAGCGCCTTTACTTAAACCAACTCAACTGTATGCGGCGGAAAGTGAAGGTGCGACTGATCTAGCAAAAGAGAATGCTAGTAATCGCGTGTTCTTAGAGTCCGATGACAAAGCGGCTAACGGTCAGATCCCTTATTACCCAGAATTTGGCCAAGATGCTGATCAAGATGGTACTTCTGAGCAACATATTCGCCTTGGTTCTCGTGTTGAGGGTCTACATGGTGTGGTCAGTTACAGTTACAACGAATATCGTTTGATCGCCACAAATGAGGTAAATAACACAAACTTTGTGACATCAGGTGATAATTTCGACGTAGCTCGAAAAGCAACACCATCGATTGCTGAGTCTGATCTGCGTGTCGCGAGTTTTAATGTTCTCAATTATTTTACTTCTGTTGCTGACAGTGGTCATGACAATCCAACCGGACAAAACCGGGGTGCTACAAACCTTGATGAATTCTTAATTCAACAAGCAAAAATCGTTGCAGCGATGAGCAAAATGGATGCAGACATTATTGGTTTAATGGAAATCGAGAACAACGGTTTCGGTGACGATAGTGCTTTGAATAACCTAGTTAACGCATTAAACGCTGAGATCGATGATGTCGATGATCATTACACTTATGTTGAGGTTTCTGAACAAGATAAATATCAAGATGAGTACTTTGGTAGCGATGCAATCATGGTTGCTATCTTGTACCGCGCGAAGGCCGTGATGCCAAAGCAAGCGGCTAAAGTCATTGTGACTCCTGAACAACACATTGAGGCAAATACAATAACTCGTAATGAAGGTGCTGAAAATAACCCGTCATACGATAAATATCAGCGTCATAGTTTGTTGCAAACCTTTACAGTGCAAGAGACGGGTGAAGATCTTTCAATTGTAGTTAACCACTTTAAATCGAAGGGCTCTGAGTGTATTGAAGAGTGGCTCGCAGGTGTTGAAGATTCAGAGCCAACTGACCTTCAAGGTAACTGTAATAACTTCCGTGTTTCCGCTGCCCATGTTGTTGGTGAAGCATTGAAAGACATTCAAGGTGATATGTTGGTCATGGGTGATCTGAATGCCTACGGTATGGAAGATCCTTTATTAACTTTAACCGACTACTCAAAAGATAAATACGAGCGTGATATTTACACTGCGTCTTACACAACATTAGATGGTGGCGAGCTACAGGTAGAAAAAACGCAAATTCAACAAGGTTACGGTTACCACAATTTGAATACGGTACTGCACGGTTCTGATACTTTTTCATACACTTATTCTGGTGAGCTAGGTAACTTGGATCATGCACTGGCGAGCAGTAGTTTGGCTCAAAAAGTAGTTGCTATTGAAGATTGGCACATTAACTCGCTAGAAAGTAACTTGTTCGAATATAGCAGCAAGTACACTGGTAATATGCCGAAGTACAAAGATGCATTCTCAGCGTCGGACCATGATCCAGTGATCATTGCTATAGACTTTCCTAACACCGATCTTGATTTGCCTAGCCCAGGTGAGAAGTTCGCAGTTGAAGTTCGTCTGCCACCAAATGCAGCCGTGAATGACATTGTTACGGTCAGCTTAACTCTAACTGGGGCAATTCAAGCTGCCTCATCCGACTCTGAAGCTCAAGGTTACACTGCTAGTGTGACTTTGGACCAGGCTGATATTGATGCTCGAAGTGTAAATGTTGAATTTAACGAAGAGTTAGATCAAGGGCAGTACCTACTAGAAGAAAAATTAACTGACTCTACTGGTGAAACGGTTAAGTTCAGCTCTGAGCGTGAGGTTACTGTTGAGAAGTCAGATACAACTCCCACCGTTCCTACCGAACCAGAGGGTACTGTTGGCGGTTCTTTCGGCTTCGGTGCACTGATGTCATTGTTTGGTTTAGCAATGTGGCGTCGTCGTAAGCCGCTTAGTCACAATTAAGTCCGCTAGAAGCGAGACAAGCCAGTTCAGATAACTTAGGGCTATCTGTAAACAATTAAGGTCAACTTAGGTTGGCCTTAATTATTGGCGAAATGCAGTTTCCACTTGCCTTTCGCCATGGGTATTGCACAATACCGCCCCTATATCTCTCAATCATTTAGTATTTAGCAAACGATTTCGACCCATGTTACTTATCATCGATAACTACGACTCTTTTACCTATAACTTGTATCAGTATTTCTGTGAGTTAGGGGTCACTGTGAAAGTTGTTCGCAACGATGAGATTGATATTGCGGGTATCGAATCGCTGAACCCTAGCCATCTTGTTATCTCTCCGGGTCCTTGTACGCCGAATGATGCGGGAATCTCTCTGCAAGTCATTGAGCACTTCGTGGGTAAGTTGCCGATCTTAGGTGTGTGTCTTGGTCATCAAGCCATTGCTCAAGTCTTTGGTGGTGAAGTGGTGAGAGCCAGACAAGTGATGCATGGTAAAACCTCTCCGATCCGTCATAACGGTAAGAGCGTTTTTCAAGGTCTCAATAATCCTCTGACTGTGACTCGTTACCACTCTTTAGTGGTGAAAAATGGTACGCTCCCTGACTGCTTTGAACTCACTTCTTGGACAGAGTTTGAAGATGGCAGTATGGATGAGATCATGGGTTATCAACACAAAACCTTGCCGATTGATGCCGTCCAATTTCACCCTGAATCGATTAAAACAGAGCAAGGACACCAGCTTCTTGCTAACTTCTTAGCGCGTTGAGTGTTTAAATTTGGCTTTTCATTCGTTCAAATAAGCCAGTTAAACGTATTACCTCGTTCGTTAAGCGTTTTAATTCGGGCGCGCCGCGTCTTCATCCCTCTGACGCCGATCACTTTTTATAACATTTCTCCCTCTTCAGGCTAAGTTTTTAGTCTATGCAATATTATTCGCCTTATTTCCTCTCGAACCCCTTATACCGCTGTACCAGTAAGGCTTTGCTGTTGATGGATAGACGTTTAGTTAAAAAAAGCTTCATAAAACAGATTGTTTGATGCATAAATAGTCATAGGTAGTGGCGTTTAGCTGGTTGTTAGGGATGGCTAAAGAATAATCTACTATTGAAAAGGTTAATTAAATGTAAATATAATGCTGCAGCGGGATTATGGCGGGACAAAATATCTTTATCTCACTTATGAACCATTACGCTTATTTGCGAAGCTTGCGGTATCGAGAAGGAATGTACGATGACAGTGGAAAATAATGTAGAACGTAGTCTTTTTAATGAGGTGATGGTGCCTTGTTATAACCCAATGGAAATGATCCCGGTAAAAGGGGAAGGCGCACGCGTTTGGGACCAACAAGGCCGAGAGTATATCGACTTTGCTGGCGGTATCGCTGTGAGCTGCTTGGGTCACTGTCACCCAGCAATGGTGAATGCCGTAACTGAGCAAGCAAACAAGATTTGGCATCTGAGTAACGTGATGACCAACGAACCTGCACTTCGTCTAGCGAAGAAGCTAACCGACGTATGTTTTGCAGAAAAAGTATTTTTTGCCAACTCTGGCGCAGAAGCGAATGAAGCAGCATTGAAGTTGGCTCGTCGTTGGGCGGCAGATGTTCATGGCCCTGAGAAGTCTGAAATCATTGCATTCAAACAAGGTTTCCATGGTCGTACTTTCTTTACTGTAACTGTAGGTGGTCAAGAAGCTTATTCTGATGGCTTTGGTCCTAAACCGGGCGATGTAACTCACCTGCCTTACAATGATATTGCCGCGCTAGAAGCGCACATCTCTGATCGCACATGTGCAATCATGATGGAACCTCTGCAAGGTGAGGGTGGCATCATCTCTCCAACCTCTGAGTTTGTGAACACGGTTCGTGAGCTGTGTGACAAGCACAATGCGCTGCTTATTTTTGATGAAGTGCAAACAGGTAATGGCCGTACGGGCAATTTTTATGCGTATCAAGGCCTAGGTGTGACACCTGATATCTTAAGTACAGCAAAATCACTCGGTGGTGGTTTCCCTATCGGCGCGATGCTAACAACGACTGAACTCGCGACACACCTAAAAGTCGGTACGCACGGTTCAACATACGGCGGTAACCCACTAGCGTGTGCCGTTGCTGAAGCGGTTGTTGACGTCGTTAGCCAACCAGAAACCTTAGCTGGCGTAAAAGAGCGTGAAGAGCTATTTCGTGACGGCTTAGCTAAGATTAATGACAAATATCAAATATTCAGTGAAGTTCGTGGTAAAGGCCTATTATTAGGCGCTGCACTAAATGACGAGTGGCAAGGACGTGCACGTGACGTATTAGTAGCAGCAGGCGAACAAGGCTTGATGGTATTGGTTGCGGGTGCAAACGTGGTTCGTTTTACGCCATCACTGGTTATTACTACACAAGAAATTGAAGAAGGCTTATCAAAACTAGACAAAGCAATCGCTACGCTAGTTTAGCCTAAGCGGCGTCATAGGAATGATCGCCATTAGAGCGATCCCATGACGTTTTGCTAAAGGCCCAAGCTTCTGGTTTTGGGCCTATTTTGCATCTGGAGGGAATATTGATGCTAGTTGTTCGCCCAATTAAACTATCTGATTACGACGCGTTGCATACCTGCGCTGTTGAGTCAGGACATGGATTCACATCTCTTCCGGTTAACGAAGAACTGTTAACCAATCGTATTACTCACTCTGAATACAGCTTCGCGAAACAAGACGTGACCGAGCCCGGTGATGAAGGCTACCTGATGGTTGGCTACGATACCGAAACCGGAGAAGTGGCGGGTACGACCGGCATAGAAGCCTCGATTGGCTGGGATGTACCGTTTTATTCTTACCACATCAGCAAAGTAGTCCACTCATCACAAAAGCTAGGCGTGAACAACGTCGTTAAGCTACTGACTTTCGGTAATAACTACACCGGGTGCAGTGAGATCTGTACGCTATTTTTGCGTCCAGATTTCCGTGGCGGCTTGAACGGTCGTTTGATGTCGAAGTGTCGGTTTTTGATCATGGCGGAACACCCAGAGCGTTTCTCAAAAACGATTTTTGCTGAGATGCGTGGTGTATCGGATGCCGAAGGCAACTCTCCTTTCTGGCAATGGCTGCAAGAGCACTTCTTCTCGATTGATTTCACGCTTGCTGATTACCTAACCGGTATTGGTAAGAAAGGCTTCATTGCTGACCTAATGCCGAAGCTGCCTATCTACGTGAACCTACTGAGCAAAGAGGCTCAGGCGGTGATTGGAGAGGTACATGATAATACGCGCCCTGCACTTAAGTTGCTGGAACGTGAAGGTTTCACTAACCGAGGCTACGTTGACATCTTTGATGCGGGGCCAACGGTTGAATGTGATTTAAGAAACATTGAATCGGTACGTTATGCGATTCGTGCTCAAGTAAAAATTGCAGAGCACTCCAGCTCTAAAGACTTCCTAATTGGTAATACCTCGTTCGAGAACTTCCGCGCAGTCGCTGCGAAAGGTGCGTATGACCAAGCAAGTGACACAGTGATTTTATCATCTGAAGTAGCAAGCGCTCTTGAAGTAAAAGAAGGCGAATTCGTTCGCATGTTAGCTCAGTAAGAGCAGCGATTATCTGTCGAAGATTTTAAGGATAGAAGTATGACTCAGTGGATAGCAGGACAATGGGTGGCAGGTCAAGGTGACGCCATGGCATCAGTAAGCCCATACAATAATGAAGTAGTATGGCAGGGTGATAGCGCAACTCCTGCACAGGTTGAATCTGCAGTAGCAGCGGCTCGTGAAGCCTTCTTAGTTTGGAAAAAACTGAGCTTTGCCGAGCGTGAAGCGGTCGTGTTGAATTTTGCTGAGAAAGTTAAAGAGAACAGCGAAGAAATAGCACAAATTATTGCAAAAGAGACGGGGAAACCGATTTGGGAAACGCGTACTGAAGCGGGCGCGATGGCGGGCAAAATTGCTATCTCTATTCGTGCTTACCATGAACGTACTGGTGAAGCTTCACGTGAAGCTGCAGGCAACCAAATTGTACTGCGTCATCGTCCATTAGGCGTAATGGCAGTATTTGGTCCTTATAACTTCCCTGGTCATCTACCTAACGGTCATATTGTTCCAGCACTGCTATCGGGTAATACCGTGGTATTTAAGCCGTCAGAGCAGACACCTTGGACGGGTGAGTTTGCGATGAAACTATGGCAAGAAGCTGGCCTTCCTGCTGGCGTAATTAACCTAGTACAAGGTGCCAAAGAGACAGGTATAGCACTGGCTGATGCTAAAGGCCTTGATGGCGTGCTGTTCACAGGTAGTGCCAATACCGGTCATATCCTGCATCGTCAATTCGCGGGCCAACCGGGCAAGATGCTGGCACTAGAAATGGGCGGCAACAACCCTATGGTGATCAGCGACCAATACGGTGATGCAGACGCAACGGTATACACTATCATCCAATCAGCTTTCATCAGTGCGGGTCAACGTTGTACATGTGCACGTCGCTTGTATGTTCCAATAGGAGATAAGGGCGATCAACTACTGGATAAGCTCGTTGCTGCGACCTTGAAAATTCGTGTCGATCAGCCATTCGCTGAGCCAGCACCCTTCATGGGCCCACAGATCTCTGAAGCTGCGGCTAAGTTCATTCTGGACGCACAAGCGAATCTGCAATCGTTAGGCGGTGTAAGTCTAGTAGAAGCAAAAGCGGGTCAAGCGGCGTTTGTTTCTCCTGGTATTATCGACGCAACCAACATTGCTGAACTGCCGGATGAAGAGTACTTTGGTCCATTGCTACAAGTGGTCCGTTATCAATCGCTAGAGCAAGCGGTTGAGCTAGCTAACGACACACGCTTTGGTTTATCTGCTGGCTTAGTATCAACAGATGATTCTGAATGGGAATACTTTGTTGACCATATCCGTGCGGGCATTGTTAACCGTAACCGCCAGCTAACAGGCGCAAGTGGCGATGCTCCATTTGGTGGTCCAGGTGCTTCGGGCAACTTACGCCCAAGTGCTTACTACGCGGCTGACTACTGTGCTTACCCTATGGCTTCAATGGAAGGTGGCGAAACTCAACTTCCGGCAACGTTTAGCCCAGGTATTGAGCTTTAATTTAGGCTAATGAGTCTTAGGCTTATGCGTTAAGTTTGAAATAGGAAGCGGTGCTATCGCTTCCTTTTTCCATCACGCCCAACACCTAGATTGGGCGGTAGATAATAATAGAAAAGTATGTCACAGGCTGATGGCTGCTGACTCTGTGTCTCAGCCTCTCCCTTTCTAATCCAAATTACTAGCTTGCTAGAACCTCTGACAAGGAGTCACCATGACGCCCGATCTACTCTTTAAATCACTTTGGGACGATTACATTCACAGGCTTTGTCCATCGGCTGAGAAAGTACATCACTTGCTGAAAGAAGACGAAGCTCTGATTAATGATCACATTGCACTGCGTACTTTCAATGTTGCTCCGCTAGGTATTGAAACATTGGCTAAGCCTTTCCTTGAGCTAGGTTATAAAGCGTGTGGCGATTACTTGTTTGAGAGTAAGAAGCTAGTCGCGAAGCATTACGAGCACCCAGATCCAAATCAACCTAAAGTGTTCATTAGTGAGTTGAAGGTCGAAGAGTGTTCAAGTGACTTACAACAGATCGTTGCTAAATTGGTTGAGCAAGTCGACGTAAGCAAGCTTCAAGGCCATGAATTCTTATTTGGTGGTCGTCTATGGGACTTGAGCTTCGCAGATTTCCAAGTGCTTGCAAAAGAAAGTGAATACGCGTCTTGGCTCGCAGCTCATGGTTACGGTGCCAACCACTTTACAGTGAGCGTTAATCAACTCGATGCTTTTGATGAAGTGCAGGCAGTGAATGATTATTTGAGCGAATCAGGCTTCACGATCAATGCATCTGGTGGCCAGGTTAAAGGCTCTCCAGAGGTCTTATTAGAGCAATCATCAACAATGGCAGATAAAGTCCCAGTTTCATTTGTTGAGGGCAATGAGATGATTCCTGGAGGCTTCTATGAGTTCGCTAAGCGTTATGCGACGGCTAATGGTGAGCTTTATACCGGTTTTGTGGCAGCATCGGCTGACAAGATCTTCGAAAGCACTAACGGTTAAAGAAAGATACGAGTACGGACTTTACCCTAAAGATGCAGATAGGCTTCGCTTCGAGAGTGTTTGCGCTTCGAAGCTGTAGGTGTTTCATTCGTATTTTCTTTGTAGATCTTTAGAAAACAAAAAAGCCACCAAATTTGCATTTGGTGGCTTTCAAATTTTAGGCTCAGTTAATCGAGATTAACGAGTGCCATATACCACGATAGTTTTACCGTGTGCAGAAATTAGGTTCTGCTCTTCTAGCATCTTCAAGATACGACCAACTGTCTCACGAGAACAACCAACGATCTGGCCAATCTCTTGGCGAGTGATCTTGATTTGCATGCCGTCAGGGTGAGTCATTGCATCTGGTTGTTTTGCTAGGTTTAGTAGCGTTTGTGCGATACGACCAGTTACGTCAAGGAACGCTAAGTCACCAACTTTTTGGCTAGTTACTTGTAGACGGTTTGCCATTTGCGCTGATAGACGCATTAGGATGTCTGGGTTCACTTGGATAAGTTGACGGAATTTCTTGAAAGAAATTTCAGCTACTTCACAAGGAGATTTTGCACGAACCCAAGCTGTACGCTCTTGGTCTTCTTCGAATAAGCCTAGCTCACCGATGAAGTCGCCTTGGTTTAGGTAAGAAAGAATCATTTCCTTACCTTCTTCGTCTTTGATAAGAACTGCCACAGAACCTTTAACAATGT
Source organism: Vibrio sp. S/42/10 (assembly GCF_029890535.1). NCBI lineage: Bacteria > Pseudomonadati > Pseudomonadota > Gammaproteobacteria > Vibrionales > Vibrionaceae > Vibrio > Vibrio sp. S/42/10. Next base: position 64,479 of record NZ_JAKMZC010000008.1, on the reverse strand, counting down.
AGTACAAGGTTTCTGCCTTTTCACCAGCATGAATCAAAGTACTTTTTGATGGGTACTTATGAATATGACAGTGTGAAAGGAACCACTCTAATGTTGGATCGGTTTGAGGTTTACCTAGAACCATAATATCTCACTTCCTCTGCAGGGTATGCTTGCCGCTTTCCGTATTTTAGCTAAGCCTGGATTGACTTGTAGGATAAGAGCACTCGTTGAGCGCTGCAAGCTATCTTGTGTTTCGTTTAAGAATAGTATCCTTTTTCAGGTACTATTTCTTGATTTTAATCGTGACCAAGCTACGATTTTTTACGCAAAATTGTGCACATGATCACGGTATGAAAAGTAATCAACCAGAATGGTGCTCTGTTAACCAATTTTTCCGGTTTCGATGAGTTGTTGTAGGATCGGCCTTACAATGAGCTCCATAGCAAAACTCATCTTCCCTCCTGGTACCACAAGCGTGTTGTGGCGAGACATAAATGAGCCATCAATCATAGCTAAAAGGTAAGGGAAATCGACGTTTTTGATGCCGCGCAAACGTATAACAACGAAGCTTTCGTCTAAACTTGGGATCCCTTTAGCGTTGAGAGGGTTTGATGTGTCTACCGTTGGAACACGCTGAAAGTTGATGTGAGTACGCGAAAACTGAGGAGTAATGTAGTTAAGGTAATCATCCATCGAGCGAACAATCGAGTCCATTACTGCTTCACGAGAATGACCACGATCGCGTGTGTCGCGAACGAATTTCTGGATCCATTCTAAGTTGACGATAGGTACCATGCCGATCAGCAAGTCGACGTGTTGAGAAACATTGATATCGCCATCAACCACACCGCCGTGCAGGCCTTCGTAAAACATCACATCTGAATTTTCTGGGATCTCTTGCCATGGCGTAAAGGTGCCTGGCATTTGATTGTAAGGAACGGCTTCATCGAACGTGTGCAGGTAGCTACGTACCTTGCCTGTACCTTCGTTACCGTATTTACGGAAGAACTCTTCTAGCGCACCAAAGTCGTTGGCTTGTGGACCAAAGTAGCTGATGTGCTTACCTTGCTCGCGCGCTTTACGGATCTCGACATCCATCTCTGGTCGAGTGAAGCGATGGAAACTATCCCCTTCAACCCAAGCGGCCTTCACGTCCATCATATTGAACATTTTACGGAAGGCTTCTGAGGTGGTGGTGGTGCCGGCTCCTGATGAACCCGTCACCGCAATAATTGGATGTTTAGCGGACATGACAACCCTTGTCTTTTGAGTAACTTACTTGTTAGCAATCGTTTACCACTATAACACGGCTCCTTTATGAGCGCAGCCTAGAAGCGTTTTGTGACTTGAATATCAACGGTTTCATGCAGCTCAGAAAATACGATACTGACTTCTCCTGAGGCTAATTGATGTTTCACTTGGTCAATCTTGTTTTGCAATGAAACCTCTACATCACCGTAGTCTGTACCTTCACGCAGCACGAACTCTTTGATGAGGTTTTCCAGTGTTTCTGGTGCAATGTCTTGCCATGGGATGATCATAAATACTTCTCTCTTTTATGTTCATGGATATGTTGATAACTATGTTTATTAATTAGTAATGTTTTTACTTCTATTTACTAAGGCTCGGTCATTATGCCGAATCTTGGATACTTTCATAGTAGGCTGGCAATGCTTCTTCTAGCCAAAACCTGGGCTTGAGCGTGCTACCGGTAATGAACCCCACATGGCCACCTTTCTGAAACAGGCGATAATCAATATTGTCTGGTAGTACGAATTTTGGAATAACATCATCAGTCATGAAAGGATCGTCTTTAGCATGAATGATCTGAGTCGGTAGCTTAATCTTATTCAGTTTTGGAAGCGCTGAACATTGAGCATAGTAGTCTTGAGCATTCTTAAATCCATGCAGAGGCGCAGTGATCCTTTCATCAAACTCATACAGTTTGTCTATTTTTTTGATGGTTTCAGCGGAGATACCTATTTTTTCTTGTAACAGCTTAACCTTTTTCAAGGCATTCGATTTGAGTGAGTTGAGCAGGTATTTTTTATAGAGCCTAGAGAAGCCTCTTTCAATACGACTGGAGCAGCAAGCTAAATCAAAAGGAGCAGAAACTATCGTTGCCGCCGACAGTAATGGGTCGTCCGCATACTCAGCCAAGTAGTTCGCCAGCATGTTTCCGCCTAGAGATATACCAACCGCAACCTTTGGGTTATTGGGAAATTGCGCGTGTAAGTGTCGTAGAAAGAAACGAGCATCTTCTACTTCTCCTGAATGGTACGCGCGAGCCAAGCGATTCGGTTTTCCGCTGCATCCTCTAAAGTGCATCATCACGGATAACCAACCATCTTTAGCAAACGCATTCATCAGTCCATTGGCGTAAGGGCTTTCAAAGCTGCCTTCCAAACCGTGGAATAGAACGAAAATGGGCTTATTATTCGCATCTCCTCTGCTTTTATTATCACTATTGGGGCTATCTCCCTTCGGGTCCTCGCTCCATGCAAGGTCGAGGAAATCACCGTCGGGAGTTTCTAAGGTTTGCCATTGAGGATCAAATAACGCCTGCTTTCTAATAAACCGTGGCACTAAGGTTTGTAAGTGCGGATTAGAGAGACCAGCCGCTGCGGTAAATATTGTCATAAAACAGTCCATGCTTCTTTTATGGGCTTTGATAAAGTGTTGAGCTTTTAGTGAAACGCCCATGTTTTTATTTGAGCTTGGTTGATTCTCGGCATAAGCGCAAGAGTTTCACTCATACAGGTTACAAAACAGGTTGTAGGTAACTGGTTGAATACTATCGAGGTTAAGCTCTATATATTGCTAATAATCCGAGCCACCATCGCGTGAACACGAAGAACGATAGTCCCCAATAAGCTTGGATCTTGATCTAACAAAAGGAAAAGGGAATGCCTTAGGGCTGAGGGGCTGGTTCAGAAAAAGCAACATAGAGGTTTTCTGCCCCTAATAATCGACAGTATTGAAAAGCGAGAGGCGCTTGTTGGTTTGCGAAAAGCTGAAGAGAGTTTATGTAGTCGACGAGATCAGATTGTTGTTGCTTCTCTAGTTGTAATTCGAACTGTAAGGCTTCACGGTAGAGTGAATCAACAACGTGTGCTTTGAGATGCTTACGTAGCTCTCGATAACTATGAAGCAGGGTTTCAGAGCGGCTCAAGCACTGTTGAACTTTGTGCCACTCTTCTTCGGCAAAAGACAATTGCTGCTCATCAAGCCATTTGAGCAGCAGCAGTAGATTGACGTTGCCGTGAAACTGGTTTTGTAAAGCTAGGCACGCATCCTTTACACCACGCACACTGTAATACTGAAGGCTAAATTGCCATAGTCGTTCCAGTGTTAGTGATATTGGGGCGTGCTCTGGGCTCATAAGCTATCCATATCCTGTTCCATCTGCTCAAGCTCTTCTTGAGTGGACATCCAATCCATTTCAACTTCTTCTAGCTGTGACTTACTGCTCGCTTGGAGAGCGAGTACTTTATTCAGTTTAGCCTTATTTTCAGCTTCATACAGTGAAGTGTCGGATAATTCTTGCTCGGCTTCTTCAAGAGCCAACGTTAATTTATCCATCTGCTTTTCAAATTGACTCAGCTTTTTACGAATTGGTGCCGTTAGTTTACGGAACTCTGCTTCTTTACGTTTCTGATCTTTTTTTGCTGCCGCACTGTTGGCGCCGTCTTTTGCTGGTGCCAATGCTTGTGCTTCTTTGCGTTCAACTTTCTGCTGTTCGGTTAGCCACTTGTAGTAATCGCTTAGGTCACCATCAAACGGTGCAACTTGACGGTCGTGTACCAAATACAAATCATCGGTAGTCGCACGGAGTAGGTAACGGTCATGCGATACGATAACCATTGCGCCTTCAAACGTCTGCAATGCAAACGTCAGTGCCTGACGCATGTCGAGATCCAAGTGGTTGGTTGGTTCATCGAGCAGCAAAAGATTCGGTTTTTGCCATACTAGTAGCGCCAGAACTAAACGCGCTTTTTCACCGCCTGAGAAGGGGGCTACTTTATCGAGCGCTTTTTCACCTTGGAAACCGAAGCTACCTAGGTAATCACGCAGTTGTTGCTCTGTGTGTTTAGGGGCAATCTGCATCATGTGTTGCAGCGGTGTTTCTTCTGGGTGCAGCGTCTCTAATTGGTGCTGTGCAAAGTAACCCATCTTAACGCCTTGTGAATAGCTCAGTTCACCACCTTGCTGTTTCAGTTCGCCAGAAAGGAGTTTAATCAGCGTTGACTTACCAGCGCCATTTCGGCCAAGTAGACCAATACGACTGCCCGGTACTAGGTTCAAGCGAATCTTCTCTAGAATCAGGTTGTCATCGTAACCCGCAGAGACTTCATCCATCATCATGATTGGATTTGGTAGCGCGTCTGGTTCTCTAAACTCAAAGCTGAATGGGTTATCAAATTGAGCGGGCAGCACTTGTTCCATTTTCTCTAATGCTTTGATACGGCTTTGCGCTTGGCGAGCTTTTGAGGCTTTGTAGCGGAAACGGTCAATGTAGCTCTGCATATGAGACATTTGTTTCTGCTGTTTTTGGTACATCGCTTGTTGCAGGATCAGTTTTTGCGCGCGTTGAGTTTCGAACGATGAGTAGTTGCCGGTGTATTCATTGAGCAGCTGGTTTTCAACATGCACGATGCGGTTGACGATAGGATCCAAGAAATCTCTATCGTGCGAGATAAGAACGAGTGTGCCAGGGTAGTTTTGTAACCAGCGTTCTAGCCACATTACTGCGTCTAAATCCAAGTGGTTGGTTGGCTCATCGAGTAGCAGTAGGTCACTGCGGCACAATAGGGCTTGCGCTAAGTTCAAACGCATACGCCAACCACCCGAGAACTGGGTTAGGTTCCATGTCATTTGTTCTTGGCGAAATCCTAAGCCATCCAATAGCTCAGCAGCACGTGCTTTGATGCTGTAACCACCAATGGTTTCAATTTTGCCGTGGATCTCTGCTACTAATGTGCCGTTGTCGGCTTGTTCAGCTTTCTCTAGTTGATCTTCAAGGCCGCGATATTCACGGTCGCCATCAATCACGTATTCAATCGCTGTTCTTTCTAGTGCTGGCGTTTCTTGAGCAACCCAAGCCATTTCCCAATGGGCTGGTTTACTGAATGAGCCAGCATCAATAGACAGCTCGTCTTTAATTAAGGCGAACAGCGTAGATTTACCACAGCCGTTTTTACCAACCAAACCGATCTTGTCGCCAGGATGAAAAGTCGCAGATGCTTGGTCGAGGAGTGGCTTACCGCCGCGTAGCAATTGAATATCAGAGAAAGTAATCATATAGAGGTAGCATAGAAATTAGAGGTGAACAGACGCCTGCATAGTAGGCTGAATCCAGATAAAAGTCGATCACAATGCAATTTGCGTTATGATGCCAATAACATATTAATAACTTTTATTTAAATTCTAGTGGCCTTGCCACCGTTTAGCCCTTAAAGGAATGTTTCAAAGGAATGAGTATTACTCCCTCGATAGACAAACCCGTGCCAAAGGTATTAGTGATCTATGCGCACCCAGAGCCGCAAACCTCTATCGCTAACCAGATCATGGTTAAAAAGATAGAGTCGCTTGGGAATGTTAAAATCCACGATCTTTATGCCCTCTATCCTGACTTCTTTATTGATGTGCCTTATGAGCATGAACTGCTTCTGCAGTACGATGTGATTGTATTCCAACATCCTTTGTTTATGTACTCATGCCCTTCGTTATTGAAGGAATGGTTTGACCGAGTATTAGGCAAGGGCTTTGCGTTTGGTGAGCAAAGTGCACTTAAGGGTAAGCATTGGCGCAGTGTTATCACCACGGGTGGTAAAGAAGAGGCGTTTGGTGCTGCAGGCTATAATAAGTATCCCTTACAAGAGATCTTGCAACCGTTTGAGCTAACTGCCGCTTTGTGCCAGATGCACTGGATGTCACCTTTAGTTTTACATTGGGCTCGAAATGTCTCGGATATGACGCGTTACCAACACGCTGAAGAATATCGAAATTGGTTGCGAGATCCGCTACAAGATATAGGAGCAAATGATGGCTCTGACTAATGATTTCCTACAAAGTAGCGCTATATTTTTAGCGGCGGCTGTGGTTGCGGTTCCTATCGCGCAGCGAGCAGGCTTAGGTTCAGTATTAGGTTACTTATTAGCGGGTGTCGCTATTGGTCCATGGGGGCTTGGCCTAATCAGTGACGTAGAGGCCATTCTACATTTCTCAGAGTTCGGGGTGGTGCTGCTGCTCTTCCTTATTGGTTTAGAGCTTAACCCCAAAAAACTGTGGCAGATGCGGGCGCCTATTCTCGGCTTAGGGGGGGCGCAAGTGTTGATCACCACCTTGATTATTACCGCCATCGCCTGTTTGTTCGGATTGACTTGGCAAACTAGCCTCGTGATAGGTATGGGGTTAGCCTTATCTTCGACAGCCATCGCCTTGCGCGTTATTGAAGAGCGAGAGCTTGGTGGTAAAGAAGCGGGACAGTCAGGCTTTGCAGTCTTACTTTTCCAAGATATTGCAGTAATCCCTATGTTAGCGGTGTTGCCTCTGCTTGCGGGCAATACGGGCGGTAGTTGGGCTGACATGTTGTGGATGCTAGGCGGCGTGATTGGCTTACTTGTTGGTGGTCATTTCTTACTGAGACCACTATTCCGCTATGTGGTCATGAGCGGTGTTCGTGAGTTGTTTACCGTTGCAGCGCTGCTATTGGTGATTGGTATTGCCGTCATCATGCAGCAGATTGGTTTGTCGATGGCGCTGGGTACTTTCTTAGCGGGTGTTCTTCTAGCAGAAAGTGAATATCGACACGAGCTTGAAATTGCGATTGACCCATTCAAAGGGTTATTGCTTGGCCTGTTCTTTATCTCTGTGGGTATGGCGGTGAACTTAGGTTTACTAGCCGAAAGCCCATTCGCGATACTGATTGCAGTTTGTGCATTGGTCGTGTTGAAAGGTTTGGTACTGTATGCACTTGCCCGTATCTTTGGTACACAGACAAAAGCGCGTAGCCGAATGGCGATGATACTCAGCCAAGGTGGTGAGTTTGCCTTTGTTATTTTTACTGCGGCGAGTGCACAGGGTATTTTAAGTGGTGAACAGGTATCGTTCTTACTGGTCGTGGTGAGTTTATCAATGGTGACTACGCCATTGATGCTTAAGCTGCAAGACCGATTCTTTGCTCGTCAACTTAATCAAATCAGTGAAAGCGCGATGTCTTCTGATGTGGTTGATCGTAGCCCTAGAGTGATCATTGCTGGTTTTGGTCGTTTCGGTCAGATCATTGGTCGCTTGATGTACGCTAATAAGATTCGTATCACCGTCCTTGAAAGTGATGCCAGCCAAATACATATCCTTAGAAAATTCGGCTACAAGGTATTTTACGGTGATTCAACTCATCTAGAACTGTTACGTGCCGCAGGCGCTGATAGAGCGGAGGCGATTGTACTGTGTACTGACTCTCCCGATGAAATCATGAAAACCGTCGATTTATGTAAGCAGCACTTCCCGCGCTTAAAGATCTTAGCGCGTGCACGAAGCCGTGTTGAAGCCTATCAATTACTTAACCATGGTGTGAGCAACTACTCTCGTGAAACTTTCCTTGGAGCATTAGACTTAGGACGTCAAACATTGACTGAACTTGGCATGCATCCATATAAAGCGAAGCGAGCAGAAGCACATTTTAGGAAATTGGATAATGGTATGCTCAAAGAGTTACTTCCTCAGCACAACGAAGATGCCGAGCTAGCTCAAAGAGCGAAAGAGGCTCGTAAAGAGCTGGAAGAAATTTTTGGACACGAGATGGAAAATGATCATCAGTCTCGAAACTATTGGCAGTAGCCTGAGTCTAGAGTGAATAACCCGAGCTTAGGAATATAACTGAACTCAGAAATAGCAGTCTAAAGAACCAACCTAATAATAAACGCGGTCTCTGCTTAGTTTCTAATAGAGCGGGCGGGATGAACTGCGAATCCAGAGTAGTAAAGGACATTAACGTGAAACAGAAAAAACGCTTTATCGCTGGGGCGAGCTGCCCAAGCTGCAACACTCAAGATACTCTTCGCTGGTGGATAGAGAATAATATCGAATTGGTGGAATGTGTTGATTGTAATTTCAATGAGCAGCGGAAACCGAAAACTGTAGAGAAATCTGAACACGCGAATCAAGAAATGATCGGTATTTTTAAACCAGAATGATTGAGTTTCACTAATTCATCCCCATAATACCGGGTGTATAAAATTTATTCCTAGGCTCAACTGTTCGAGCCTAGTCCAAACCTCCTTGGAGCTCTCATGAAAATTGAAAAGAACGTAGTAGTTAGTGTTGCATATCAAGTGAAACTTGAAGATGGCGTAGTAGTTGACCAATCAACTGCAGAAGCTCCACTAGATTACCTTCACGGTCACAACAACCTAATTACAGGTCTTGAAAAAGAGCTTGAAGGCAAAGTTGCTGGTGACAAGTTCTCTGCAACGGTTACTCCAGAAGACGCTTACGGTGAACACAACGACGACCTAGTTCAACGTGTTCCTGCTGACGTATTCCAAGGTGTTGAGCAAATCGAAGTTGGTATGCGTTTCTTAGCGGATACTGACCAAGGTCCAATCCCAGTTGAAGTGACTGAAGTAGATGGCGACGAAGTTGTTGTTGACGGTAACCACATGCTAGCTGGCCAAACTCTAACGTTTGACGTTGAAGTTGTAGCGGTTCGTGAAGCGACTGAAGAAGAAGTTCAACATGGTCACGTACACCAAGAAGGTGGCTGTGGTGATCACGACCATGATCACGAAGGTGGTTGTTGTGGTGGCGAAGGCCATGACCACGGTGAAGAGAAAAAAGAAGGCTGCTGCGGCGGCGGTAGCTGTGGTTCTCACTAATACCGAATGAACGGTTTAGATTAAGAACGCTGAAAACCTCCCTTGTGGAGGTTTTTTCGTATTGGAGCCGAGGCTTGTTTGGATTAACTGTTTATCTAATAAGGCAACCATCCGAAAAAGTTTAGTTTCTACTATCAGACATCGGATCATGGATGTGGTATTGATAGAACAACATTATAAAAATACGTCAGTGGAGAATTCACATGTCACAGCTTTTTTCAATTGCCATTCATGGTGGTGCAGGAACCATCTTGCGAGAGCAAATGAGTGATGAATTAAAAACAGGCATCACAGAAGCTTTAAAAAAATCGGTGTTAGCTGGTTACCAGGTGCTGCAATCGGGCGGTGATGCTGTGGATGCTGTAGTTGCTTCGGTAAAAGTGATGGAAGACAGCCCACACTTTAATGCTGGTAAAGGCTCGGTGCTGACTCATGATGAGTTTGTTGAGATGGATGCTTCTGTTATGCATGGTAGTGAAATGGATGCCGGTGCGGTTGCGGGTGTTCGTCATATCAAGAATCCCATTGAACTTGCACGTGATGTAATGCTGAAAAGCGATCATGTGTTGTTGATTGGTGAAGGCGCTGAGAAGTTCGCCTTTGAGCATGAGTACACCTTCACCGAGCAGGATTACTTCTTTACCGAGCGTCGTTATGACCAACTTCTATCAATGAAAGAGAAGGGCATTTTTGCTTTGTCTGAAGCGAAATATGATGAACAGCAAGCCCATAAATATCCAGATGATAAGAAGTACGGCACGGTTGGCGCCGTGGCGTTAGATCAATCCGGGAACTTAGCTGCAGCAACCAGTACTGGTGGTGTGACCAATAAGAAATACGGTCGTGTGGGAGACTCTCCAATTATAGGCGCAGGCACTATTGCTGAAAATGGCAACGTGGCTGTTTCAACAACAGGTATGGGCGAGTTCTTCCTACGTAAAATGGTCGCCAGTGATGTCGCAGCACGAATGCGTTATCTCAAAGAAGATGTACATACGGCTTGTGAAACTATCATTCAAGGTGAGTTGAAGGCCATGGGTGGAGAAGGTGGCTTGATCGCTATTGATGGCCAAGGTGATATTCATTTTGGCATGAACAGTTCAGGGATGTATCGCGCGAGTGTTGATACTAACGGTTGTGTGGAAGTGAAAATTTATGCTGATGACTAAGCTTTTATTAGCTTAACTAGCTTTAGTTGAATTAGCGAAGATTAAACGAACAAAAGGGCGACAGATAAGCATCTGTCGCCCTTTTAGTTTTCTATGTCCCGTCCTGAAATGAGTTTACACATCGAGGGCGAGAGACTAGCGATATGCGTCACTAGAATCTATTCGTCATTTTGAACTGCGCTTAATAGTGCGGAGGTGGCGTCTCTTCTGATGCGTCAGCTAAGTTGGAGCCGTCCATATTTTTTACTTTACCCACCACGAACTTCATTTGATCTTGCATTCTCGTGATCAACATCTGTTGTTGGCTAAGCGCTTCATTGAGTTCTTCAATGGTTTGTTCTTGGAAAGCCAACTGACATTCTAGGTCATTCACACGGCTTTCTAGTTGTTCAATTCGCTTTTCTGTCATCGTTCTAATCCACATTCCAAGCTTGGGCGATGCCCGCAGAGGTGCCCGATATCACACGGTTCTTTTCATCAAAGGCTGCATCATACACTACCGCACGGGGAGGGCGAGCATCTTTTAGTGGCTCAGCATCGTGACGAGAAATTCGTTTTCCATCTTGAGTATTCCACACACTCACTTGGCTTGATGGCGTACCTGTCACCAGCATACTGCCGTTATCAGAAAAGCGAGCGCTAGAGAATATCAGCTGTCGAGACCAGCTTTGCAATTGCGCTTGAGGTTCACCTGTTTCCAAATCCCATATCATCGCTTGGTTGCCGCCATCGGAAGTAAAAGCTAATTCTCCATCCCGTTGTAGTGCAACTCGTACTACTCTTTGTTCATGCTTGAAGGTACGTAACACTAAGCCTGATTCGGTGTCCCAAAGGTAAGCTTTGTAGTCGTTACCGCCTGATAATGCGTAGCGCCCATTCGAAGAAAGGGAGACTGAATTTACTTTTTCTCTGTGAGCGAGGAACTCAAGACGGCGTCCGGTGACTAAGTCCACATAGATAGCTTTGCCATTAGATAGGCCAAGCAAGACTTTTTCACCATTGCTAGAAATATCGACATCACGAATCAAGCCATCGGAAATAGACCAGAGCCCCTCAGCCTGAGTCCAAGATAAGTCCCAAACGGCGAAGTTCATCTGGCTGGCGGTAATGGCAAAGCGGCCATTGTCTGAGATGCGGATTCGCGATACTTGGTTTTCGGATTGGTCTTGGGGGCCAAGTTGAGCGAGTTCTTTGTTTTGATCTAAATCCCAAAGGAGCAGTTGTTTTTCTTGAGAGTAGAGCAGGGCAAAACGTCCATCTCTGCTGAGTGCAAAGCTGGTGGCGCCATTGGGTTCTATTTCCCAACGCTGTTCATCATCCTGGAAGAAAAAGCAACCATTTAACAAGGTGATGACAATTGTATATAGCAATGAGTGGAAAAATATTCGCATCACATCTAATAATCCGGTTTGTGTCGAAAGACATATGACTAGTATATTGTTATAACTAACGTATTCACACCAATCTAATCATTAGATTTGTGCACAATAACCAATGGCTTGGCCATTAATTGGAGAATTCAATGAAATCAGTTTTAAAAGTATCACTGCTTGCCGCAACGGTTATGCTAGCAGTTGGTTGTCAGAAAGAAGAACCAAAGGCAGAAGCTCCACAGGTTGAAGAAGTTAAAGTAGAAGCAGTAAACTTTAAAACAGAAGATGACAAAGCGGCTTACGCAATCGGTGTATCTTTCGCAAACTACCTAAGCACAAGTATTGATAAGCCAAGTGAGCTAGGCATTAACCTAGACAAAGATATGGTTCTTCAAGGTATCGAAGACGTATTCGCAGAGAAAACAGCACTGAACGAAGAAGAAACTCGCGCTGCTCTTGAAGCTCTAGACAAGCGTGTTGCTGAAACGATGCAAGCACAAGCTGCAGAAAAGTCAGCAGAAGTGAAAAAAGCGGGCGATGAGTTCCGCGCTGAGTTCGCAAAAACTGAAGGCGTAAAGCAAACTGAATCAGGCCTACTTTATCAAGTAATGACTGCTGGTGAAGGTGCTTCTCCAAAAGACACTGATACCGTTCAAGTACACTACAAAGGTACGCTAACAGACGGTACTCAGTTCGACAGCTCTTACGATCGTGGCGAACCAGCAACATTCCCACTAAACCGCGTAATCCCGGGTTGGACTGAAGGCGTACAACTGATGCAAGTTGGTTCTAAGTACAAGTTCGTTATTCCGCCAGAGCTAGCATACGGTGAGCAAGACACACCGACTATCCCTGCTAACTCAACGTTAGTGTTCGAAGTTGAACTATTAAACATTGATAACGCTGAAGCGGCTCCTGCTCAGTAATATCAGTGAGAACTCTTGTTCTCAAATTCGTTGATTGAACAAAAAGCCTAACTTCAAGTTAGGCTTTTTTTATGATTTGAAGGTGAGTATTTGATTTTTAAACTTGTTCTAAATCACTAGTTGCAATGTTAGCTAGGTGTGCAATTAAAATTTTCTGATAAACTTACATAAATTTGTTGATTTTTCACACGAAGGTAAGGAATAAGTGACTACTACAGAAACAGTCAATGCGGACGTGTTACTCGAAATGGAATCAGTCCATGTCATGCCATTCAGTGAACACGATAAAATTATCTTAAGATCTTACGAGGCCGTGGTCGACGGTATCGCGAGCCTGATTGGTCCGTTTTGTGAAATCGTTTTACACTCTCTAGAAGACCTCAATACTTCTGCAATCAAAATTGCCAATGGCGAAAACACAGGTCGTCAGGTTGGATCACCGATCACCGATCTTGCGCTAAAGATGCTAAAAGATATTGAAGGTTCTAAGCGTAACTTCTCTCGTTCATACTTTACTCGCGCTAAAGGTGGAGTATTAATGAAGTCAATCACGGTTGCTATTCGCAATGGTGAAGACCGAGTGATTGGCTTGTTGTGTATTAACGTCAACTTAGATGCACCTTTCTCACAAGTGCTGCAATCTTTTATGCCGACGCAAGATGCTGACGAAGCTGCATCTTCGGTTAACTTTGCTAGTGATGTTGAGGAACTTGTTGACCAAACGGTTGAACGAACCATTGAAGAAATCAATGCAGACAAGTCTGTATCGAACAACACCAAGAACCGTCAAATAGTGATGGAGCTTTACGACAAAGGTATTTTCGACATCAAAGACGCGATTAACCGTGTTGCTGAGCGTTTGAATATCTCTAAGCACACCGTGTACTTGTACATCCGTCAACGTAAAACAGAGGATGAAGAGGGTTGTTAAGTTATACGCTCTTAGTCAATGGACCTGTTTATGGTTCACAATCTGCCAGAAGTGCTTACCAGTTTGCATTGGCTCTACTAAAGCAGGGCCATAAGCTACACAGTGTATTCTTCTATCAAGACGGTGTGAGCAATGGCTCGAATCTCACTGTGCCTGCTAATGATGAATTTGATTTAGCTTCTGAGTGGCAAAAGCTTGCAAGTGAATATGATATTAGCCTTGAAACTTGTGTCGCAGCGGCCTTAAGACGAGGTGTGGTAAGCTCTGAAGAATCTGAGCAACATCAATTAAGCGGTTCTAATCTAGCATCTGGCTTCACTCAAACTGGGTTGGGAAGCTTATCTGAAGCGTTACTAACACAAGATAGGGTGGTGCAGTTTTGAGAAAATTAGCCTTTATATTTAATAGTTTTCCTCACACAACCGCGGCTGGTAGAGAAGGGCTAGATGCATTGCTCGCGGCTTCAGCTTTCAGTGAAGATATTACCGTGTTCTTTGTCGGAGATGGTGTGACACAGCTTCTCAAAGCACAGCAGCCAAGCGAAACACTATCACGTGACTACATCTCTGCATTTAAATTAATGGACCTATACGACATCGAACAGGTGTATGTGTGTCAACGTAGCCTAAATCAATTTGGTTTATCGACGGACAATTTACTGATTGATGTGACGGTTGTTGAAGTGGATCAATTAGCGCGAAAGTTAGCTCAATGCCAACAAATACTGACTTTTTAGGAAACGCTATGCTTCATATTGTAAAATCGGCAGAGAAACTAAAACTCGCATTATTGTATTCCCAACCACAGGATCAGTTTATTTTGGTCGAGGATGCTGTGTATGTTTGCCTTCCAAATCATGAGTTATACACTCAAATTTCTGCAGTTGAAGATGTGTCGGTATTAAAACCGGATCTCGACAGTCGAGGTTTACAACAGTTGGCTTCAAGTTCATTGGCTCAAGTAGACTTCGATGGATTTGTTAAATTAACGGTTTTAAACGACAAATCAGTAACTTGGTAACTATCTTTTATCATTGTGGTCAAAAATAAACCATCCTGAGCTCTAGATGGCTAAAAAAGATCTGTATATTTCTTGACACACCTCCCACTGCTGAATAGAATTTTGCGTCCCTAATTACGACTTGTAATTAGGGATAGATTTTTCACAAAGCTTACTTTCAAGTAAATTTCAGGAGCTAGTTAATGGCAACTATTAACCAGTTGGTTCGCAAACCTCGTGTAAAGCAAGTTGTTAAAAGCAACGTGCCTGCACTAGAAGCGTGCCCACAAAAACGTGGTGTATGTACTCGTGTTTACACTACTACACCTAAAAAACCTAACTCGGCACTACGTAAAGTATGTCGTGTACGTCTAACCAACGGTTTCGAAGTAACTTCGTACATCGGTGGTGAAGGTCACAACCTTCAAGAGCACAGTGTTGTATTAATCCGTGGCGGTCGTGTAAAAGACCTTCCGGGTGTACGTTACCACACTGTTCGCGGCGCGCTTGACTGTGCTGGCGTTAACGACCGTAAACAAGGTCGTTCTAAGTACGGTGTGAAACGTCCTAAGTCTTAATGCATTTTCTTTTTTAAAAGAAAGCGTTAAGTAAGGCCAAACACTATTTTATTTATTATTCTGAAAAGTTTTGGAAAAAACCTGAAGAAGACAACGGAGAATATCCATGCCACGTCGTCGCGTAATAGGTCAGCGTAAGATCCTTCCAGATCCTAAGTTCAAATCTGAATTGCTGGCAAAATTCGTTAACATCCTTATGGTTGACGGAAAGAAATCTACTGCAGAGAAAATTGTTTACACTGCACTAGATTCAATGGCTGAGAAGTCTGGTAAAGACCACTTAGCTGTATTTGAAGAAGCTCTTGAAAATGTTCGCCCAGCGGTAGAAGTTAAATCTCGCCGTGTAGGTGGTTCAACTTACCAAGTACCTGTAGAAGTTCGTCCGGTTCGCCGTAACGCTCTTGCTATGCGTTGGGTAGTTGAAGCTGCGCGTAAGCGTGGTGAAAAATCTATGGCTCAACGCCTAGCTGCTGAAATGCTAGACGCGTCTGAGAACAAAGGTACTGCGGTTAAGAAACGTGAAGACGTTCACCGCATGGCTGACGCAAACAAAGCGTTCGCACATTACCGTTGGTAATACCTTTTTAGTACTGCAAGGTTCCTTGCAGTACTTCTTTAGTTCCTATGCTTATGCTAGGAACTATTGCTATTTCTAGGGCAAGCCTTTTTTAGCGAAGTATCGCCATTAACGCATAATCTAGACATAGCAATAGTCCCTAAGTCTCGAATAAGAGGATTCAACCGTGGCTCGTAAAACTCCTATAGAGCAATACCGAAATATTGGTATCGTTGCTCACGTAGATGCAGGTAAAACAACCACAAGTGAACGTATTCTGTTCTATACCGGTCTTTCTCACAAAATCGGCGAAGTTCACGATGGTGCAGCAACCATGGATTGGATGGAGCAAGAGCAAGAGCGCGGTATTACGATCACTTCGGCTGCAACTACTACGTTTTGGCGTGGTATGGAAGCTCAGTACCCAGACCACCGTATCAATATCATCGATACTCCAGGACACGTTGACTTCACTATTGAAGTAGAACGTTCTCTGCGTGTACTTGATGGAGCCGTTGTCGTGTTCTGTGGCTCGTCGGGTGTTGAACCTCAGTCAGAGACAGTTTGGCGTCAAGCTGATAAGTACCAAGTTCCACGTATGGTTTTCGTTAACAAAATGGACCGTACAGGCGCAGACTTCTTGCGTGTAATTGAACAGATCAAGGACCGCCTAGGCGCGACTCCTGTTCCAATTCAACTGAACATTGGTGCTGAAGATAATTTCCAAGGTGTTGTCGATCTTATCAAGATGAAGGCAATCAACTGGAACGACGCTGATCAAGGCATGACTTTTACGTACGAAGATATTCCAGCAGACATGCAAGAAATGGCTGAAGAGTATCGTACAGAACTTGTTGAAGCAGCTGCAGAAGCATCTGAAGAGCTAATGGATAAGTACCTTGAAGAAGGTGAACTGACTGAAGCTGAAATCAAACAAGGTCTACGTACTCGTACCCTTAGCAATGAAATCGTACTCGCAACTTGCGGTAGTGCGTTCAAAAATAAAGGCGTACAAGCTGTTCTAGATGCCGTCGTTGATTTCCTTCCTTCACCTGTTGATGTACCTGCTATTAAAGGTATCGATGAGAACGAGAATGAAGCAGAGCGTCACGCAGACGACAAAGAACCGTTCTCTGCACTGGCATTTAAAATTGCAACAGACCCATTTGTTGGTACTTTAACTTTCATCCGTGTTTACTCTGGTGTTGTTGAAAGCGGTAAAACGGCTTACAACTCAGTGAAGCAACAACGTGAACGTTTAGGTCGCATTGTTCAAATGCACTCAAACAAACGTGAAGAAGTAAAAGAAGTACGAGCAGGTGACATCGCAGCTATTATTGGCCTTAAAGATGTGACCACTGGTGAAACGCTTTGTGACCAGAACCATAAAATCGTTCTTGAGCGCATGGAGTTCCCAGATCCAGTTATTCAGATCGTTGTAGAGCCGCGCTCTCAAGCTGATCAAGACAAAATGACGATCGCTCTAGGTAAGCTAGCAGCAGAAGATCCATCGTTCCGTGTTGAAACGGATGACGAAACAGGCCAGACACTAATTTCTGGTATGGGTGAACTGCATTTAGATATCATCGTTGACCGCATGAAACGTGAATTTAACGTTAACTGCAACGTTGGTAACCCGCAAGTTGCTTACCGTGAAACCATTCGTGGTACAGCGAAAGCGGAAGGTAAGTTCATCCGCGAACATGGTGGTAAAGGTCAGTACGGTCACGTATGGCTTAAGCTCGAACCATCAGAAGTTGGCGAAGGTTTTGTCTTTGTAGACGAAATTGCCAACGGTATCGTTCCAAAAGAGTTTATCGCTTCAGTTGCTAAAGGTGTTGAAGAGCAGATGAACAATGGTGTACTTGCTGGCTATCCAGTTTTGGATATCAAAGCTACACTATATGATGGTTCTTACCATGAAGTAGATTCAAGTGAGATGGCGTTTACAATCGCTGCCTCTATGGCTTTCAGAACGGGTGCACTTGAAGCGCAACCAGTTCTGCTTGAGCCTATGATGAAAGTTGAAGTAACTACTCCAGAAGACTGGATGGGTGATGTTGTTGGTGATATTAACCGTCGCCGCGGCCTCATTGAAGGTATGGACGAGGGGACAGCTGGCCTGAAGATAATTCGTGCACAAGTTCCGTTGTCTGTCATGTTCGGTTACGCAACTGATTTACGTTCTGCGACACAAGGTCGTGCTTCTTACTCTATGGAGTTTAGTGAGTACGCTGAAGTGCCTAACAATGTTGCAAAAGCAATCATTGCAGAACGTGGTTAAACAAGACGGACGCATTTTTTTTCATTTTTTGAAAGAACAATGCGTCCAAATATTGCGCTAACGAGAGTTGGCGCATAAAATAGCAATTTCTGGCGCGTCTCGCTCAATAATGAACGTGGCGAATCATAACTAGGAAGGAACACGATTGTGTCTAAAGAAAAATTTGAACGTACGAAACCGCACGTAAACGTTGGTACTATCGGCCACGTTGACCACGGTAAAACAACTCTAACTGCTGCTATCTGTACTACTCTTGCAAAAGTGTACGGCGGTGTTGCTAAAGATTTCGCATCTATCGATAACGCTCCAGAAGAGCGTGAGCGCGGTATCACAATCGCAACTTCTCACGTTGAGTACGACACTCCAGCACGTCACTACGCACACGTAGACTGTCCAGGACACGCGGATTATGTTAAAAACATGATCACTGGTGCTGCACAAATGGACGGCGGTATCCTAGTTGTTGCTGCGACTGACGGCCCTATGCCTCAAACTCGTGAGCACATCCTACTTGGTCGTCAAGTTGGTATCCCTTACATCATCGTATTCATGAACAAATGTGACATGGTTGATGACGAAGAGCTACTTGAGCTAGTTGAGATGGAAGTTCGTGAACTTCTTTCTGAATACGACTTCCCAGGTGATGACCTACCAGTAATCCAAGGTTCAGCACTTGGCGCACTAAACGGCGAGAAGCAATGGGAAGACAAGATCGTTGAGCTTGCAGAAGCACTAGATTCTTACATTCCTGAGCCAGAGCGTGCAGTAGACCAGCCGTTCCTACTACCAATTGAAGACGTATTCTCAATTCAAGGTCGTGGTACTGTTGTAACTGGTCGTATCGAGCGCGGTATCCTACGTGTAGGTGACGAAGTAGAAATCGTTGGTATCAAAGAGACTACTCTTACTACTTGTACTGGTGTTGAAATGTTCCGTAAACTGCTTGACGAAGGTCGTGCAGGTGAGAACGTTGGTGCACTTCTACGTGGTACTAAGCGTGATGACGTTGAACGTGGTCAAGTACTTTCTGCGAAAGGTTCAATCAACCCACACACTAAGTTTGAGTCTGAAGTATACGTACTTTCTAAAGACGAAGGCGGCCGTCACACTCCTTTCTTCAAGGGTTACCGTCCACAGTTCTACTTCCGTACAACTGACGTAACAGGCGACATCACTCTACCTGAAGGCGTAGAAATGGTAATGCCAGGTGACAACGTTCAAATGACTGTTGAGCTAATCGCTCCAATCGCAATGGACGAAGGTCTACGTTTCGCAATCCGCGAAGGTGGCCGTACAGTTGGTGCTGGTGTTGTAGCTAAAATCTTCGCTTAATAGCATTTAGATTTTTGCACACTCTTCATTAGAAGAGCACGCATTTAAAAAGGGAAGCTTTAGCTTCCCTTTTTTTGTTTATAAATAAAGCCTTTTCCCGCGCAATACCTCACATCCTTTAAGCTCCTTTTTCAATATATTCCGATTATTTTTCCAACACCACTTGCATACTAAAGTGTGATCTGTATAATGCATCGCACTGGCTAACGCCGGTTTGTGAACCAATGAGCACTGAGGAGTAGGTCTTACCTAGTAATGTATACTCAGCTTATGTTCGCGGTTAATAAAAATAGTAAATCTTGCATTTACTTCAAAAGTTAACTGACAATGCGTCCTGATTTTGGATGCTACGGTTTCACATAAATCAATCGGCATTCTCTCGTTCTTTCGAGCTTGAGTGGCGATATTGTTTGTGTAATTTTTAATAATTGGAGCTCTGTCTCATGCAGAACCAACGTATTCGTATCCGCCTTAAAGCGTTTGATTACAAGCTAATCGATGCTTCAACTGCGGAAATCGTTGAAACAGCAAAACGTACTGGCGCACAGGTTCGTGGTCCTATTCCACTACCTACTCGTAAAGAGCGTTTCACTGTTCTTACCTCTCCACACGTCAACAAAGATGCACGTGACCAGTACGAAATTCGTACTCACAAGCGTTTGATCGACATCGTTGAGCCAACAGATAAAACTGTTGATGCTCTAATGCGTCTTGATCTTGCAGCTGGCGTTGATGTTCAAATCAGCCTAGGTTAAGGGAGATAAGAATAATGATTGGTCTAGTCGGACGTAAAGTGGGTATGACCCGCGTATTTACTGAAGAAGGCGTTTCTATCCCAGTAACTGTTGTTGAGGTTGAAGCGAACCGTATTTCTCAAGTTAAAACTCTTGAGACAGACGGCTACGCAGCAATCCAAGTAACTACTGGTGCTAAGAAAGCTAACCGTGTAACTAAACCTGAAGCTGGTCACTTCGCGAAAGCGGGTGTAGAAGCAGGTCGCGGTCTTTGGGAATTCCGTTTAGAAAACGGCGAAGAGTTTGAAGTTGGCGCTGAGCTAAACGTAGAACTTTTCAACGAAATTAAAAAAGTAGACGTTACTGGTACATCTAAAGGTAAAGGCTTCCAAGGCGCTATCAAGCGTTGGAACTTCTCTACTCAAGATATGACTCACGGTAACTCTTTGTCTCACCGCGCACCGGGTTCAATTGGCCAATGTCAAACTCCAGGCCGCGTGTTTAAAGGCAAGAAAATGGCAGGTCACATGGGTGCTGAGCGTGTAACGACTCAAAACCTAGAGATCGTACGTGTTGACGCTGAGCGCAATCTACTCCTTATTAAAGGTGCAGTACCGGGCTCAACAGGCGGAAACGTGATCGTAAAACCTGCTGTTAAAGCATAACGTCTAGGAGTAAGTAATGGAATTGATGGTTAAAGGTGCTGATGCACTAACTGTTTCCGAGACTACTTTCGGACGTGACTTCAACGAAGCTCTTGTACACCAAGTAGTTGTTGCATATGCAGCAGGTGCTCGTCAAGGTACTCGTGCTCAAAAGACTCGTTCTGAAGTATCTGGCGGTGGCGCTAAGCCATGGCGTCAAAAAGGTACTGGCCGCGCACGTGCTGGTACAATTCGTAGCCCAATCTGGCGTACAGGTGGTGTTACTTTTGCTGCGAAACCACAAGATCACAGCCAAAAAGTAAACAAAAAAATGTACCGCGGTGCTATGAAGAGCATTCTTTCTGAGCTAGTTCGTCAAGAGCGTTTAATCGTTGTTGATAACTTCTCTGTAGAAGCACCAAAAACAAAAGAACTTGTAGCTAAGCTTAAAGAGCTTGAGCTAAGCGACGTTCTGATTGTAACTGGCGAAGTAGATGAAAATCTATTCTTAGCTGCTCGTAACCTATACAAAGTAGATGCACGTGATGTTGCTGGTGTTGATCCAGTATCACTTATCGCTTTCGACAAGGTTCTAATGACTGCTGACGCAGTTAAGCAAGTTGAGGAGATGCTAGCATGATCACTGAAGAGCGTATCTTAAAAGTTCTACGTGCTCCGCACATCTCTGAAAAAGCAACTATGGCAGCTGAGAAAGCGAACACTATCGTTTTCAAAGTAGCTAAAGATGCAACTAAGAAAGAGATCAAAGCAGCTGTAGAAAAGCTATTTGAAGTTGAAGTTAAGTCTGTAAATACTCTTGTATTAAAGGGTAAGACCAAACGTCAAGGTATGCGTGAAGGCCGTCGTTCAGACGTTAAGAAAGCCTACGTTACTTTGAAAGAAGGTCAAGATCTTGACTTCGTTGGCGGCGCGGAATAACAGGAGTAGTAAAAATGGCTATTGTTAAATGTAAGCCGACTTCCCCTGGTCGTCGTCACGTCGTTAAAGTTGTTAACGCTGACCTACACAAGGGTAAGCCATACGCACCACTTCTAGAGAAAAACTCTAAGAACGGTGGTCGTAACAACAACGGTCGTATTACAGTACGTCACATCGGTGGTGGTCATAAGCACCATTACCGTGTAATTGACTTCAAACGTACTAAAGATGGCATCCCAGCGAAAGTTGAGCGTCTAGAATACGATCCAAACCGTAGTGCTAACATCGCTCTAGTTCTGTACGCAGACGGTGAGCGTCGTTACATCATTGCACCTAAAGGTGTTAACGCAGGCGACCAGATTCAATCTGGCGTAGATGCTGCAATCAAAGCAGGTAACACTCTGCCGATGCGCAACATCCCAGTAGGTTCTACTGTACACTGTGTTGAACTTAAGCCTGGTAAAGGTGCTCAACTAGCTCGTTCGGCTGGTGCTTATGCTCAAATCATCGCTCGCGATGGTGCATACGTAACTATCCGTCTACGTTCTGGTGAAATGCGCAAAGTACTTTCTGAAGGTCGTGCAACGATCGGTGAAGTTGGTAACTCTGAGCATATGCTACGTGAACTTGGTAAAGCTGGTGCTTCACGCTGGCGCGGCGTACGTCCAACCGTACGTGGTGTAGTAATGAACCCGGTGGATCACCCACATGGTGGTGGTGAAGGCCGCACATCTGGTGGTCGTCACCCAGTATCTCCTTGGGGCGTTCCTACTAAGGGCTTCAAGACTCGTAAGAACAAGCGCACTGACAAGTACATCGTACGTCGTCGCACTAAATAATTTATAAAGAGGAATCGCCATGCCACGTTCTCTCAAGAAAGGTCCTTTTATTGACCTACACTTGCTGAAGAAGGTAGAGAAAGCGGTGGAAAGCGGAGACAAAAAGCCTATTAAGACTTGGTCCCGTCGCTCAATGATCATCCCAACAATGATTGGTTTGACCATCGCTGTCCATAATGGTCGTCAGCACGTTCCAGTTTTCGTTACCGAAGAAATGATCGGTCACAAACTGGGCGAATTTGCACCAACTCGTACTTATCGCGGTCATGCTGCAGATAAGAAAGCTAAGAAGAAATAAGGAGTAGATGATGGAAGCTTTAGCTAAACATAACTTTGCTCGTATTTCTCCACAGAAAGCTCGCTTAGTTGCAGACCAAATTCGCGGTAAGTCGGTAGACCAGGCTCTA
Source organism: Vibrio sp. S/42/10 (assembly GCF_029890535.1). Classification (NCBI taxonomy): domain Bacteria; kingdom Pseudomonadati; phylum Pseudomonadota; class Gammaproteobacteria; order Vibrionales; family Vibrionaceae; genus Vibrio; species Vibrio sp. S/42/10. Next base: position 41,907 of record NZ_JAKMZC010000008.1, on the reverse strand, counting down.
GAAATTCTAACTTTCAGCAACAAAAAAGCTGCTGTATTAGTTAAGAAAGTTCTTGAGTCAGCTATCGCTAACGCGGAACATAACGAAGGTGCAGATATCGACGATCTAAATGTCGCTAAAATCTTCGTAGATGAGGGCCCTATCATGAAGCGTATTATGCCTCGTGCTAAAGGTCGTGCGGATCGTATCTTGAAGCGTTCAAGCCACATCACTATTGTTGTAGCAGATCGCTAAAGACTAGGAGAGTAAGCAATGGGTCAGAAAGTACATCCTAATGGTATTCGTCTTGGCATCGTTAAGCCTTGGAATGCTACATGGTTTGCTAATACCAACGAATTCGCTGACAACCTAGACGGCGACTTCAAGGTACGTCAGTTCCTTACAAAGGAACTACAAAAAGCATCATTATCTCGTATCGTTATCGAGCGTCCAGCTAAGAGCATCCGTGTGACTATTCACACTGCTCGCCCTGGCGTTGTTATCGGTAAGAAAGGTGAAGACGTAGAGAAGCTACGCGCAGCTGTAGCTAAAATCGCAGGTGTACCAGCGCAAATTAACATCGCTGAAGTACGTAAGCCTGAGCTAGATGGTCAGCTTGTAGCTGATAGCATCGCGTCTCAACTAGAGCGTCGTGTTATGTTCCGTCGTGCAATGAAGCGTGCGGTACAAAATGCTATGCGTCTAGGCGCTAAAGGCATCAAAGTACAAGTAGGCGGCCGTCTTGGCGGTGCTGAAATCGCACGTTCAGAGTGGTACCGTGAAGGCCGTGTGCCTCTACACACTCTACGTGCAGACATTGATTACGCAACTTCTTCGGCTCACACTCAATACGGTGTGATCGGCATTAAAGTTTGGATCTTCAAAGGTGAGATTCTAGGCGGTATGCCAGCTGCTAACGCAGTAGAGCCAAAAGGCGATAAGCCTAAGAAGCAGCGTAAAGGCCGTAAGTAAGGAGTCGAACGATGCTACAACCAAAACGTACTAAGTTCCGCAAGGTTATGACTGGTCGTAACCGTGGTCTAGCTAAAGGTACTGAAGTAAGCTTCGGCGAATTCGGTCTTAAAGCTGTTGGCCGTGGTCGTCTGACTGCACGTCAAATCGAAGCGGCACGTCGTGCTATGACACGTCACATTAAGCGTCAAGGTCAAATCTGGATCCGTGTTTTCCCAGACAAACCGATTACTGAAAAGCCTCTTGAAGTTCGTCAAGGTAAAGGTAAAGGTTCAGTTGCGTACTGGGTTGCTCAAATCCAACCAGGCAAAGTTATGTACGAGATGAATGGCGTACCTGAAGAGTTGGCACGTGAAGCGTTCCGCCTAGCGGCACGTAAACTGCCTGTTAAAACTACTTTTGTAACTAAGCAGGTGATGTGATGAAAGCACAAGATCTACGCGAAAAGAACGTTGAAGAGCTTAACGCTGAGCTATTGAATTTGCTACGTGAACAGTTCAACTTGCGCATGCAAGCTGCAACTGGTCAACTTCAGCAAACTCATACTCTAAAAGCTGTACGCCGTGACATCGCACGTGTGAAAACTGTTTTGACTGAAAAGGCAGGCGCATAATGAGCGAAACTAACCGCATCCAGCAAGGCCGTGTAGTAAGTGACAAGATGGACAAGTCTATCGTTGTTGCTATTGAACGTACTGTAAAACACCCGATTTACGGCAAGTTCATCAAACGCACGACTAAAGTACACGCACACGACGAAGACAACACTTGTGGCCTAGGCGACAAAGTTGAAATCGCTGAGTGTCGTCCTCTGTCTAAGACTAAGTCTTGGACATTGGTTAAAGTTCTAGAAAAAGCGAAGATTTAATCTTTGTAATTCTATAACTTATAAGCGGCTCCAAATTATTTTTTGGAGCCGCTTGTTTTTTGTCTACCCAATTTAAAAAAAGGGTGGTACAATTCGCGTCCCTTTTAAAGAGGCAGCCCGACCCGAGAGGGTCTAGTTTTAATATTTAGCGGAGCACTAACAATGATCCAGATGCAAAGTACACTTGACGCAGCAGATAACTCTGGCGCGCGCAAGGTAATGTGTATTAAGGTTCTGGGTGGCTCTCACCGCCGTTATGCACATATCGGTGACGTCATCAAGGTTACAGTGAAGGAAGCGATTCCTCGCGGTAAAGTAAAGAAAGGTGATGTTCTGAAGGCGGTAGTAGTGCGCACCCGTAAAGGCGTTCGTCGCCCAGACGGTTCTGTCATTCGCTTCGACAGTAATGCTTGTGTATTGTTAAATGACACTACTGAGCAACCAGTCGGCACACGTATCTTTGGTCCTGTGACTCGTGAACTTCGTAACGCGAAATTCATGAAGATTGTATCACTAGCACCTGAAGTTCTGTAAGGAGCGGCAACATGGCAGCTAAAATCCGTCGTAATGACGAAGTAATCATTCTTGCTGGTAAAGATAAAGGCAAGAAAGGTAAAGTAACTAAGGTTCTGACAACTGGTAAAGTTATCGTTGAAGGCATCAACCTTGTTAAGAAACACCAAAAGCCGGTTCCGGCTCTAGGTCAACAAGGTGGCATCGTTGAACAAGAAGCAGCTATTGATGCTTCTAACGTTGCTGTTTTTAACGCGGCTACTGGTAAAGCAGACCGTATCGGTTTCCGTATCGAAGATGGCAAGAAAGTTCGTTTCTTCAAATCTAACGGCGAAACTGTTTCTAACTAATTAGAAGTAATTTGGAGTTCTACTATGGCGAAACTGCATGATTACTACAAGTCGTCTGTAGTCGCTGAGCTTACCAAAGAGTTCAGCTACACAAGCGTCATGCAAGTCCCTAGGATTGAGAAAATCACCCTAAACATGGGCGTTGGTGAAGCAATCAACGATAAGAAACTGCTAGAAAACGCAGCAGCTGATATGGCAACGATCTCTGGTCAAAAGCCACTTATCACTAAAGCGCGTAAATCTGTAGCTGGTTTCAAAATTCGTGAAGGCTACCCAATTGGTTGTAAAGTAACCTTGCGTGGTGAGCGCATGTGGGAATTTTTAGAGCGTTTAATCTCTATTGCACTTCCACGTGTACGTGATTTCCGTGGTGTTAGCGCTAAGTCTTTTGACGGTCGCGGTAACTACAGCATGGGCGTTCGCGAGCAAATCATCTTTCCGGAAATCGACTACGATAAAGTCGATCGCGTCCGCGGTCTTGATATCACTATCACGACTTCTGCGGGTTCCGATGAGGAAGGCCGAGCTCTGCTGGCTGCCTTTAACTTCCCATTCCGTAAGTAAGGGTAGGGTTACTGTTATGGCTAAACAATCAATGAAAGCACGTGAAGCTAAACGTGCAAAACTAGTAGCTAAGTTCGCTGAAAAGCGTTCTGCGCTAAAAGTTATCATTAGCGATGTAAACGCATCTGAAGAAGATCGTTGGAATGCGGTTCTTAAACTGCAATCTCTTCCACGTGATTCAAGTGCATCACGTCAGCGCAACCGTTGCAACCAAACTGGTCGTCCACACGGTTACCTACGTAAATTCGGTCTAAGCCGCATTAAGGTTCGTGAAGCTTGCATGAAAGGCGAGATTCCGGGTCTTCGTAAGGCTAGCTGGTAATTGCCACTTAATCATTTGGAGTAAATCTTATGAGCATGCAAGATCCGATTTCGGATATGCTGACCCGCGTTCGTAACGGTCAGGCAGCAAACAAAGTTGCTGTAAAAATGCCTTCTTCAAAGCTTAAAGTTGCAATTGCTGCATTACTTAAAGCTGAAGGTTACATCGTAGACTTCGCTGTTGACAGCGAAGCAAAACCTGAGCTAGAAGTTACTCTTAAGTACTTCCAAGCTAAACCTGTAATCGAGCAAATCAAGCGTGTATCACGTCCTGGTCTAAGAGTTTATAAAAATAAAGACTCTTTACCTACAGTGATGGGTGGTCTTGGTATTGCAGTTGTTTCTACTTCCAAGGGTCTGATGTCTGACCGTGCTGCTCGTAAAGCAGGTCTTGGCGGTGAAATCATCTGTTACGTAGCTTAAGGAGTAGATTATGTCTCGTGTTGCTAAAGCACCTGTCGCTATTCCAGCTGGCGTAGAGGTGAAACTAAACGGCCAAGAAGTTACTGTAAAAGGTAGCAAAGGTGAGCTTACTCGCGTTCTTAACAGCGCCGTAGTTATTGCACAAGAAGAAAACAACCTAACTTTCGGTCCGAAAGAAGGTGTTGCTAACGCATGGGCACAAGCTGGTACAGCTCGCGCTCTAGTTAACAACATGGTTGTGGGTGTTACTGAGGGCTTCACTAAGAAGCTAACTCTTAAGGGTGTTGGTTACCGTGCTGCTATGAAAGGCAACTCTGTAGGTCTAACTCTTGGTTTTTCTCACCCAGTAGAGCACGCTCTACCTGAAGGTATTAAAGCTGAGTGCCCTAGCCAAACTGAGATCATTATTACTGGTTGCGATAAGCAAGTAGTAGGTCAAGTTGCGGCTGACATTCGTTCTTACCGTGCTCCTGAGCCTTACAAAGGTAAAGGTGTTCGTTACGCAGATGAAAATGTGCGTACTAAAGAAGCTAAGAAGAAGTAAGGTATCACTATGGATAAGAAAGCATCTCGCATCCGTCGTGCTACACGTGCACGTCGTAAGATTGCAGAACTTGGCGCAACTCGCTTGGTAGTACACCGTACTCCTCGTCATGTTTACGCACAAGTTATCGCGGCAAACGGCTCTGAGGTTATCGCAGCTGCTTCTACTGTAGAAAAAGCGATCCGTGAGCAAGTTAAGAACACTGGTAACGTTGATGCAGCTAAAGCAGTTGGTAAAGCTGTTGCTGAGCGCGCTCTTGAAAAAGGCGTAGCTTCGGTTGCATTCGATCGTTCTGGTTTCCAATACCACGGTCGAGTAGCGGCGCTAGCAGAATCTGCTCGCGAAGCTGGTCTGAAATTCTAAGGTAGGGTTGGAAGATGGCTAAAGAACAACAACAAGCTAATGATTTGCAAGAAAAGCTGATCGCTGTTAACCGTGTATCTAAGACGGTTAAAGGTGGTCGAATCATGAGCTTCACTGCACTAACAGTAGTTGGTGACGGTAATGGTCGCGTAGGTTTCGGTTACGGCAAAGCTCGTGAAGTACCTGCTGCGATTCAAAAAGCAATGGAAAAAGCGCGTCGTAACATGGTTACTGTTGCGCTTAACGAAGGCACTCTTCACCACCCGGTGAAAGGTCGTCATTCGGGCTCTAAAGTTTACATGCAGCCAGCTGCAGAAGGTACAGGTGTTATTGCCGGTGGTGCAATGCGTGCTGTACTTGAAGTTGCGGGCGTACATAACGTACTTTCTAAAGCATACGGTTCAACGAACCCTATCAATATCGTTCGTGCAACGATTGGTGCTCTAGTAGACGTTAAGTCACCAGAAATGGTTGCTGCTAAACGTGGTCTAACTGTTGAATCTATTTCGGAGTAAGAACACGATGGCAACTATTAAAGTAACTCAAACTAAAAGCTCAATTGGTCGCCTACCTAAGCACAAAGCGTGCCTTAAAGGTCTAGGTCTTCGTCGCATCAACCATACAGTAGAACTTGAAGATACACCGTGCGTACGCGGTATGATCAACAAGGTTTACTACATGGTTAAGATTGAGGAGTAATCAGAATGCGTTTGAATACTCTATCGCCGGCTGCTGGCTCTAAACCTTCTAAGAAGCGTGTAGGTCGTGGTATCGGTTCTGGCCTTGGTAAAACAGGTGGCCGCGGTCACAAAGGTCAAAAGTCACGTTCTGGCGGCTCTGTTCGTCCAGGTTTTGAAGGCGGTCAAATGCCTCTAAAACAACGTCTACCTAAATTCGGTTTCACTTCTCGTAAGAGCCTAGTGTCTGCTGAAGTTCGTCTAGCTGAGCTAGCGAAAGTAACAGGTGACGTAGTTGATCTTAACAGCCTTAAAGCTGCTAACGTTATCACTAAGAACATCGAATTTGTTAAGATCGTTCTTTCTGGTGACCTAAGCAAAGCTGTGACTGTTAAAGGTCTACGCGTGACTAAAGGCGCTAAAGCTGCAATCGAAGCTGCAGGCGGTAAAATCGAGGAATAATCTCGAGGAACGAGGTACAGATGGCTAAGAAACCAGGACAAGATTTTCGTAGTGCTCAGAGCGGCTTAAGTGAACTAAAGTCGCGCTTATTATTCGTAATTGGTGCACTTTTAGTATTCCGAGCCGGCTCTTTTGTGCCGATCCCTGGTATTGACGCAGCTGTACTTGCCGATTTGTTCGATCAGCAAAAAGGTACCATCGTTGAAATGTTTAACATGTTCTCCGGTGGTGCTCTTGAGCGTGCATCTATATTAGCATTGGGTATCATGCCGTACATTTCGGCATCGATCGTAGTCCAATTGCTAACTGTAGTTCATCCAGCGTTAGCGGAACTCAAGAAAGAGGGTGAAGCAGGCCGTCGTAAGATAAGCCAATATACACGCTACGGCACGCTTGTACTTGCAACATTCCAAGCTATTGGTATCGCAACAGGCTTACCAAACATGGTCGACAATCTGGTTGTTATCAACCAAACCATGTTTACGCTTATTGCTACCGTGAGTTTAGTAACTGGTACCATGTTTTTAATGTGGTTAGGTGAACAAATCACTGAGCGAGGAATCGGTAATGGTATTTCCATTCTGATTTTTGCAGGTATTGTTGCTGGATTGCCTTCTGCAATCGGTCAAACAATCGAGCAAGCGCGTCAAGGTGAATTGCATGTGCTTCTTCTGCTGTTGATTGCTGTATTGTCTTTTGCTGTTATTTACTTCGTAGTTTTCATGGAACGTGGTCAACGTCGTATCGTCGTTAACTATGCGAAACGTCAACAAGGTCGTAAAGTTTTTGCAGCACAAAGCTCTCACTTGCCTCTTAAGATTAATATGGCAGGTGTTATTCCAGCGATTTTTGCATCAAGTATTATTTTGTTCCCAGGAACATTAGCGCAGTGGTTTGGTCAAAATGGTGAAAGCAGCGCGTTCGGTTGGTTAACTGACGTGTCATTAGCTCTTAGCCCAGGTCAACCTTTGTATGTAATGCTTTATGCAGCAGCTATAATCTTCTTCTGTTTCTTCTATACAGCGTTGGTGTTTAACCCTCGCGAGACAGCTGATAACTTGAAGAAGTCTGGTGCATTCGTACCCGGTATCCGCCCAGGTGAGCAGACAGCGAAATATATCGATAAAGTGATGACTAGACTAACCCTTGCGGGCGCTCTATACATTACTTTTATATGTCTGATTCCTGAATTCATGATGGTCGCGTGGAACGTTCGTTTCTACTTCGGCGGCACATCACTACTAATCGTAGTGGTAGTTATCATGGATTTCATGGCACAGGTACAGACTCATCTGATGTCACAACAGTATGATTCTGTGTTAAAGAAAGCGAATCTGAAAGGTTACGGCCGTTAATTCGGTAGTAATTATTTCGATTCCATTTACGGAGTTTAGCAATGAAAGTTCGTGCTTCCGTTAAAAAAATCTGCCGTAACTGTAAAGTTATCAAGCGTAACGGTGTCGTTCGCGTGATTTGCAGTGAGCCAAAGCATAAGCAACGCCAAGGCTAATCAGCAGAAATTTTTACTTGAAATACTAGGTAGAGTCGAGTATATTCCTCGGCCTACCTTTTGCGTGCAAAAGAAGTAGTATGCCGCAGCGTATCCATAACGGGCTTTGCTGCGGATAATTCTTTTATGAACCCCTTAGGAGTGAATAATGGCCCGTATAGCCGGCATTAACATTCCTGATCATAAGCATTCTGTAATTGCACTTACTGCAATCTACGGTATTGGTAAAACTCGCTCTCAAGCTATTCTAGCTGAAGTGGGTATTGCTGAAGATGCTAAGATCAGTGAACTAACTGAAGAGCAGATCGATCAACTGCGTGATGGTGTAGCTAAATACACTGTAGAAGGTGATCTACGTCGTGAAGTATCGATGAACATCAAGCGTCTTATGGACCTTGGCTGTTACCGCGGTCTTCGTCATCGTCGCAGTCTACCACTACGTGGACAGCGTACTAAAACCAACGCTCGCACCCGTAAGGGTCCGCGCAAGCCGATCAAGAAATAGTCGGATAAGGTAGAGTACAATGGCAAAACAACCAACTCGCGCGCGTAAGCGCGTACGCAAGCAAGTAGCTGATGGCGTAGCGCACATTCATGCTTCTTTCAACAACACAATCGTAACTATCACTGACCGTCAAGGCAATGCTCTTGCATGGGCTACAGCAGGTGGTTCAGGTTTCCGTGGTTCTCGTAAATCTACTCCGTTCGCAGCACAAGTTGCAGCTGAGCGTTGTGGTGAAATGGCTAAAGAATATGGCCTAAAGAACTTGGAAGTTATGGTTAAGGGTCCAGGTCCAGGTCGCGAATCTACTGTTCGTGCACTGAACGCTGCTGGTTTCCGTATCACTAACATTGTTGATGCGACACCAATCCCTCATAACGGTTGTCGTCCACCTAAGAAACGTCGCGTTTAAGTTTCGTTTCTAGGAATATTGGAGAAAGATCATGGCAAGATATTTGGGTCCTAAGCTGAAGCTTAGCCGTCGCGAAGGTACTGACTTATTCCTTAAGTCTGGTGTCCGTGCGATCGATACCAAGTGTAAAATTGATAACGCACCAGGTGTACACGGCGCTCGTCGCGGTCGTCTATCTGAGTATGGCGTTCAGCTTCGTGAGAAGCAAAAAGTTCGTCGTATCTACGGCGTTCTAGAAAAACAATTCCGCAACTACTACAAAGAAGCTGCACGTCTTAAAGGCAACACGGGTGCAAACCTGCTTCAGCTTCTTGAAGGTCGTCTTGATAACGTAGTTTACCGTATGGGTTTTGGCGCTACTCGTGCTGAATCTCGTCAACTAGTTAGCCACAAGTCTATCCTAGTTAACGGTAAAGTTGTAAACGTTCCTTCTTTCAAAGTAGCGGCAAACGACGTTGTTTCTATCCGCGAGAAAGCTAAACAGCAATCTCGTATTAAAGCGGCTTTAGAAGTTGCTGAACAACGTGAAAAGCCAACTTGGATTGAAGTAGATGCTGGCAAAATGGAAGGTACATTCAAGCGTATGCCTGAGCGTTCTGACCTATCAGCTGACATCAATGAACACTTGATCGTCGAACTTTACTCTAAGTAAGGTTAAAAAAAGAGAGGACACAATGCAGGGTTCTGTAACAGAATTTCTTAAGCCGCGTCTTGTTGACATTGAACAGATCAATACGACACACGCGAAAGTAACTCTTGAGCCATTAGAGCGCGGTTTCGGCCACACTCTAGGTAATGCTCTTCGCCGCATTCTTCTATCTTCTATGCCGGGTTGTGCCGTAACAGAAGTTGAAATTGAAGGTGTGCTACACGAATACAGCACTAAAGAAGGCGTTCAGGAAGATATCCTGGAAATCCTTCTAAACCTTAAAGGTTTAGCTGTACGCGTTGCTGAAGGCAAAGATGAAGTGTTTATTACACTGAACAAATCAGGCTCAGGCCCTGTTGTTGCAGGTGACATCACCCACGATGGTGATGTAGAGATCGCTAACCCTGAGCACGTAATTTGTCACCTAACGGATGACAATGCTGAGATCGCTATGCGTATCAAAGTAGAACGTGGTCGTGGTTACGTTCCAGCTTCAGCTCGTATCCATACTGAAGAAGATGAGCGTCCTATCGGTCGTCTACTAGTTGACGCTACTTACAGCCCGGTTGATAAAATCGCTTACGCTGTAGAAGCAGCACGTGTAGAACAACGTACTGATTTAGACAAGCTTGTTATCGATATGGAAACGAACGGTACTCTAGAACCTGAGGAAGCAATCCGTCGCGCAGCTACTATTTTAGCTGAACAATTGGATGCGTTCGTAGATCTTCGTGATGTACGTGTACCTGAGGAGAAGGAAGAGAAGCCAGAATTCGATCCTATCCTACTACGTCCTGTAGACGATCTTGAACTAACAGTTCGCTCTGCTAACTGTTTGAAAGCAGAAGCGATTCACTACATCGGTGATCTTGTACAGCGCACTGAGGTTGAGCTACTTAAAACGCCAAACCTTGGTAAGAAATCTCTTACAGAGATTAAAGATGTGCTTGCTTCACGTGGTCTTTCTCTAGGCATGCGTCTAGAAAACTGGCCACCAGCGTCAATCGCTGAAGATTAATCGAAAAGTTAGAAGGATTAGGTCATGCGCCATCGTAAAAGTGGTCGTCAACTCAACCGCAACAGCAGTCATCGCAAAGCGATGTTCAGCAACATGGCTAGCTCTCTTGTTCGTCACGAAGTTATTAAAACTACCGTGCCAAAAGCAAAAGAACTACGTCGCGTAATTGAGCCATTGATTACCCTAGCTAAGACAGACAGTGTTGCTAACCGTCGTCTTGCATTTGCTCGCACTCGTGATAACGAAGTGGTAGCAAAACTATTTAATGAACTAGGCCCGCGTTTCGCGGCTCGCCAAGGTGGTTACACTCGCATTCTTAAATGTGGTTTCCGTACTGGTGATAAAGCTCCAATGGCTTACATTGAGCTTGTAGACCGCCCAGCTGCTGAAGAAGCTGCTGAGTAATCTAAACTAGATTCTTAATACAAAAGCCGAGCATTAGCTCGGCTTTTTTGTATCTGTAGAGTAAGGAAATGTATATTAAGAACTTGTACCATGATGTTTGGCATTTTTACTTGCTTGATCTGAGCCATTTTCCAAAAATATCTCGTATCTCCTTTCTTCCACGTACAAAAAAGAGCACCTCTGTGCTCTTCTTATCGATATTATTCCGCTAATCGCTAATCGCTAATCGCTAATCGCTAATCGCTAATCGCTAATCGCTAATCTTATTGCCAAACAGCTGCAAGTGAATCCATTAGGCCACTCGTCGCACCTTGGGATTGAAGTGCTTGAAGAATGATTGGCGCAAACGTGCTGATCATTGACGAATCCATTCCTAAACCTGAGAAAGCACTTTCAACCGCGCCTTGCGAATTTAGTACCGATGTTAGGCCAGTAGATTCAAGCGTAGACATTCCTGGAATGAGTGACGCAAGCTCGTTGTTATCTGCTGTGCCAAGTGAATTCTGTGCAAGAGCGAGCATCGAACCAATCCCGCCAACAGCTTGATCGCTCGTAACTGATGCTTGATTGGCAACGGTATCTGCCAGAGGTGTTGTTTCATTTTGTTGAGACCACATATTCACCGCAGCCATAAGTGCAGTTTGAGTCAATTGGGAATAGTTGGTATCAGAAGTAGAACTGGTTGTGCCAGAATCGCTAGTACTAGCGCAAGAGACAACAGCAAGGCTGCTTAAAACAGTGATGAGTACTTTCTTCATTATTTGTCCTTAAGTAATAAAGTCATTTACTCTTCCACTATAAACGAAAAACGGCGATGTAGTCACATCGCCGTTGGATTATTTTAATTTTATTTGCCTATATAGTAATTTGTTTCACTGAGGCTTTTTATAAAAATTAAAGAATAGCTAGAAGTTCTACTTCAAATACTAGAGCAGCAAATGGTGGGATTGCAGCACCTGCGCCACGCTCACCGTATGCTAGATCTTGAGGGATGTATAGCTTCCACTTAGAGCCAACAGGCATCATTTGTAGAGCTTGTACCCAGCCTTGAATTACGCCAGTTACTGGGAATTCAGCTGGTTGACCGCGAGATACAGAGCTGTCGAAAACAGTACCGTCAGTTAGTTCGCCATGGTAGTGAACACGTACTTGCTTGTCTGCAGTTGGGATTTCACCAGTACCTTCAGTTAGTACTTCGTATTGAAGACCAGACTCAAGAACTGTTACTTCTGAACGAAGAGCGTTGTCAGCTAGAAAAGCTTCGCCATCTGCAGCAGCAGCTTTAGCTAGTTCTTGACGTGCAGCTTCACCACGAGTGTGTAGTTCTTGTAGTGCGTTGTTGATTTCGTCAACTTCGATAGCTGGCATGTCACCAACTAGAGCTGTTGCGATACCAGCAGCAATTGCGTCAACGTTTAGGCCTTCAAGACCAGAACCAGCAAGTTGTTGGCCCATTTGTAGACCGATACCGTAGCTAGCTTTTTGCTCTACAGTTTCAAATTTTACTTCAGACATGAAAAGTCACTCTTTTTGTCAGTACGAAAAGGGTAAGAATACCAGTATTAGCAGCGTGAAGAAACGGCTAGCCTATGATCACTTGTGCTTTACCGTGCTGATATCACAGGGATGTCAATTTTCTCGCTTTGCTCTCCGTTGTGACGGAAAGATCTATACTGTTGGTACTTTGGTTTTTATACTGTAGTTATTCAATATATAGGACGCAGTGGCATGAATCGTCGTCAAAAGAAAAAGCAAAAAGTTGACCACTTAGCAGAGCTCAAGGTTCGACTGGAACAGATAAAAGCGAAATTGAACTCAATCGATATAAAGAAGATGAAGACTTCGATAACGGAAACTTGGAGTTCATTACCAAAGCTGCACCAGAGATTATTGATGGTGATTTCGCCGATTGTATTAATTTTACTTTTTGTGCCGCTACCAGAACCGAAAGTGGATTCTGCTCCGATAACATCGCGCGTTGAGCTTGAGATAAACACCGTTGGTTTAAGTGAACAGCAAAATGCCAAAAGCAATTCATCAGAACCCAGTAATTGGCAAGAGTACCTTGTTAAACAAGGAGATACTCTAGCGCAGGTTTTCCGAAATAATGATTTGCCATTGTCTGATCTTAATGCCTTGGTTCGTATTGAAGGTGCTGATAAGCCACTAAGCCAGATCCGCAAGGGTCAGCTCGTTCGTTTCAAACTTGCTGAGACTGGGCAACTGGATATTCTTCAGCTAGAGAAGGGTGATACTTCGGTAATGTTCTTTAGACTGTCTGACGGTGGTTTTGGTCGAAGCAAATAGAGCGATTCTGACCCGTTAGTTAAGGCACTTCATAGACATAGATCAGTGATAAAAAGAGCTAAGCGTTAGCTCTTTTTTTTGGTCGCTTAAAAGGTGCTAGTGGTAAGATAATGAGCATTATTCCGGTAAAAGTTAATGTGTCTGGAATCTCGTTAAACCATAGCGCACCTATAAGTGCGACAAAGACTAATCCTGAATATTCAGCTAATGCTATTTGGTTGGAATGAGCTTTTTGGTAAGCGGAAACGGCAAAGCCGTTATAGCTTAATATGAGTGTTGCACTCAGGGCTATGTATCCCAAGTGCTCGACAGACACGGGTTGCCAGTATAGAAAGCACAGTATCAATGATGCAGGAATGGAAAATAGCGTTGTCCACCACAGTGTTGTGATGACGGTTTGTTCACTAGGAAGCTTTCTTACGAGTACATTAAATAGTGCGAGAGTGAGTGCTGTCCCCAAAGCAAACAGCGCTGCCCAATGAAATTGCGAAGGTCTCAATACAATCAGCGCACCAATAAAGCCTATTGTGGTGGCGATAACTTTACCGAGTGCTGGTTGCTCTTTTAGTAGAAACATCGATAGAGGCAACATCAATAAGGGCGCGACATAAAATACAGCATTAGCGGTGGCCAAAGATAAGTGAGTGATTGCAACAACCATACATCCACTACCGATTAAGATAAGCTGCCCTCGTATGAAGGTTATTTTAGCTTGTTTTAAGTGCCGTTTTTCTTTTTTCTGCTGCAGCCACAAAGGCGTAATGATGATCAGAGATATCAACTGTCGGAAAAAAATATACTGAAGTGGCGGCACTTCGCCATTCAACAGTTTTACCGCTACGTCGGAAAACGAGGCAAACAAGTTACCTGCAATCAGTAATAAAATACCGACAGTGATATTCGACATTATTTCTCTAATCTCATGTCTAGATGTGGAATATCATCTTCCAGATACATCTCAGACACCGTATTGAACCCATGGCTTGCATAGAAGTTTTCTAGGTGTTCTTGTGCACCGATGTCTATGGTCGCGTTTGGCCAAAGTTCTTCACAACGAATCAATGCCTCTTTTATCAATTGGTGCCCTAAGCCATTTCCTCTTGCTGATTGCTTGGTCGCGACACGACCGATACTGACGTTATCGTATGTGGTGCCAGGAGGGAGTATGCGTGCACACGCTACTAACTCTTTATCAGAATAACCAAGTAGGTGCTCAACACCTGTGAGTATATCTTTGCCGTCGAGCTCTGGATAAGGACAAGTTTGCTCAACCACAAATACATCGACTCTTAATTTAAGTAGTTGATACAGCTGTTGTGTTGAGAGTTCAGAAAAAGGAATTGAGTGCCAAGTGATCATGTTTACATCCAGAGATTATCGATGCTCTGAATGTACTATGCGCGATGATTGTTGGCATTAACTATTGTTAATTCGACTTTTAATTCTGCTAAGGCTGATGGCGGTTATTCCTAGGTAAGCGGCAATTTGATTGTCGTTCAAGCGCTGTTCAAGATCAGGATAATGTTCGCAGAACAGTTGGTAACGTTGTTCAGGAGTATAGAGCAGCATAAAGCGTTCTTTGTTTTCTTTATGCATGAGCTGAGTTTCTAACAACTTTAGGTATAGAGGGTTGTTTGATGCTCGCCACTCGATTACGGCGTTCATTGGCAGTTCTAACATGGTGATGGGTGTGAGCGTTTCTAATAGGTAAGGGGACGCTTGGTTTTTTATCAAGCTCTCAAAGCCTATGATCCAGTCTTGTTCCCAGTAGAATTCTTTACTGTATTGTTTTCCGTCATTAGTGAGGTAACAAGCATGACATAAGCCTTCAAGCACAAAGTAGATTGAACTCGCCATCTCACCTTGATTGATCAGGATGTGTCTTGTTGGGAGCTCAAGGGGCTTTGCGACGGCTAATAGAGATTCAATCTGATTTTCAGAGAAATCAAAGCTTTGTAGTTGTTCGATAAAAGACGTGTGCATGAAGGTGACCTAGCCCAAATAAGTGTCGAAATCATCGCACTTATTTGGGGAGAGGTACAGAATTTGAATATCAATATAGGGTCAGTATTAATGACCTAATGCTTTGAATGCTGCTCTAGATAGTCTTGAGCAAGTTCTCGGCCCATATATTTGCCTAGAGTTTTCAATGGTACCTTCTTGAGGTTGACGACAATCAAGCCATCCAAAGCATCATTAAACGATGGGTCGACGTTAAAGCACACCAGTTTACCGTTCATCCCCAGGTATTGGCGAAGCAGTACTGGTAGGCCTTTTCCTTGCTCCATACGAGCCAACACTTTAGAAAGCAGAGGGACACTCGCCAATGACGATAGTAGGTGATTCTGCCAGAACACATTATTACTGGTATTGAGTGGTGACGAAGGAGAAACCAGGTTCGCCTTTTGTTCATCGTAATGATGTATGGATAAGGTGGTCGCTATCAATAATCGTGCATTGTGGCTGTAATCATTACTGATACTTACCGGACCAAATAAATGGGTATATTGAGGGTGGTGATATACAAAGGCCGCGATGCCTTTCCATAATAGTAACAGTGAGTTAAGACTCTTTTGATAAGGTTTACTCACTACGGAGCGTCCTAGTTCAATACTGTTATCTAAGGTGTTAATGAACTCTTGATTGTAGTTAAACAGGCTACGAGAGTAGAGTTTATCAAGCCCATGCTCAGCGATTAGCTTGTCGACCATACCGAGTCGATACGCACCGACTAGTTCTGCTTTAGTTTTATTCCACACAAACAGTTGATGGTAGTAAAGGTCATACTCATCCAAATCACAGGCAAGGCCGCTGCCTTCTCCGACTTCTCTAAAGCTTTCTTCTCTGACTCGACCAATCTCGCGCATTAAGTTAGGGATAGATTGGCTTGGCGTGCAGTAGACCTCGAAGTCACCTTGCTCGAGCAGTTTCATCTCTTCAGGGAGTGAATTTATCTCTATTGCCAAGACTTCTTGTGGAATCGGAGCAATCACTTGAGTATCAAAAGAGGGCGCGTGGATTGGTGTGTTCGGGCTATCTTGTTGACTCATCAGGTAGGTATTGAGTCGCAGGTAGTTGACGATATCCATTTCTTGTTCAAACGATTTTATTTCTGAATATGGAATCGAAGAGCCAATAGAGATAGCGATCGTGGTCGCTTGCTTATTGAGGAGTTCACGGCCGAGTAGAGCTGTTCTTAATAGTGGATGGACACGGCCAGCTTGATAGAAAAGCTCACTGTTTTTACCATTGATAAAGATAGGTACCGTAGTGGCTTGATGACGTTTGACGAATTTGGCTACCGATTTGCTCCATTCGATGTCTGTCAGTGTCTTTGCCCCTTTGCGGTAACTCGAGACTTCGCCCGCAGGGAACACAATCAGCAGTCCACCATCTGCTAAGTGACGATTGGCATCTCGAATCGCTTTGGCGTTGGTTCGTTTCGATTCTTTGCTATTAAAGACATCGACTCCGATGAAAAGATCATCCAGTTCAGGCAGTCGCTTGAGCAACTCATTCGCCAGTACCTTTACATCTTTCCTTACCGATCCTACGAGATCAGCAAGGATCACGCCTTCAATCGCGCCAAGAGGATGATTGGCCACAATCACCACAGGCCCATCTTCTGGAATATTCTCTGTGGTTCCAGATGAAACCGAATAGTCGATATTGAGTGCCGATAGAGTGTGATGCATAAACTCAAAGCTAGATAACTCGTTCGGTCTATCTTGATAGAGTTTGTCTAGCTTAGATAGCCCAGTTGCCCACTCGACAACAGACTCACCTAAACCAAAAGGTGTGTAACGTGGTAAACGAAAAGGACTATCAATCATAATGAAGCTACCTTATTGACTAAAGTTGTTTAGGAAACCGTCTTGATTCTTGAAATCTTTCACACTTAAAAATGCACCGCATAACCAGACTAGGCATGCCATACCAAACAATAACCCGCCGTCATAACCGACAATGTCACCCGCTGTATTGAACTCAGGCATTTGAATGCCGAGTGGCGTAAACAGGTGGAAGAAAATCGCGCCACTCATAATTCCCACTGTCATGATGGCTCCAAGGCCATGCCAGCGTGTGAATAGCAAAATAGCAGCAATCAATTCCGCGAATCCAATTAAATAGCCGCCAAGCGAGCCGAACCAACTTAGTCCAGACCATGTCGCGAGAGTGCCAAAGATATGTTCAGTCTCGAATGAGCCAGTGAACTTAAAAAACAGTGACTGAATAAACACAAACGCGATAAATGCCGCAGGGATATGCTTGGTTGGAGTGAATGTCATCGTTATTCCCTTACTTGATCAGTTTCGGCCAAACTTTATCGGCTTGTTGGATATGTTGTGCTTGGTCTTGCTCCCAGCGTTGCTTAATCTCCTGGTCGTAGTTGAGGTAAAGCTTGTTATCAACAATCGTCCATTGATGAGGGTCTCCAGGTGCAAAGTCGCTCTTGGCTGATACAGCCCAAGCGCAATAACCTCCATATTGAGGGGCATATTTTTCAGGATTATTAACAAATAAAGTCAAATTCTTTTCAGAAGAGAAATACCAGTCTGCACCCTTGTACTCGGTGCTGAATTTTTGACTGCCTTCGACGGGCTTACCGGAAGTGAAATACGCGACAGTATCGTAGCCATCGAGTGCCTTGCTGCTAAAGAATCCGGTGTAGATTTCATCGGCGGCAAATACGTACGGGCTAACAAGTAGCAGAACCATGGTTAATAGTTTTCTCATGATAGACTCCATCTATAGATTGATTGCGGGTGATAAATCGAAGGTAAAGCGCTGTTGATTTATCCGACATGGCTTAATGGGTTCGCAAGGCGAGCCAGGTGCATAAAACATCGAAGCTTGGCCGTGTAGGTTGCGTAAATGAGTAAAGCTCACCGTGTGTGCGTCTTCACGATGCATACAGGTTGCTAAATGAGGTTGTTCGCTGTGATGATGAGAGTGGAACATCAGTAAGTTCTGTTGATTCTTACCGGTTTCCATCAGCTGATCATATTTCGCTTTACGATAAGCTTGCACGCGTTCTAAATCGACACCGGATGAGAAGAGTGGAGAATCAGTGTCGACGATTTTTTGTTGAATACCATCCCACATGTAGGCGATAACCAAACCACTGTTCTGAGTTAAATTCGGGGCGAAAGCCAACAAGGTAAAAGGAGCAAAAGAGTGTAGGTCTAGCTGATGAAATGCTTCAGAGAGCTTACTGATGTTACGACTCGATGATAGGTTTTTAAGTAATAAACCGCGGCTGACCAAAGGACCAGCAGGTACTATGCCTTGATAGTTATTGAGTAGGCATAAAGAAAGCCCGAACTCATTAATGCTTATCCAACTACCACCGCCAGTAGGGTCGAGTGGCATTATGATATCGACACCGTTGACTCGATATTGTTTAGGCGGCATCGCCAGTGCTCGTGCTTTCTGTTCATCACGATTGAAAAAGACCTGATAACCATTTTCTTCAAGTAGCCAAGAGACTGAGCACATATTATTGTTCCCTCAGATAGCTGCTAGTCGTTGGGGCGTAACCAAAGGTATTGCAGGTGTCAATGTCTAGGAAGGTGGTGATCACTTTGATCATCGCGTAATGATGATTGGCATGCAGCGCGGCGAAGGTGACTTCTCTTTCTAGCGTAGAAGGTAGGCTTGCGAATACTTGAGCATCCATTGAAACTTCGGTTTGGATCATGATAGGCGCTTCGAGATCCCGACGGTCTAATCGCTCAAGCCAGTTGATCACATAATGGATCTCTTTTACTGCAATTGAGCGCTCGTACTCGACGGGATGACCACGACGGCGAGTGTTGTAATCAACGGTTGCATTCTCTTTTAAGATCAAGGCGTGAAAAAGATCGAGCGTATGACGAGTATGTTCACCAATAGAGCTTGTAACGTGCGGCTTTGCTCGTGTCAGGTAGTCGCTGTCGGATATCGCTAACAAAAACTCTAGCCCCTGGTTCAATATTTCTACCGCTCCTGTGATACTTGGAGAGAAAGAAGTGAGGGCGCTTGGTTGGGCTATGGGGTTCATTCATGGTCCTCGTACAAAGTTAATCGGTGGTCGGATATTGTTGAACAAGACGTCGCTCTTCTTGCCACGCAGCAAATAAGCTCTTGAAAGAGGGAGTCTTATGGCCTCGGTGCTTCTGTTGAGCACCTATATCAAAAAGAATGCGGTATTGCAGAAGTAGTGTAGAAAATATCTCTCGTAGTGGTGTGTTGCGATCCCAGATATGTCCGGCTTCGCTACTCGCACCATTGACCTCGAGGATAGTGAAATTCTCGCCGTTCATTAGGCTATGCATGTCCTTAAATTTGACGTCGAGTCTGCCAAAATGAAAGCCATCGAAATCATCGAATATCTCGTCTAAACGTTCTGTTAGAGCCTGAGTGATGTATTGATTACCGTCTCGAAAGATACAACCACGACTATGGCTGCCTGCGAACGCGAGTTGAAACTCTTCGCCCTCTGCGAGCACTTGATCCAATTTACCTTGATGTCTTGGCAGATAGAGGTGACTGAGCTGTCCTGCACGCGGGCTATTTTCAATTAACTGTTTGAGTGTAGAGCTGCCATCACCCACCACCATTGGCGCATACTTGAGTGTGATCGAGATGATCTCGCCTTGCTTTTTGTTTGGGTAACGAACGTAGAATACACCCGCTTCGGCTTGATAAGGCGCCTTTTCTTGCAATAGAAAGCGAGCATTATTTGGGAAAGATTCAACATACTGTTCTAGTTGATCTTGTGTGTTGATCAGCTTAACACCAACACCTCGACAACCAAGATCCGGTTTAGCCACAATCGGGAAATAGAGATCCGACTGTATGAGTGCGCTGCGCGCATCTTCAGCTTGTTTCTTACTGCTAAGATCCGTTTTGGTTAAGGTGATAAACGGAGAGATCCAACGCTGACTCGATGATCCGGCAAGGCTCAGTATCTCGTGTTTTGATTCGCCGACCATTCCGCTTAACTTGATGCTCGGGTTAGCGATGAGCGGCAGTGTCCAGTCAAAGTGCCGTAACCCTTGCATCAGGCTTTGAATCACCACTGGCGTGTAGAAAAACCAAGCCGGAAGAAACTCATAAGGAGAGACACTGCGCACGGTATCTTTTTCAAGTAGGGGCATGCCAGCATTGATTTGATGTGATGGAATGATGCGAATATCTTGCGATGAACTCATGATAATCCTCTAGAGTAGGTTCTATTCATTAATCGATTGCAGATAAACAGCAAAGCGATGGCACATGGGATGACGACCCATTGATATTCAGAGGCTTGCAGCCACGCTGATGTCCCTAAATAGTAGATGGCAGAGAAGACAATGCCAGTCCAGATCGCAGTGGCACTAATAACGGCAAATAAGAAAGTAGGGAGTGGGACTGCGAAAAAGCCACTTAAGGTAAAGCCGACGGTACGAAGCCCGGGAATAAAGCGGATGACAAAAAGGCTGCTGAATGCGTTCTGACGTAGTTTGGTACGAAGCAAACGAAAGTACTTATTCGTGAGAGCTTTATATCGCACACCTCGGAAGTAACGTCCTGACTTTCCTAAGTAATAAAGACCGAGATCACCCGTGGCAATGCCGATGAAAATGGCAAGCAGCGCATATTGAGGAAGTATTAGACCTTGAGTCGCTATACCTGCCGCCGTAACAATCGCCAGATCTTCAAGCAGATAAGAAAGCGCGATAATGCCAAGCATCAGCCATAGCAGCGATTCCTCTCCTGTATTTAACCATGCTTGGATACTCTCGACGGTGCTCATCAAATGTCCTATCTATCCTATAAATGAATGGCTTATTGGTCATTCATTGAGTGTAGTAAATTAAATAGACACGAGGAGTTGAGAAAAACTTACAGATGATTGAGGATTTTTTGTGCGAGCTTGATTCCATCCGTGGTTTGAAATGCGTTGTTTAAGTCGATCTTAAAGCGAAATGAAAGCGAAATGAAAGCGAATAATGTGTTGTTTTTAAAGTAGATGTATCGAGATTTTGGATTTGAAAGCCGGGCGTTGGATATGGGGATCCCATGTGAAAAAGAAAAAGGCTGAGTCGTTAAACTCAGCCTTTCAGAATGTTAACTATGGATTACTTAAGCAATCTATTTAGTTAGGTCAATCTGGTAAACAGCAAAACCAATATCGTCAGTCGCAACACGTTTCATCGGGTATTGACCCTTCTCTTTGATGAACTCTGCTGCTTTGTCGCTTGGAGATGTTTCAAAGCGGATATCTAGTTTGTTATCCGTTTTGATTGGCGCAAATGACCAATTGTTATCCGCGCTTGGGCTCACTTGACCTTGCTCTTTGCTTACGCGAGATATGTAGTTTGCAAGAACAGTACGGTTCTCATCTGGTGCATCAAATGCGATGAAGTCTTCACCTGTGCCTGGGAACTTAGCGCTGTATGCACGGTAGTTGTTGGTTGCGATCAGGAAGTCTTGCTTCATGTCGATTGGCTTACCTTGGTAAGTTAGGCCAACAATACGCTGTGAGTCAGGGTTAACCACTTTACAGTTTGCATCGTATTTCGCAGGTTGAGTTACGTCGATTTGGTAATCAACACCGTCGATTACATCGAAGTTGTAAGTACGGAAGTTATCCCATTCGATCAACTGTTGTGGTGCAGTTGAGTTAACATCCACTTGGTTGAACTGACCAGCAGAACACTCAAGCCACTCTTTTACTTCGTGACCTGTAACCTTCATCGCAACTAGTGTGTTCGGGTAGAGGTACAAGTCAGCTGCGTTACGGAATGTCAGTTGACCAGATTCAACTTCAGTGAAGTTCGCTGGATCATTCTTACGGCCACCGGCTTTGAATGGTGCAGCGGCTGAAAGTACTGGCGTACCATCTAGGTCTGGGTCACCTTGGATGAACTGTTCAACGTAATCTTTCTGTGCAAGGTTAACGATTTGAACTGTTGGATCGTCTTGTACTAGAGACAGGAAGCTGTACATCACATCGTCTGCTTTACCAATCGGTTGGTTAACAAACTCACGAGTACCTGCGTGGTCTTTTTCTAGTGCTGTTACGATGCCTTCATCAGCAGCAGCAAGTGATTTCTTTTCTATCTTGTCGTAGATAGGGCGTGCTTCTGATTGGCCTTTAACGACTTCCCACTTACCGTCTTTTTGTGCAAGTGTTAGATCCATAACACCAACGTGGCTACCCCAACGACCAGGCATTACTGCCGCAACGCCGTTCATTGTGCCCGTTTCGTTGTCGATGCCTTGAATGTCATCAAAACCTTTACCTGGGAATACTGCGTGAGAGTGGCCGAATGCGATTGCATCAATGCCGTCTACTTCAGATAGGTAGAACGTTGAGTTTTCTTCGCCATTTTTGTACGGGTCAGTTGATACGCCTGAGTGAGGGATAGCAACGATAACTTCAGCGCCTTCCGCTTTCATTTGAGGTACTAACTCGTTAGCTGTCTCAATGATATCGCGAGCGATCACTTTGCCTTCTAGGTTCTTCTTATCCCACGTCATGATTTGTGGTGGAACAAAACCGATGTAGCCGACTTTTACTTCATGCTTTACGCCTGCTGTATCTTCAAACGTGTGAGTCTTGATGATGTAAGGCGTGAAGTAGTGTTCTTTGGTTTCTGCGTCGTAAACGTTAGCACTGATGTATGGGAAATCAGCGTCGTTGATAGACTCTTCTAGGAACTCAAGACCGTAGTTGAACTCGTGGTTACCTAGGTTTGCAGCGTCGTAGCTTAGTTGGTTCATTGCTTTATATGCAGGGTGAACCTCACCAGCAACGATGCCTTTGTCTGCCATGTAGTCACCCATTGGGCTACCTTGCAGTAAATCACCGTTATCAACTAATACGCTATTGGTTACTTCGTTTTGAGCTTCTTTTACTAGAGTTGCAGTACGTGCTAAGCCGATTTTCTTCGATGGCTTGTCTTTGTAGTAGTCGTAATCCATTAGGTTGGTATGGATATCCGTCGTTTCTACGACACGTAGTTTAATCACTTCATCGGTATCTGGTGTTGTTGTGCAGCCTGCTAGAGTCAAACCAAGACCCGCAAGTACAGCCAATGACAAAGGTTTTATTGCAACTTTCATTGTGTA
Organism: Vibrio sp. S/42/10; assembly: GCF_029890535.1. Lineage (NCBI taxonomy): Bacteria > Pseudomonadati > Pseudomonadota > Gammaproteobacteria > Vibrionales > Vibrionaceae > Vibrio > Vibrio sp. S/42/10. The sequence goes on along the minus strand of NZ_JAKMZC010000008.1, from coordinate 18,968 downwards.
GCTCCAAAGTGGATAGTAGAAAATTTGTTGCGTAATGTAACAAAATCGAATGAAACAATGATTACAACGAATGTTAAATCGTGACTTTGATCGATTACTTTATGGTGTTCTGCAATATACCTCTCAAAGCTGCCCATCAATGTACAAATGATATCGATAATATTAGTCCATTCATTTCATCTGTTTATCGATAGATCCAATCCCTTATCAGCTTTTCGAATAAAAAATGAAATTTTAGAATTTCCAGTAATATGAGAGGCTCGTCATAATGCCTATATCAAGGACGTATCAGGCAGATGAATAGCAAGGATAGCTCATACGAAGCTTCTGTTTTCTTCTAGTGCCAATACTCCCATTCACACCAGTGGATGAGTTAAATCCCTTACTTGGTATGCCAAGTAATGAATTGCTCGTAACGCGAGCCTTAAAGGAAGCACTGAAATGGACCAAGAACGTTTAACCCACTTAAAACAGCTAGAAGCGGAAAGTATTCATATTATCCGTGAAGTAGCGGCTGAGTTTGATAACCCAGTGATGATGTACTCCATAGGTAAAGATTCTTCTGTGATGCTTCATTTAGCTCGCAAAGCGTTTTACCCAGGTAAGATTCCATTCCCGCTGTTACACGTTGATACCGATTGGAAATTTCGCGAGATGATTGAATTTCGTGATCGTACGGCTAAAAAGTACGGCTTTGACCTTTTAGTCCATAAGAACCCAGAAGGTATTGAAATGGGATGTAGCCCATTTGTGCATGGTTCTTCGAAACACACTGACATCATGAAAACTCAAGGCCTTAAGCAGGCGTTAAATAAGTATGGATTCGATGCTGCTTTTGGTGGTGCACGTCGTGATGAAGAAAAATCTCGAGCAAAAGAGCGTGTTTACTCTTTCCGCGACAAGAATCACACATGGGATCCAAAAAACCAACGCCCAGAGCTTTGGCATACCTATAACGGCCAAGTAAATAAAGGCGAGAGCATTCGTGTATTCCCTCTATCAAACTGGACTGAGCTCGATATTTGGCAATACATCTATTTAGAGAGCATTGATATTGTTCCACTTTACCTTTCAGACAAACGCCCTGTGGTTGAGCGTGATGGCATGCTGATCATGGTTGATGATGACCGTATGGAGCTGCAAGAAGGTGAAGTGATTGAAGAGAAAAGTGTTCGTTTCCGAACTTTAGGTTGCTACCCACTAACTGGAGCGGTTGAATCTGAAGCCAATACGTTAACAGGCATTATTGAAGAGATGCTGGTGGCTACTTCTAGTGAGCGTCAAGGTCGAGCGATTGACCATGATCAGTCGGGCTCGATGGAGCTGAAAAAGCGCCAAGGTTATTTCTAAGAATCTAAGGAAAGAAAAATGAATAGTGCAGTAGAAGCCGAATTGGCTGAACTAGGGATTGAAGGTTATCTAAGTCAGCATCAGCATAAATCTATGCTTAGATTTTTAACTTGTGGCTCGGTAGATGATGGCAAAAGTACGTTAATTGGCCGTTTGCTCCATGATACAAAACAGATTTATGAAGATCAGCTAGCAGCTGTTCACTCTGATAGTCAGCGAGTAGGTACTACGGGTGAGAAGCCTGATTTAGCACTGCTTGTTGATGGTCTGCAGGCTGAGCGTGAGCAAGGCATTACGATCGATGTAGCGTACCGCTACTTCTCGACGCAAAAACGTAAGTTCATTATTGCTGATACTCCAGGGCATGAGCAGTACACGCGCAACATGGCAACAGGCGCTTCAACGTGTGATCTGGCTGTGATCTTGATTGATGCTCGTAAGGGCGTATTGGATCAAACGCGTCGTCATTCGTTTATCTCCAATCTACTTGGTCTGAAGCATTTCATTGTAGCAGTCAACAAGATGGATCTAGTGGATTATGCACAAGATCGTTTTGAAGAGATTCGCGATGAGTACCTAGAATTTGCTGAAAACCTAGAAGGCGAAACCAATATTCAAATCCTGCCTGTTTCTGCGCTTGAAGGTATTAACGTTGCAGCGCCAAGCAAAGAGCTTGCATGGTTCGAAGGCCCGTCTCTATTAGAAGTGCTAGAGAATGTAGACATTGACCAAAAACGCTCTGCAGGTGAATTCCGATTCCCTGTGCAGTATGTGAACCGTCCTAATTTAGACTTCCGCGGATTTGCTGGCACCGTTGCTTCTGGACGTGTGAGTGTGGGTGACGAGATCAAGGCGCTTCCATCTGGCAAGACCTCTAAAGTTGCACGCATTGTGACTTTTGATGGCGATTTGGAATCTGCACAAGCGGGATTGGCGGTAACGTTGACCCTTGAAGATGAGATCGATATCAGTCGTGGTGATTTGATTGTGTTGGAAAACGCGCAAATTGAATCCACTAACCATGTATTGGCAGATATCGTGTGGATGACTGAACAACCCCTGAAACCAGGTAAAGCTTACGACATCAAAATCGCGGGCAAGAAAACGGTTGGTCAGGTTGAAGTAGTTCGTCATCAGTATGACATCAATAATTTGTCGACCTATGAAGTGGATGAGCTGCCACTGAATGGTATTGGTTTATGTGAATGGTCATTGAACGAAACTGTTGCGCTGGATAAATATCGTGAAAGTGCCGATACCGGTGGTTTTATTGTTATTGACCGTCTTACCAACGTAACGGTTGGTGCAGGTTTGATTCGAGATCGTTTGGACTCTGTTGAACAGCAAGTAGGTAGCTTCTCTGCATTTGAACTTGAGTTCAACGCATTGGTTCGTAAACACTTCCCTCATTGGGATGCCAAGGATTTAAGCCAGTTACTGAAGTCATAAACGACAAGTAATTGCTCATTGAATCAATGGTGTAAGGCGGAAACTCATCGTTTCCGCCATAAAGGACGGGTATATGTGGCAACAAGGATTTGTATTAGCGATTTTGCTCGGCATTGTTACTTGCCTGCTCGTTACCCGAATTAAGCCTAGTTTTATCTTTGCTGGTGCAGCGTTTATTGCTTTTATGGCAGGCATGATAGATCTGTCGAGCTTAGCGAGTAATTTCACGAATTCTTCGCTACTGACTTTAATTCTTCTTATCCTCGCATCAAGTGCGTTGGAGAAAACTCGCTTGATCAGCTGGGTTAGCCGCAATATTTCTGAAGGCCGGCTAGGCACCGTGGTCGCGAAGTTGGGTATTTCCACAGCGTTACTTTCTTCTTTTACTAATAATACGGCGGTGGTTGTCTCTTTGATCGGCGCAATCAAACGCAATCAACAACACGCGCCATCTAAACTGCTTATCCCTCTGTCATACGCTGCCATTTTAGGTGGAACCCTGACATTGATCGGCACCTCAACCAACTTGATCATTAATAGCTTTGTTGAAGATGCAGGACTGCCGAGTTTAAACTTTTTCACGCCAACTTTGATCGGTTTAGCTGTTTTGGTCGGTGGGGTATTGATCCTTATTCCTCTGAGTTACTTTTTACCTAGCTACGATGATGGATCGCAGGACGACCTTCCGTATTTTCTTGAAGCAAGGGTTGAGCCCGGCTCACCGTTAGTTGGTCGCAGTGTCAGTGAAAACAACCTTAGAGCGCTGAGAAAACTGTTCTTAGCCGAAGTTATTAGAGACGGGAAAACTACGGCGTCTATTGACCCTGATTTTATTCTCCAAGCTCGTGATCGACTGCTGTTTTGTGGTGATGTTGAGAGCGTAGCGACATTACAAGAGATTCAAGGGCTAACCTTGTTTGGTCAACACCACCTTAACGGACAAAGCTTTGTTGAAGTAGTGGTGAGCTCATCGGCAAGCTTCTGTAATAAAACACTGAAAACTAGTCAATTTAGAGACCGCTTCGATGCAGTTGTGGTTGCCATTCGCCGTGGGCATGAACGCCTTGAAGGTGGGTTAGGGAATATCACATTAACCGCAGGTGATACCTTGATTTTGGTTCCCGGAAAACGCTTTGAAGAGCAGCGTCAGCAGCATAACAAAGAGTTTGTGCTGATGAATGACTTGGACTCAAGTGCCAAGCTTGATGCAGATAAATCGACGTTCGTGTTGCTCGGTTTTGCCAGTGTGATTGGTTTAGCCCTTGCTGACGTGGTGCCGATTATCAAAGGACTAGCAGGTTTCTTACTATTGCTGGTGGCATTTGGTGTGGTGCAACTGGGTGAGCTTCGTCGTCGTTTTCCTGTTGATATTGTGGTGATAGTGGGCTCTGCTCTTTCTATTGCTCAACTGATGATTTCATCTGGGCTATCTGAGCGTATGGGGCTGATGTTCATAGAAGCCTTCAATGGGTGGGGCGTGTTTGGTGCGTTAGTCGCGACCTACTTTATGACGTTGGTTCTTACAGAGCTGGTGACCAATAATGCGGCAGCAGCACTCTCGTTTCCGATTGGTTATAGTATGGCAGTAGGTTATGGAGTTGATCCTATGCCGTTTATTATGGCGGTTCTGTTTGGTGCCAGCGCCAGCTTTATTTCGCCATACGGCTACCAAACCAATTTACTTGTTTATAGCGTAGGTAATTACCGTCTCACGGATTATCTACGTATCGGTATCCCAATCTCGATTGTTTATTCGGGCTTGGTATTGACCCTAATTCCTTATTTTTTTCCATTTTAATGCTGTTTATTTAAAGGACTATTTATGACCGCAGTACTCAAACCAAAAGATGAGAATGTTGTGTGGCATCAACATTCGATTGATAAAGCATTTCGCTCTGATCTTAAATCACAAAAGCCAGCTGTGCTCTGGTTCACGGGGTTATCTGGTTCTGGGAAGTCGACAGTCGCTGGAGCATTAGAAAATCGCCTAGCACAGCTTGGTTATCATACCTACTTATTGGATGGTGATAATGTTCGTCACGGATTGTGTAGTGATTTGGGGTTCTCTGAGCAAGATCGTAGAGAGAATATCCGACGTATTGGTGAGCTGGCTAAATTGATGGCGGATGCAGGTTTAATTGTACTGTCTGCTTTTATTTCTCCTCATCAAGCGGAGAGACAGTTAGTGCGAGACCTGCTACCGGAAGGCGAGTTTTTAGAGGTGTTTGTTAACACGCCGCTCGAGGTGTGTGAGCAGCGCGACCCTAAAGGCTTGTATAAAAAAGCACGTGCTGGAGAAATCCCGAATTTCACGGGCATTAGCTCTGCTTATGAAGCCCCTCAGAACCCAGAAATCGATCTACCGGCAGGTGAGAAGACACTCGATGAACTGGTCGAATTGTGTATTGATGCGTTAGAGAAGCGTAATATTTTAGCCAATTAATAGGGTTGGTATGACTAAGGCTACCCATTTACTTATCTGCATATTTACGCTTTCATAAGTAATCCAGCTTGGGTTTATCGAGACATGAAACCTATCTACTAGATTTCTATTCCTCTCAATAATCGTCACTTTTTATATTGTCTATTGCTTACACCGTCTATTGTCTAGACGGTGTAGTTTACGGTGCTTTTAACTTCTGTTTGTACCGTAAATTTTTGGCTTAATAAAGCAATAAGTTGGTCGTAGTATTGCCCATTGGGTTTATTCCCAAGCAAGGCGCACAGCTCATTTCCAGTAGGACTGAATCGGTAGTAAATCAGCTTCACCCCTTTTGACAACGGTGCCAGTGACATACCTTTCCCTTGATAGGTTAGGTGCAAGGCTGGATCGAAATCAATCTCCCCAGACTCTAGCTCAGTCCCCAGAATAATCCCGAGTTCAATCAGATGTAATAGGCTTGAATAGGGTAGGTTATGCCCACCAAGGTTAATGGTATTGGTGGTGTCTCTTTTGCCAAAGCTGAATATCCCTGCATGGTTTTTGAAACCGAGTAATAGCTTCCTGCTGTTATCACTACCAAAACTACAACCCAGTGACGCTGCTCGTTGCAGGGTGAGCGCTTCTTTTGGTGTCATGTCTTTTAAGATCTGAAGCGCCTTCATCGACGTCGATCCTGGGTTGGTGACTTCTCGTTTCAGTACTTGAGCCCATAGCCTCTGCATCGATGTATTGTGGATCTCTTGTGCCATATCGAAGAAACGGTATAGCCAGTCCTGATCAGGGTCTCCAGCCGCTTCATCCTTACATGAAGAGTGTGCCAACTTTAGAATCTGCTCTAGGTTCTTTTGACGCTGCTCTCTACGTTTTTTTTCTCGTAACAGTGCCCGCTCGATAAGTGTACTTTCACTTTTATCAGTTGGTTTTGCACTATGGCTGATTAAGGAATCTAAACCGAAGCTTTGTGCGATGTGCAACATTCTGCTGGCACTGTCGGCAATGTGAGGCTTTTTTTCATGCTTATGCTGGGTATCGCTAGCATGTTCGATGATTACTGGCTGTTTGGTTTCTGACATAAGAGTACCGTTACGAGACGACTTAACTGTCTAAAATGTAACTCTTTATCTTAATGGTGGCTAGATTTTGCGTGCAGAGTTGAATACTTCAACAAAATTTTACTTTTGCTAATGATAATAAAATGTTAAATTTGTTGTAATTCTCAAGGAGGAGTTATGAATCAAGTCAATGATAACAAGCTGAAGAAACAGCTTGGCATAGGGCTATTACTCGTTACATATGTCGCTGTGCTAGCTTATTTATCTGATTACATCGCGTAAGTTAGATAAACAACATCGTTATTAAACTGTTATTGAATAAGATCATTTGTTCAGTGACGGTAGCTCATCCATGAGCCACCCTTCTAATGACTACATGTCGTCGTATTCTTCAATCGCTGTACCTTCAATAAGATAACCTGTTTGCGCTAATTCGTGGCTGATCGACTCTGTTTTCAGCGTGCCTACTAAATAGATCACATCCCATAATTGCTGTATTGGTGCTCCTTGTGGGAATTTCACGTAGATGATTTGGTTTGGTGGCGGTGGTGGTACGTGGATACATGCGCCAAAGTACGGTACCAGTAGAAATTCTGTGATCATGTTCTCATCACCCTCCAATGGAATGACAAAACCAGGAATCTTCACTGTGCTGCCATTCAACTCGGGGCGAACAGCACCAATTGTCGATTGTTGAGGTTTGTCCATACTGTCGTGGTTAACCATCGGCATGCCAAATGAGTCTAGTTGTGCTCGCTCTGATTCTGGAATTAAGTCAATCCAATCGAGTGTTAATACCGATTCGTCAGTCTGAGTTGTGTCAGCGTGAGCTGTGCTGATAAATGGAAACAAAAGCAGTCCAAGTATCAGTAGGAATTTGCGTTGCATCGTAGGTTCCTAATTTAGATTCGAATAGTCATGCCATCAGACAATGACTGACGGTAAGCCCGGAAAGCGGGAATAAAGCCGATAATAATACCTGCAATTTGAACCAACATAAGTAGTTTCCATTCATGAGGTGTGATTGCGGATATCGATATGTTGATACCATAACTTTGTTGCACAATTGGAGCAACTACTGCGATCAGTGCAAACAAGAGTGCGACACCTAAGGTTATGCCAAGGAAGGTTAGGGCACTAGCTTCACTAATCAGCAAACCAAAAACATGTCGAGGCCTTGCTCCCATTGCTCGGAGGATGGCCATTTCTCTACGTCGCTCTTGTAAGCTAGTGAGTAGGCTACTCAGCATACCCAATAATCCAGCAACGACAACAAACCCTGACACAATCAGCAGTGCTTGTTCAGCAACGGCCATCATGCCCCACAATTCATGCAATGCAATGCCCGGCATAATTGCGCTCAAAGGTTCTTGACGGTAGTTATTGATTTCTCGTTGCAGTGCAAAGGTTTGAATCTTCGAGTTTAGCCCCAGCATCATTGCGGTAATTTGTTTAGGCTGGAAGTCACGTTGCTTCAATACTTCAGCGTTCGGTGTATGCCCTAGATTTGCTCCAGATTCCCAGCCGACATGAATTGCTTCAATGGCTTCTAATGAAACGTGCACGGTTTTGTCTACTGGCGTTCCAGTTGGAGAAAGGATTCCTACGATAGTGAAAGGCAGGTTATCGTGTCGGCTGAAGGCGACGTCGCTGATGCCATGAGCAAGAATGATATTATCACCGATCTTGTAATCTAATTTTTTCGCGACATCAGCACCAATCACAACATCAAATAGCTCTTCGAACTCTTTGCCTTTTTGAAAAGTAAGTGGCTGCTTACTTCCATAGCGATAATTCACGAAGTAGCTATGGTTGGTGCCCATTACGCGGAAGCCTTTATGTGAATCACCCAATGAGATTGGTATGGCCCACTTTACAGCGTTGTGCTGGCTAAATTCTTCATAGCTTTTCCAGTCGATGTTGTTGGTGGCATTGCCGATTCTAAATACCGAATAAAGCAGTAGGTTGACCTGACCGGATCGACCTCCGACAATAAGATCAGTGCCTGAAATCGTATTAGCAAAGCTGCTCTTAGCTTCGGTTCTTACACGTTCCACACCGAGTAATAGAATGACTGACACCGCTACGGTAAGAATCGTCAGAATGGCTGTGGCTTTACGGTTGAGTACGCTTTTTAGGGCTAAGTGAGTAATTACTTTCATACGACAACCTTAGCTTGATTAACGGTTTTTAAATCTATGGTTCGAGTGAACAGTTTCTCTAATGTCGGATCGTGACTAACAAAGATGAGAGTGGAACCTGCTTGGTTCGCTTGTTCTAGTAACAACTCGATAAAGGCTTCTCGGTTGTTATGATCCAGAGCCGATGTCGGTTCGTCGGCAATGATGATTTTAGGTTGGCCTATCAAGGCTCGAGCTGCAGCGACACGTTGCTGTTGGCCTATACTCAACTCAGTAACGGGTTTATCCATCAAGGCTTGAGGCAGCTTTAGTCTGATCAACAATTCTTGAGCGGTTGCTTGTAGGCTGTTCTGACTTTCAATGACTTGCTGTCTACGAATTTTTGAAAATTGGCAAGGAAGTGTCACATTGTCGATTACTGATAAGTAAGGCAGTAGATTAAATTGTTGGAATATATAACCGATATGATCGGCTCTAAACTTATCCCTCTGACGTGGTGTCAATTGGGTAAGGTCTTGGCCTAAGATAGACACTTCGCCTTGTTGCGCTTGGTTTATCCCCGTAAGTAACCCTAACAGTGTTGATTTACCACAACCACTTGGCCCCTTAATAAAAAGGTGCTCTTTAGGTTGAATATGTAATGAAGGTATTTCTAACGTTGGGGGTAATTCAGGTTTCCAACGAAAACTGATATTTTCTAGTTTGACCACAAGTGATGAACTGTCAAAAGACATACTAGCTCCAATATTTAAAGCGGTGTCTCTTCTGGACAGTCTAAAAGACAATTAATTCCCCAAGTACACCGGTTTTAACAACCAAGTAAGTGAATACTTACTTGGTTGTTTATCTACGCAAAATCTATCGAATTCTTATTAGAATCGGAAGCTAACACGTTCTGCATTAAGAACTTCTTGCGTTTGAACACTATCTGTCAGTAAGTTCACGGTCATTGACTTTGTATTACTGAATTTCGAGAACCATTGGGTATTAACAGTATTCAGATTAGCAATATCTGAACATTGGTAGTGGTACTCGGCTGTAAATTCACCGTGGCCGCCTTCTGAGTGGTCATGGCCTTCATGGTCATCATGATCGTGTTCTGCATGGTCATGGCCTTCGTGGTCATCATGATCGTGTTCTGCATGGTCATGGCCTTCGTGGTCATCATGATCATGTTCTGCATGGTCATGGCCTTCGTGGTCATCATGATCGTGTTCTGTATGGTCATGGCCTTCGTGGTCATCATGATCATGTTCTGCATGGTCATGGCCTTCGTGGTCATCATGATCGTGTTCTGTATGGTCATGGCCTTCATGGTCATCATGATCGCCTTCCAGTGTGTTAGTCACTGACTTGAACTTCAGCGTACAGCTAGTGTTATTGAAACCAAATAGCTCTTCTGGCTTGTTTAATTGTGCGATAGCTTGCTCAAACAAAGCTTTCTGCTCTGCAGTTTTTGGAGCATGTTCAAAGCCAACCACATCAGCGCCTGGAGCCGTCACTTCAACAAGCAGTTCTTGCCCATCTTGAGCTATGTTCACTTCAACTTTACCGTGCACATGTGCTTCGTGAGAGCGGAATTCTTCGTTTGCTAAAACGTTCGTAGACACAGCCATGCCGATAACAACGGCTAAAATAGTAGGTTTCATGTTTTTTTCCTGAATAAAGGTTAATTAAAAAGTAATGGTAATTAAGCGATCTTTACAGGAGGTGAGCGTGCTAAATAGGCAAAATATAAGCGTTGTAACGAAATTATTGACTCTGTGGTAGCGACAGTAAACTCTGAAGGGAACTCTGGAACCTGTGGAAGTGAGTGCGCCGTGATGAATTGGTTTATCGAAAACAGTTCACAGTGGTGTGAAGTATGATGCCCTGGATCAGAGTCTACCATATGTGTGGCTGCTAATACGCTGAGCAAGAGCATCAGCCCGAGCAAAAAGCCTATTTTGCGTTTCACATTGTTAGGTGTGTTTTGCCACATGAAGATGATTTACCACAGAATTAAAAAAGGATACTGTTATAATATAACAATATCCTTTGGTTAGGTCTCGAAAAAGACGCGAATATCTGATTAAAGACTCGCTTTAATCAGCTCAATGACTTGAGTGACTTCAGTTTCGTTAAGTGCGCCTTCTTTAACAAACAAGATTTTACCTTGCTTGTCCTGAACGATAATCGCTGAGCTCTCTTCTTTTAGAGCCCATGATGACGCTACCGTTCCGTCTTCATCTAGTACCATCGAAGACCATGGAAATTCTTCTTTACTGCTTTCTGCTGACGATTTAACAAAAGACCCAGTACCCCAAATGGCATCATCTTGGTTGATGATTGTGGTGGTTTGGTAGCTGTCTTCTGAGAATTTCGATGCTGTAATTGCAGCCATCAGTGGTGCGTTTAGCTCTTTAGAGCTGCTACGACCAGCGATAGCTTGAACGACGCGAACTTTTCCTAGGAGCTCATTGGTTGCCCAAGTTTGATATCCTGTTTTACCGTCGTTTATGACAATTTCACCATAATTGCTAACATCGACAGAAGGCAGAGAAGAGCCTACAGATAGATTGTGAGCGTTGGCGAGGAGTGGAGAGGCTGCGGCTAAAAAAGCCAGTAGAGTTTTGTTTTTCATTATATTTTTGTTCCGCTTATTGGTTTGCATTGGAAGTATAATATGAAATCTGAAAAATGCCTCTTTAACTTTTTTATCGTACGGTGTAGAAACAAGTTGCGGGCTTGTTACTAAAAGGTATAATGCGACAGTATCAGGGTAAACAATAGATTATCTTGCTGTTAGCTAACGGATTTAGCAATGAGATGTGCTTTGAATAAGGCTTTGTTCAGAGAAGCAGCAGTTGTACTCAAATGGAATTGAGGTTGTATTATGTTAAGAGAGTTTTCTACTTACCGTCCACATCAGGTGGCGCGTTTCGTTAAAGTCCTATTCAAAGGCCAGTTTGCTATTGAAGGTATCGGCGAGTTTCGCTTCGACCAAGGCAAGGTGCTTCTCCCTGAAGTTTCAGATAAACAAAAATTGATTATTTTTAAAGAAGTTAATGGCACGATAGCTGCGTTGCCCGTGTAACTTAACTTCGTTTATTGTCGTACCTAAAACATGCTAACAATTGAAAAGGGCTTCGTTAATGAAGCCCTTTTTAATGCGAGTCGTTCTAGTTTTATATCCGGTTATACTTTATTGCGGTGGGAAACAAACACCTGTTCCACCTAGTCCACAATAACCATTCGGATTTTTTGCTAGGTACTGCTGATGGTAAGTTTCGGCGAAAAAATATTTTCCAGCAGGCAGAACTTCCGTTGTGATCTCGTTGCCTAAAGATTCAGTCATTGCTCGCTGGTATTCACGTTTAGAGTGCTCAGCGATAGCCTGTTGCTCTTCACTGAAAGTATATATGGCTGAGCGATATTGAGTGCCTAAGTCATTACCTTGGCGCATCCCTTGAGTTGGGTCGTGACGTTCCCAGAATGTTTCAAGTATTAGTGCTAAAGACGTTTGCTCACTATCAAAAATAACTCGAACAACTTCTGTATGGCCTGTTTGCCCGGTACATACTTGCTCATAAGTTGGATTAACTGTGTATCCGCCAGCGTAACCAACGGAGGTAGAAATTACACCATCAAGTTGCCACAACAGTCGCTCTGCTCCCCAGAAGCACCCCATACCAAGTAATACTTCTTGTTGGGAACCTGTAGGCGCATCGAGTAAGTCGGTTTGATTGATGAAATGGCGTTCAGTGATACGGATTGGATCAGCATTCCCCGGTAATGCGGTTGTAGCGGAAACCAGTTGTTGTTTATTTAGCATGTTGTATTCCTTTTCGCATACGTTTACCGCGTTAGTTAACATTAGATCTAGGTTTATATTAACTGTAGGCTCATATTTACTGTTGGTTTATATTGAATCAGTCTTTAAATTAGACCTTGTTATTCTAGGATTTATTACAGACTCAATGCCTTTTTAGCGGTATTATTTCTATTCACTTTATTAACGTATTTATAACTTCTGCACCAATTAAACATGATAAGAAAAACTTTACCAGTTCTGATTAGCACTCTATTGTCATCGACGCTTGCTTTCGCTGATGTTTCCCTTGAGATTAAAGGGCTTGATGGAGCGCTTGAGGATAATGTTGATGCTTATCTGAGTGCGATCCCCGAAGAAGAGTATTCGGCTTCATTGAGGTTCCAATCTCGCTTGGAGTCTATTATTAAAGAAGCGTTGAATGCGTTAGGCTACTACCAACCTCGTATCGCTTTTTCCCATTCCGAAGACGACACTGAATTGACCGTTACGGTTGAACCAGGTGAACCCGTTGTTATTTATACCTCAGATATCGTATTAAGTGGTGAAGCAGAAGATGATCCTGATTTTCTAGCACTGATCGCCAAGAGCAAACTGTCGAAAGGTTCGATTCTTAACCACGGCAATTATGACTCTTTGAAATCATCTATCCGTAATCTTGGATTAGCCAAAGGCTATTTCGATGGCTCGTATGAGCTTAGTAAGTTAGAAGTTGCGCCCGAATTAAATCGTGCTTATGTTCGCCTTCACTATAACAGTGGCATTCGATATCACTTTGGTGCTACCCAGGTGACGGGTAGCCAAATTGAAGATGAAAAGGTGCAATCCCTTAAACCATTTGAAGATGGTGAACCGTACTCGATCACAAAAGTAGGCGAGTATAACCAAAATCTCTCTAATACTGATTGGTTCTCATCTGTTTTTGTTGAGCCTGATTTAAGTCAGTTGGGTGATGGCAGAGAAATTCCGATGAAGGTGAGCCTTGCTCCGCAAGCGCGTAACCAAATCGAAACAGGTATCGGTGTATCTACTGACCTTGGCGTAAAAGGTACCCTCAAATGGAAGAAACCTTGGGTAAACTCACTTGGTCATAGTTTCAATAGCAGTTTGTCTATCTCTAAACCAGAGCAGACGATAACAGCAACGTATAAAATCCCTTTGGATGATGTACTTAATGATTACTATCAAATTAAGTACGGTATGAAGAATCTGGATAATCGTGATACCAAGAGTTTGGAGTCAAACCTCGCTTTGGAAAGATATTGGCGATTAGATAACGGCTGGCAACGTACGGTGTTCATTCGATACCTAGTTGAAAACTATGAACAAGGTCTACAAGACGATTTAGCGCAATTTGTGTTACCAGGCGTGGCGTTTTCCCGAACTCGAACTCGAGGTGGTTCGATGCCGATGTGGGGAGATAAACAGAGCGTCATGATTGAAGCGGGCGATGACACAATATTGTCTGAAACTAAGGTAGTTCGTTTCCAAGGACAAACTGCATGGATCAGAAGTATTGGCGATAATCATCGAGGTTTAACTCGGCTTCAGTTTGGCGGTAACTTTGCTGACGAGTTTGATAAATTATCACCTTCACTAAGATTTTTCGCGGGTGGTGATAATAGTCTCCGTGGTTATGGCTATGAGTCTATATCTCCTAAAGATGAAAGTGGTGCATTAACCGGTGCAAAATTTATTGCAACCAGCTCGTTTGAATACCAATACCGCCTAGTTGGAAATTGGTGGGGAGCGGCCTTCTACGATATTGGTGATGCCTTCAATGATAAACCAGAATGGAAGCGCGGTACTGGTGTTGGCGTTCGTTGGGCATCGCCCGTTGGACCGGTAAGTTTAGATTTTGCGTGGGGGCTTGATGCTGACCCAGGTGATGAGTTTCAAGTGCACTTCAGTTTAGGGCCTGAATTATGATCAAAGTGATGGGTAAGTGCATTAAGTGGACATCGATATCTTTGACGTCGATTCTATTGTTATTGATAGCACTTTTAGGTTTTGTTTTATTTACTAACCTAGGACTTAACACGGTGTTGTGGGGGGCTGAAAAAGCGCTGCCACAGCTTAAAGTTGAAAGTACTAATGGGGCACTTTTTCCGAGTTTTACTCTCCATAATGTTCAATTTAAAGATGACAGTCTTCATATTGATACCAAGGTTCAAAAAATGGCATTGGCTATCAACCCTCGCTGTTTGCTTGATCCTAAGTTGTGTGTCGATCGTTTAGCGATTCAAGGATTGGACTTCGCATTTACTGAATTGCCTCCTGCCTCTACAGAAGAAACAGAACCGACTCCGCCAGTGACATCGGTGAAAACACCGCTGCCAATCGTGATCAACCGTATTGCTTTGTCTGATATTAAACTGAATATCTTGGGGCATGAGATTGAATGGGGGTTGTTTTCAACGGCTTTGAGTATGCAGGGTGAGAAGCTGACTGTATCGCCAACCTTATTTAATGATCTTAAGGTTAAACTTGCAGAGTCTACCGAAGAGCCGCAAGCAGAAATCGTCGAACCAGAGACTGCAACTAAGGCTGCTATCGAGTTGCCTGAAGTTTGGGTCCCTTTACAGATTGTGCTGGAGCGTTTTGACCTCAACCGTTTCACCTTAGAACAAGAAACACCGATTGTGGTAAACCACCTTGGGCTTGAAGCTCGAGCGGGTAAAAACACGGTCGAAGTTTCTACTCTTGAACTTGATATGCCACAAGCAAGCGCTAACCTTGCCGCTAAAGTTGAGCTTAAAGATGGCTATCCGTTAGACCTTTCTTTAAATGCACAGGTGAAAGAAACTGATCTTACAGGTCAAAAACTGTCGCTGAAAGCACAAGGGAGTGTCGCGAAGCTACACTTCGATTCTCAGTTTTCTGAACTGATTGAGGCAAAGCTGTCAGGAGATATTCAATCTTTAGAGCCGACTCTGCCATTTGACCTTCTTTTAGAGGGAGGTAAAGCGCAATGGCCTCTTACTGGTAAAAGTGATTACCAAGCGGTTATCGAGAAGTTTAAAGCCGATGGCTCATTAGATGGTTTTAATGTGCAGTTTAAAGGTGAAGCGGATGGTCAGGAGATACCTGCCTTAACCATCGACCTAGAGGGTAAGGGCACCACCGAGCAGATTGAACTTGAGCGCTTAAAACTGAACACGCTGGGTGGTGAACTCAATGGTGTGGTTAAAGCGAGTTGGAAGAAGCTTATTAACTGGCAAGCCGATGTGACGCTGAAGGATATTCAGCCGGGTCTGCAGTGGCCAGAAGCCGAAGGTAACATTAGCGGAAGCATCGTTACTTCGGGTGAGTTGACCGAAGCGGGTGGTTGGGCGATTGAGCTGCCTAAGTTAGATATCGAGGGGATCTTGCGAGAATATCCTCTGGATATCGAAGGCCAGTTATCAGCGTCTGACCGCAGCGCGAGCGGTGAGCCTAAACTAAAAACCAGCGGCCTGAGCTTAGCTCACGGTGTTAATTCTATAAAAGCACAGGGTCAACTCGACAAGCAGTGGGATATGGGCGTTGCTATTAACCTTCCCCAATTAACGAAAAGTATTCCTGAACTGAAAGGTACAGTGATTGGCGATATTGGTCTCAGCGGACCTTTCAAAGAGCCGGAAGTTGACATTGTTCTTAACGTCGACCGTGTCGATTGGAACGATGAAGCTACATTAGAATCTCTATCTCTTCGTGGTTCAGTGATTCCATTGCCTGCGCCTCAGGCTGATTTAGTATTGAAAGCGAATAACCTAGCCTATCAAGAGCAAAAGGTTGACAGCATTGATCTCACCGTGAAAGGTGGTGAGAAGCAGCATACCGTGACGCTCGACGTGGTATCCGACGTGATTTCCACAAGCTTGGCTATTTCGGGTGAGCTGATTCAAAAGCCTTCTATTATTTGGAATGGGTCGTTAGATCGAGTCAAAATCGCCACGGAACAAGGACCTTGGGTGCTAGACCAACCCGTCGCAATTAAAGCCGATGCCGACAAGCAGTTTGCCGATATTCAAGCTCATTGTTGGAAACAGGCCGGTTCTAGTGTGTGTTTGGATGAAGACGTTCGTGTTGGAAATTCGGGTGAGGCCAAGTTGGCCATCAACCAATTCGACTTCGATCAGATTAAAGCCTTTGTGCCTAAAGAGACGCAACTAGAGGGCTTAGTGAATGCGACCGCTCATGCCAAATGGTCGAAACAAGGCGAACCTGAAGTAACGGTTAGCGTCGATATGCCAAAAGGTCAGGTTGTTCAGCAAGTCGGAGAGCCAATCACACTGGGGTGGGAAAGTGTTGCATTGAATGCACGGCTGAAAGACAACAAACTGGATGCCGACTTTAAGTTGGATGTTTCTGATAATGGTGACTTATCTGGCACGGTGTCGTTACCAGATATTGTTGCTGAAGACAAAATGGTCGATGCGGCAATTAAACTAACGACATTCCATTTGGACTTCTTACAGCCGATCCTTGGTGAATACAGCATGCTGAAGGCTGATCTTGAGACTGACTTAAAGGTCCAAGGTTCTTTGATGCACCCCCAAGTTTTTGGTCAATTCTCGGTTAATGGGATTCAAGTTAAAGGGGATGTGACGCCTGTGGATGTTAAAGACGGTCGTATTGATCTCGACTTTAACGGTTACAGCGCAAAGCTTGATGCGAATGTCGAGACTCCAGACGGCCACCTTGATATTGAGGGCTCCGGAGATTGGCAGGATCTTCAAGCATGGCGATCAAATGTCCGGATCTTTGCTGATGAGTTGATGGTTGATATTCCACCGATGGTCAAGGTTAAAGTAGTTCCTGATATGACCATTGATGTTACGCCGGAGCTTGCAAAAATTACGGGTGACATTGCATTGCCATGGGGGCGAATTGTCGTAGAAGATTTACCTCCGTCAGCAGTTGGTGTGTCTTCTGATCAAGTTATTTTGAATAAAGACCTTCAACCAGAAAGTGAAGATACGATTCCATTCAATGTGATGACTAATATTAATATTTCAATTGGTGATGACTTTAAGCTTTCAGCCTTTGGCCTTGAAGGTGATTTAGTGGGTAAGTTGAATGTGGCTCAAAAAGATCAAGGCCCGTTTATCACCGGTGAAGTAAATATCGTAGATGGTACTTATCAATCATTCGGTCAAGACCTCCTGATTGAAGAGGGCAAGATCCTAATGAATGGGCCACCGGATCAGCCATATGTAGCGATAAATGCGATTCGCAACCCTGATAATACTCAGGATGACGTGACTGCTGGGATTCGAGTTACAGGCCCTGCTACAGAGCCGACCATCGAGATTTATTCTGACCCTGCGATGCCGCAAGCCAACGCGCTATCCTATATCTTACGGGGCCAAGATATCGATGGAGAGTCGAGTGGTTCTATGACGACCACATTAATTGGTTTGAGCTTAGCGAAGAGCGGTAAGGTCGTTGGCGAAATTGGCGAGGCATTTGGCGTACAGGATCTACAATTGGATACCGCAGGCTCTGGAGATGACTCTCAAGTGACGGTGAGTGGTTATATCCTTCCGGGGTTACAAGTCAAATATGGCGTGGGTATCTTCAACTCATTGGGTGAGTTTACCGTTCGTTATCGATTGATGCAGGATCTCTACGTGGAAGCAGTATCTGGCCTTGATAGTGCTGTGGACCTTCTTTATCAATTCGAATTTGAGTAAATTCATTTGAATTCGAGTTGCTGTAGTTTCATACATTGATTGGTACACAAATAGAAAGGGTCATGGAGGGCGTATGCAGCATCTTGTTTTTGTATATGGAACGTTGAGACAAGGTCAATCTAACCATCACTATTTGCAGCAGTGCGAGTACTTAGGAAGGTTTGATACACCTGAATATTATGCTATTTTTGATTTAGTTGCATATCCAGCGATGGTTTTTGGAAAGAAAAGTGTCGCTGGTGAGGTCTATTTAATTAACGACGAAGTTCTGGCATCGCTCGATCGGTTAGAGGATGTCCCGGTTGAGTATCGTCGCGAGCAAATAGAAACTATATTTGGATTAGCATGGGTATATTTGTATCAGCTTGATCTAGCAGAGAATAAAGAAATACTTTCGGGTGACTGGTGTAAGCGAAATAACCGCTTTAGTTGATGAACTACTGAGAGCATTCTGACGTAATAGTTAAAAGTCTCGATATAGGCTAATCATATTTTCAAAAGGAGGAAATTATGAAATATCTACTAGTGGTATTTTCGGTAATGCTATTTGGTTGTGCGCAAACTCCACCGCCAACATCATCCAACACTATGGATTGGCAGAGTTTTGGTGAAGAGATGGCACTAAAAGGAAAAACAAAACAGACGGAAGAAAGTTTGGCTGAAGCTGCATCTTCACCTTCTATTGATGCAAATTTGTATGCTGCTTATGGCCAAGGTTATGAAGTCGGTAAAACTCAGTATTGTTCTCAGAACCCAAGAACGCTAGGACGCCGAGGTGAGACTTATCTGGGGATTTGTGATGATGTAGACAAATGGTTCCGTTTTAACTTTGAACGGGGCGCAGAATCGAAGTTTAGTGTTCGATAATACTGTTTTATCCTAAAACAGATACAATGAATAACAAAAAGCCAGCATGTAATGAAGTGACCCCGTAAAGTTGGACATTTCTGTTAAGCGGCTTTCAAGGCCTGAGTTCGATATTCTATCGGAGTCAGGCCTTTTAGTTTCACTTTTATACGTTTGGTATTGTAGTACTCGATGTAT